>NZ_DATMIO010000087.1:0-26222 GCF_035554235.1 Microbacterium sp. | reverse complement strand
GCCCTCAGGGGTTCG
Source organism: Microbacterium sp. (assembly GCF_035554235.1). GTDB lineage: Bacteria > Actinomycetota > Actinomycetes > Actinomycetales > Microbacteriaceae > Microbacterium. The sequence continues at coordinate 26,207 of NZ_DATMIO010000087.1, read as the reverse complement.
AATCCCCTATCCTCCGCTCTGTGATGTCTCGCGACATGTGTCTCATCTGTCGCGAGACATCGGTCGTTCTCTGGGGCCATCTGCCGGGTGGGGTGAGTTGGTTTCGCCAATAGCCCCGGGTTGGGTCGGTGTGGTTTCGCTGAGGATTTCGCCGGTGTCGAGGCGGATGACGGTGATAGTGCTGGCTCACCTGGTGACCGCCGCACGTGCGGGGCACCGGAGACGTTACCAACAGCTGCACGTCTAACTGTTGGTGTCGGTTCGCGGTGACAACACTTCGCATCTCGGCACCCAAACCTCGAGCCCTGTAGGAGAGAAGGGAATTACCAACACTTACCATTATAAGTGTTGGTACACTGGGTCTATGCCCACACCCTCCGCCGCGAGCATTCCCATCGAGGCAGTGTCGCGTGAGCCATACGACTGGAAACCGCAGGCGCCCGAGATGCACTCGCGCGCCGAGGTACTGCGCCAGACCGGCCCGTATGACGCCACCGTCACGGCACTCATCCTGGACTGGAATCCCCGCATTCCCGGTGATATCTCCGCCAACGTCGAGGACGCGACCCGGGAGCTCGTGGTATTCGACAAGCATGCAAAGAGCCGGCTGGGTACCGACGACCCGGCGCTGGGGCCAATGGCGGCCATCCTGCTGCGCACAGAGTCGGCGTCCAGTTCGCAGATCGAGCAATTGACGACGTCGGCGAAGCAGCTCGCCCTCGCCGAGATCGACGAGGGCGACAAGGCAAACGCGCTCACCGTCATCGGCAACGTCCGCGCCATGGAAGCAGCGCTGCGACTATCGGACGACATCAGCGAGGACTCGATCCTCGCGATGCACAAGGCGCTGATGCTCCACCAACGCGGCTTCGAGGAGGACGCTGGTCGCTACCGCTCGGAGCAAGTGTGGATCGGTCCCGGTGAGGCCGGCCCCCGCCTCGCAGAGTTTGTAGCTCCCCACCATGACCGCATTCCCGGCGCCGTCGCGGATCTGGTGGGCTTCGTCAAGCGCCAAGACATCTCCGTGCTTGTGCAGGTCGCCGTCGCGCACGCCCAGTTCGAGACCATCCACCCTTTTCCCGATGGCAACGGCCGCACGGGGCGCGCACTCGCGCAGTCGATCCTGCGCAACAAGGGACTCGTCGGGTCCACTGCCGTGCCGATATCGGCTGGGCTCCTCGTCGACACCGAGCGCTATTTCGCTGCGCTGACCGCGTTCCGCTCCGGAGATGCCGAGCCGATCGTCAGTGAGTTCGCCTCGGCCAGTCGGATCGCCGCCACCACAGGGACCCAGCTCGTCGACGACCTCGTCGCGCAACTCGAGGACTCCCGCCAAAAGCTGAAGGGTCTGCGTTCCGATGCGGCGGCGTGGAGGATCCTCCCCGCTCTCGTCGGTCAACCCGCGGTGAACACGAAGTACCTCATGAGCACCCTCGGCTTAGGTGAGATGGGCGCGCTTCGCGCGTTGGACACGCTCACCGATCGCGGTGTGCTCACCGAGAGCACGGGGAAGAGCCGGAACCGCGTGTGGCAGCACCGCGGGATCTTCGAAGTGCTCGACGGCTACGCCGAGAAGATCAGGCGGATGTCGGTGCGTTGAGTCTTGACGTCGTCAACGACGTCAGCATCATGAAGATCGAACCGTCGTCGCGACCACGCGGCAGAATAGGGTACTCGCATCCCAGAAAATCGGAGCTCGAATCCCCCATCCTCCGCTCCCCGATCCCAGGTCTCGAGGGATCGCGCGTCGATTCAGCCGCGTGCACACCTGCTGCTACCTAGACGGCGACGCCCGATCAGACCGCGCAAAGTGGCAGGTCGTGCCGCATCCGCCCCCGCTCAGCCGCCGCAACGTGGCAGTTAGTGCCGCATCCGCCCGCTCAGAGCGACCACAACTGCCCCCTCCCCATCCGGCTGGGCGGCGACGTGGCAGGTTCGACCATCGGGGCACGATTCGGCGGCGTGAGCGGTGGACCGTAGCCAGGGCACCCCATCCACCGGACTCAGTCCAGCGCGCCCCTCACGTGAGCCAGGTCCGAGAATCGGCGGCGGCGATCAACCCCTCGTCATGCGACGCCACGAGTACGGCGTACCCGTCATCGACGAGATCGCGCAGCATGGCGATGAGGGAGTCGGCGCTCGCGCGATCGAGGCTCGCTGTCGGCTCGTCCACCATCACGACGCCGGGGTGCAGGAGCAGCGCACGGGCAAACGCCACTCGTTGCCGCTCACCACCCGAAAGTCGATCGATATGGTGCGTGGCGCGTGCACCCACCCCGAGCCGATTCATGAGGTCGCGGGCACGCCGCGCGAGTTCACGAGTGCGACGCTCCGGAACCCCCGGCAGCAAGACGTTCTCGAGCGCTGTCAGCCCGGGGATCAGGTTGCCTCGCTGGTCGAGGTACCCCACGTGTCGGCGCCGCTTTGCTGTGACGACGTCGTCCGCGAGTCCGGTGATCTCCAGCCCATCCCAGCTGACGGAACCCGCGGCGGGAGGGATGAGTCCGGCAGCGACGCGAAGAATGCTGGTTTTGCCTGAACCGCTGCGTCCGGCGAGACAGTGCATTGCCCCGCGTTCAAGTGTGAGGTCGTAGTCGTGCACGATCTCTAGTGGCCCGTCAGACGGGCGCTCGTACTGGATAGTGACGCCTTTCAGGGCAACAGGCGGCGAGGGCGCCATGAGCCGACCCCTGGATGACGAACCTTGTGTCGCTGCATGACTCATCAGGCAAATCCCTTACGACGTGTTGTGAGAGCGACCAGCGCCCCGACTGCTCCGGCGACGACGGCGACGACGGCGAAGAGTGGGGGCGGCTCCAGCCCGAGCATCGTCGCACCGAACCAGGCGGTAACGCCCAGGACGACAATCGATGGGACGACGATGACGAGGCTCTCCGCACGCTGCGCGCGGGCGAGTTCTCCACTCGACCAGCCGGCTGCTCGCAGCGTCTCCCATTGTGCCGCGCGACGCTCCAGATCGAGGCGGCGGGTGAGACGGGCGAGCAGGATGCCGCCGGCGATCCCGACTCCTCCGAGCAGAACCTGCGGCAGCAACTGGCTGTTGCTCACGAGTGCGGCCAGGCTGCTATCACCAGCATCGGCGCGGGCGCTGAGGACCACCGCGACGAGGCCGGTGGACGAGAGCCCGACGATCACAATGGAGAGCCCGTGCACGAGCGTGGTGAGCGGATGCACGAGTGCTTGTCGGGCGCCGAAACCCGCGACCGACCGCGCACCGAGTGTGCGGCGGGGCGCTGACCCTCCGTGCCGGGAGGCGCGGCGCGATCCGGCGACCACCGAAGCGACCGCCAGGATCGCCACGACTGCGACCATGAGCACGGCGGCGATCGCCGAGATCGACGAACCTCCGGAGAGCAGGTAAGACGCCGCGGCGACGGCGGCGACGATCGCGAGGCCGGGCACCTCCTCCGATGCCAGCCACCCGATGATCTGCGGCTTGGTCAAGCCGATCTCGCGCATGACCGTCGACTGTTCACGTCGTGCACTGATGCCCGCGAGCTGCACTGCGCCGAGGAGCGACGCCGCCGCCGTGAGCGCGATACCGAATACGACGAGGGTCGAAGCCGACACCGACAGCTCGACGCGGGCGGCCGCTCCGAGTTCCGACCACCGCTGCGTGACGGCACCGAGGGTTCCGACGGATTGCGCGGTGTCAGGGCTCGCAACGCCGAACGCGTAACCTCCAACCGTGACGTCGACGTCGGCGGGAGAGGAGCCCGCGACGATCGAGGTGCTGAAGCCAAGCGCCTCGATGGCCTGCGCCACTGTGACGACCTCGCGCGTGGCGTCTGCCGTGTAGCCGCTTATGCCGCCGACGCGTACTCGGATGGCGTCGATCGGAGCGTCGTCCCCCCAGAGCCCTGCACTGCCGATCGACGCGATCGCAGCCGTGCGAGGTGAGACAAGTCCGAGGCCGGCCAGGCTGGGCAGCATAGTGACACCCTCATGGTCGCCGTCGGAGATGGTGGATCCGACGGGCGCATACGCGCCGAGGGGCACATAGTCTGCGGCGCCTTCGTCGATGCCGAGTTCGGCCGGGTCGAAGGAGCCGATCGGCGTCGCTACGATCGCGGTGCTGCCGGTCCCGTCAGGAATCACTCCGGCATATGCAGCCTCGACGCCGAGATCGGACGGATCGTCCTTGAGCCTGAAGGCTTCAATCGGCATCGCGTTCTCATGGATCGGCGAGCGATAGCCTGTCGCATTGAGCGCAATGCCGCCAGCATCATTCGCGTACTCGGGTGAACGCAACGATCCCGTGGCCATGATGCTCAGGGAGTCCCAGTCCGGGACGCCGGCCGCGGCATCAAGATCCGCTCCCGGCCAAACCAATGCGGGCGCCACCGCGATGAACGGATTCAGCAGACCGGACACATCGCCGACAGAGCTGCCCACTGGAGTACCTGCCGCACCGTCCGCAAGCCCGTCAGGGAGAGCGTAGGGCTCTGAACCGTCGGCGCGGGTGACCGCCGGTGCCGCACCGAAGGCCTCGACGTCGATCTTGAGCTGCAGATCCGCGACAGTAGCCTCGGACACCATGATGGGCGCATAGCGGACGTCCTCGCGGCCCTCCCTCATCATCTCGTCCCAGTCGTCGCCATTGTCTGCGAAGAGGCGGCGCAAGTCGTCGAGCTCGCCATCCGAATAGCTGGCATCGGTGGCCGCGGTACCACGTGCGAGTTGATCGAGGAATCTGTCACCGAATGCATCCCTCGCCGCTGTCGCCCACGCTTCCATGTCGGCGAGCGACGTGGAAACCGTAGGCGCGACTGCCGCTAGGGGATCGAGGAAAGCCCCCTTGGGTCCGAGCAGCGCACGTTCCGCCACGGGGTCGATCAGCGTCACGCGGGTGATGGTCTGCGGAGCGCTGGGAAGGGTGACGCTCAGCGCGGCGTCCCGCGGGCCCCACCCGTCCCGTGTGGAGGAGTACTGGTTGCCGTCCGAGATGATCGTGACACCATCGCCCTGCACGCTGTGCTTGCAGCTCGCGAGGCGTAGCGCAGGATACTTCACCGGGTCCGCTTCGTAGCTTCCGCGTCGGCCTTGCCAGGAGCTCTCGCCCTGCATGCAGGCGGAGATGTCGGGCTCTGGTCGGGTTGCTGCGGCCTCATCCACGACCACCTTCAGGGTGCGGGTTTCGACGAGGCGCTCCCCCAGGCCGTCGTTCGTGGAATAGGTCGCCGTTACTCGATACGCCTGCGGCTGCTCGCTGGCCCCGACGAAACCGCGGGGAATCGCCACCCTGGCTTGCGCAAACCGCAGGGCGGGCACCAGCACTTCGCCGATGGGCGCGGCGATCTCCACACCCCCCACTGCTCGAACATCGGCCAGATCATCCAGCGTCATTCCCTCACCAGTGCTTGCCAGCGTATTCGGCGGCAGCATGCCATTGATCGGGTTCATCGCGTCGGGTGGAGTCACGAGGATGTCGTATGTTCCCCGCCACTCGTCATCCAGCGTCGCCTGCAAAGCTGCCGCGGCGGCGCTCTGAATGCCAGATGCGGCGACGGCGATCGTTACGAGGAGGACTATGGCGGCCGCACGAAGCGGCTGTCGGAGGAGCCGGGTCAGGGGGCCGGGCACGGCGCGAAGGCTCACGGCGCGCCGGCCACTCGAGAGTCTTCGGCAGCGCACCGCTTCGCCCAGCTCGCGGGGTCTGTGGGCTCCGACCCGCGCGCCACCGAGATGACGGTGACGCGCGGGTCGTCAGGCCGCGTGCACGCGGCCATGGCGGGGAGCCCGAATCCTCCGCCGGTCGTGATGAGGCCGAATGTGGCCTCGCGTACTTGGGTCTCGTCGATCGCAGACTGAACGTGAGAGCTGGCCAGCTCGGCCGCCAACGCGATCAGACGGTCCGGGCTCGCGGCGGAGACCCCTTCGGGATCGGCATCCAACGCAGCCCATGCCGCTGAGCACCAGTCGACCGGATCGACCTCTATCTGGCCCGAGTACCGCACCGAGAAGTAGGCCGGGGCGCTTGCGTCCACACCCTCGACACAACGCAACTCGCCATCCACCCGCGCTGTCGGCGCGGAGACAAGGGCGTCCGGAACGCTCGAGGTGAGCGCGACCGCGGCCACAGACCCTGTCGCGAGTGTCAGCATCGCCAGCGCGCAGATGCCGATCCTCACTCGCAGACGACGCCTGCGCAAAAGTTCGTCGATGCGCTCATCCACATGCTGGCCGATAACCTGAAGCGCCGCATCCAGGTAGATGCCTTCCCGCGGAGCCGTCATGACTCACCCCTCAAGGTGAGCCGCAACGTGGCCCTGAGTCGCTCGACGCGCTTCGCGATGGCGGCTCGCGTAATACCGAGGTGCTCCGAGGCCTCGGCATACGAGTAGCCCTCGACGAGACACAGGTGCACGACGCGGCGATCCATCCCCCCGAGCCGGCTGATTTCCGCCTGTACCCAGCTCAGTTCTTCGAGGCGCTCTTGCCGTGTGTGATCCCCAGGAAGCAGCGACTCGTCAAGGGAAAGCGTGTCGCGCCGGGCCCGAAGTGCATTACGACCCATATTTCTGCACGTCACGAGCAGCCACGGCAAGGCGGATGACTCCACGATGCGGATCGCGCTCAGTCGACGCCACGCAACGACGAATACCTCTTGTGTGATGTCCTCCGCGTCCCGATCGTTCCGCGTCATTGCCCAGGCGTAGACGTACACGGCCTTGGAATGGCGAGCGAACAGCGCCGAGAATGCCCCGCGGTCACCGATCACAGCGAGCCGAATGAGCTCGGCGTCGGCATCGGCGTCGTACATGGATCCCTTGGGGTTGATGAGTGCTTCTACATGTCTAGTGTCACCACGACGACATTCATGACATCTCGTTCTAGAACCACGCCGACGGGAGAGTACAGCTGGTCATGACTTACTTTTGAGGCGCCAGTTGGGACTGGTGCCTCATCGCGCGGGATAGTCGCTGTGAAGGATGTCGGCCAGCGCTCGCGCGCGCGCCGAGAGCTCGACTTCGCCTGCCCAGGCAAGCACAACTGAGACTGCAGGCGGCGGCGGGATGATCTCCTTTTCTATGACCGGCAGTCCCTCGTAGCTTTTCTTGTTCGGAGGGCGCTGAACGAGGACCGCGTATGCGGAATCCGAACGAGCAACGATGGATCGTGTCAGTTCAAAGGCGTGAGTCGTGTGGCGGACGTGCGGTGTGAGTCCGCGTGCCTCGAACATCGACATCGCATAGCGCGTGCTGGGTGTCTGGTCGAACAGCACGAGGGGCTCTGGAGCGAGTTCCTCGAGTGTGACGGTGTCGCCGTCGCGAATCGCGAGCGGATGCTTCTCGCCGAACAGGGCATAGCCGCGTGCCTCGAAGAGCGCGAACCTGTTGATCGCCGCCCATCCTCCGAGGTCGTACATCAGCGCGACATCGATCGCTCCGGAATGCAGGGCGTGCAGCAGTTCGTCCTGCGCGCCGACGACGAAGTCGATCGTGACGCGCGGGTGCAGATTCTCGTACTCTTCCAGCAGGCGCGGGAGCAGGGCCGGTGCGAGGGTAACGAAGCACCCAACGACCAAAGGCCCCACGAGTTCGTGGCCGTCCCCGCGAACGGCCCACCCCAGTTCGGCGACGTCGGAGAGCAGTCGCTTCGCCCTGGTCAGCACCAGCCTGCCGGTCGATGTCAGCGTGATGCCTTGAGCTCGACGGCGGATGCAGAGCTCGACCCCGAGCGCCCTCTCCAGTTCTGTGATGGAGGCCGAGATCGCCGATGGCGAGAAGCGGAGCCGATCCGCGGCACCCGAAATCGTTCCCACCTCTGCTGCCGCGACGAAATGGGAGAGCTGGCGAAAGGTCAACTCTCCGCGCGCCACACCGGCGCCAATCGTGTCGTCTATTGGCACTTCGCCAGCCTATCCACACCTGGACCGGGTTTCTTCGTCGAATTGTTGTGTTTGATCGGTGAACGTCGCGATCGCATAGTTGGCATCAACCCAGAAACACATCTCGGATCCCCCCGGAGACGTCGATTGAAAGTTTCGGGGCATGCCAGCTCAAGGACGAGCGGGCGATTTGTGCATCGCAGAAGATGAGAGGCAGTGTTGCCATGAACAGAACCAGCGCTAACCAACGAGTCACGGTCACGGTGGCGTCGATCGGCATTGCGACCCTTCTCCTCGCTGGCTGCAGCCGCGGGGCCTCCGAAGGAACAGGCGGAGATACGCCCGTCTCCTCGCCGGGCATCACCGACACCTCGATCACCTTCGGCATCACGTCTCCGCTTACCGGCAACGCTGCGGGGGTAGGCAACTGCGCTGTCGACGGGGCCGTCGCGTACTTCGAAGCCAAGAACGCTGAGGGTGGTGTCGAATTCGGTGATGGGAAGACGAGGACCGTCGAGCTGAAGGCATACGATGACGCCTACGACCCGCAGCGGGCTCTCGCCAACTTTCAGCAGATGGTCGCGGACGATCTGTTCGGGGCTGCCTTCAGCTTGGGCACTCCCACGAATCGTGCGTGGCGCGAGGCTGCCATTGCCGAAGAGTTTCCGCAGGTGCTGCTGCAGACCGGCGACCCGATCTTCAGCGATCGCGAACAGAGCCCGTGGCAACTCGGGCTGCTACCGATCTATCAACAGGAGGGCGAGGCGTTCGGGCGGCTTCTCGCTGACTCGACCGAAAACCACCGGGTCGCTGTGCTGTATCAGAACGATGACTTCGGCCGTGGATACGTCGATGGATTCAAGACTGCCATCGAGGGCGCGGACAACGTCGAGATAGTGAAAGAGATCGGATACGAAGCGTCCGCTACGGAAGTAGCAGCACAGATCACCGACCTCGCGTCCACCGACGCTGACATCTTCTTCAACGCCATGTCGTCGCTCGCGCCGCTCGTGATCGGCTCCCTGCAGCAGGCGGCCCAGGTCGGCTGGACGCCGAGCTGGTTCCTCCCTTCCACGTCCGCAAGCCCTGCGGCGTTCCTGACGCCGTCCGGGGTAGCCGACGCATTCCCCGGCATATACACCACCGCATCCTCGCAGAATGCAGGCTCCCCGGACTTCCAGTCGAGCGAAGAAGGCAAGGTGTTCCTGGACGCGCTCGCCGAGCACACCAAGCAGGACGGGGTGCCGGGCTTCCCGCAGTGCGTGTGGAGCTGGATCGGCGCCTCGGTCCTCGAACAGGCATTCATGGCCATGGAGGCGCCGACGCGGGAGAGCTTCATGGAGGCGTTGCGCTCCATCGAGGGGTTCGACGCGCCGTTCCTCCTCCCTGGCGGTGCCATCGCGACCACCGTGGACGGGCTACCGGCTATGGGAGGCATCGTCGTTCAACAGTTCAATGGCACCGGGTTCACGCCCGTCGAAGCACTGCAGTAGTGCCTGGGTTATGGACGGGGAATGACGATGCCGTCTCACGCGGTCGACGACGTTCAGGTGCGGCGCGAGAAGTCGGCGTGGTGGCGGGCCGTCCTCGGAGAGTATCCGACGGGGGTGTGCCTGGTCACTTCGCGCGGGGGCGAGGGAGAGCCGGCCGGTATGGCAATCGGCAGCTTCGTCGCCGTCAGCGAAGAGCCTCCGCTCGTCGGCTTTTTCGCGGGTGTGCATTCGAGCACGCTGCCGAAGTTGATCGGCAACGGACAGTTCAGCGTGAGCGTCCTGGCCGCCGAGCATGAGGCCATATGCCGAGCGTTCGCACAGAAGTCGCCGGACCGATGGACGATGGCCCGCTTCGTCGATTCGCCCGCCGGCTCACCGCGCCTGGCGGAAGCGGCCGTATGGTTCGACGCCACGATTGAAAGTGCGCAGACTCACGGTGATCACGTGTTCGTGATCGGTCGCGTACAGGACTTCGGCGCTGACTCTGTGGCGGCGGAGATGCCCTTGCTGTTTCGGAGAGCAGGCTATGGCTCGTTCGCCGCGCCGAGCGAGAGGTACGACTCCCGTGCATTCATCGAGCGTCTTCGGTGGGCGTCCACAGCCGAGGGCGAGCTGGAGGCGCTGGCGGATGAGCTGGATGTCGAGATCACGGTCAACACACAACTGGGTGACTCGGTGGTCACCCTCGCGTCCCTCGCCCCGCACTCGCCGTTCGGTTCATACGACAATGTCGGGGCGTCGCACCCCTGGGCGGCCCCGATCGCCTCCGTTTTCGCCGCGTGGGCGCCTGCAGCGAAGAGGCATGCGTGGGAGGAGGCATCTCGCCACCTTACGGGCGCGGTCGATCGTGATCTCATCGAACGACAACTCAGCGGTGTCCGTGAGCGTGGTTACGCCATTGCCGGCGACCGCGCCATGACCGAACGCTTCATGCGGCTCATCCGGGGATCCCACACCGACCGCGACTCATACGCACGCATGTGGGCCGACATCGCGACAATGCGCCGGCAGATCGAGACCGATCAAGGCTTCTCCTGGAACAAGGTGGTCGTTGTTCAGGTCCCTGTCTTCGGCGCCGACGGAGACGTCGTGCTGGCACTGTATGCGATCGGGCTTCCTCGCCTGGCCGACCAGCAATCGTACGAACGTCTCGTCCGACGGATGCAGCGCACCGCCGAGCACCTGTCTCAGCGCATCATCCGGTCGCAGGAGAGAAACCGCTCGGCAGACCCTTCGGGGTCGGATGGCCAGGTCACCGCGGGCGGACCGCAGTACAGCGCCGTCCGGGTCCAGTCCGCTCAGTGGGGATGGGGATCAGTGTGATCGGCATCCTCAGCACGCGGCAACGCACGACACAACTGCGCAAATCGGGACCACTTGCACTACACCAGCCGAGCTGGGCTCCGACGCACCTCTGCGCGTCTATACGACGTTCATCGGCGTGCTCGGAGGCCCGGGAAGGAAGAGAGAGATGACCATCACCGATTCGAACTTCGACATCCTCGACATCGGCCGCCTCGAGAATCCAGCGACGCCGCCCGATCCCAACATGACGTCGGAGGACATTCTCGCAGCGGCGCGCGACCTGGTGCCGCTGTTGCGCGAGCACGCCGCCGACACCGACGCCAACCGCCGGATCCCAGGAGTCGTGTACCGTGCCGTCCAGGATGCGGGCCTCCTTCACATCCTCAAGCCGAAGAAGTTCGGGGGCCTGGAACTGAGCGAGCATGACCACGCGATGGTCGCGATGACACTCGCGCAGGGATGCGCCTCGACCGCATGGGTATTCTCGATCCTCAGCTCCGACAACATGGCGATCCTCGCCTATCCGGAGCTCGTGCAGGAGGAGATCTGGGGGGATGACACCTACCGAACACTCGCAGGCAACACCAACCTCAACATGAAGGCCACGGCCGAGCGTGTCGACGGCGGCTATCTCCTCAGCGGGGCGTGGGGTTTCTGCAGCGGTTCGGACTTCTCGGAGTGGTTGATCTTCAACGCCCCCGTCGGCGAGGAGAAGGAAGGCTACATGTTTCTCGTCCCACGCGAGGAGGCGCTCACCATCGACGACTGGACGCCCACCGGGCTGCGCGGGACCGGAAGCCGCACCAAAGCCGTTGAAAACGTCTTCGTTCCCGAACATCGGGCCCAGCTCACGAAAGACACCGTGTTCAAGCTGCGGGACCGTCGGAAGCTGCACCCGACCTTCGATGCCATGTATGCGCCGTGGCCCTCGCACGGCCGCTTCACGTTCGCGTCGGTCGCCGTGGGCTCCGCCCTGGGCGCTGTGCGGCACTTCATTGAGACGGGCGCATCGAACACCCGCGTTGCGAATGCGCTCGGCGGTGAGGTACGCCTGATCGACCAGGACTATGTCGCGACCGAGTTCGCGGACGCCGCGGGTGATGCCGACGCTGCACGCCTCATCGTCGAATCCCGCAGTCGCATTTCCGCCGAGCGCTCTGCCCGTCACGACACCCCCACAGAGCACGACCTCGCTTCGGAACAACGGGACAACGCGTTGGCCGTCCGAGCCGCCCTCCGGTCCGTGAATCGCATTCACGCGTTGACCGGTGCGAAGGCCGGCTTCCCGAGCCACCCGGTGTCACGCGCGAAGCGCGACGCCGAAATGACGCACGCACACGTGACCCTCAACTGGCGACAAGCGGCGGTGCGCTACCTCGCCGCGGCGGTGGACGCCGGAGAGGTCTGACCCGTTCCGTCGAAAGGCGCCCGCTACACCGCGTCGGCCACCGGCTGACGCAGGATCGTCCGCAGCTTCGCGGGATCGGTGCGCCGGATGTCGCTCAGGTAGATCTCGTGGTGCTTGCCGGTCATCCGCAGACCGCGCTCGGGGATGACGACGTGGTGCATCGCATCGAGCACCGGGCCCTCGTCGTCGAACGGACCGAGGTGGAGGGTCTGAACGCAGCGGCCCTCCTCCAGCGTCTCGAGGCGGAGCTTCTCGATCCCCGGTGCGTCGCTCGCTGCGGCGCGCGCTCGGGTGAACTGGTCGCCGGTGATCCAGTCCGGGACGAGGATCATCGCCGTCCAGTCCCACCGCGACTTGTCGCGATCGCTCGTGAAGCTCGCCATGTCGTCGGCCCACCACAGGGCTTCGAGCGGCATCACGACATAGTCCCGGTCGAGCTCGTTCTTGCTCATGAACTTGAGCTTGTAGGCGACGGGATAAAGGGTCGCGATCGCGTCGGCGTAGGCCTGCGTGTTCGGGTCACCGTGACCGTCGATCATCAGGTAGCGCAGCGGCGGCACGTCGACGAGCGCGAACTCCCCGCGCCGGGCGCGATAGGAGGCGAGCTCCTTCTTGAGGTCGGTCTTCACCGTGACAAGGGTACTCACCCGGGAAGCGGCAGCCCGGGTCTCATCGTCACGAAGCCAGCCACGGTAGCGAGGCCTCGCCGCAGCTGAACATCCCTCGGGTTCATGCGCGCACCGCCGCAGCGGTGTGCTCCCGGGACCAGGCCTGGGTGGCGGCCTGCACGGCATCCCACGGTGAGCCGAGCGGCGGCGTGTACGAGAGATCGAGGTCGCTGATCTGCTCGACCGTCAGACCGGCGAAGAGGGCGGTCGCATACGTATCCACCCGCTTCGCGGTCTCGGTGCCGAGCCGGCCGACGAGCTGGGCGCCGAGCAGCAGGCCGGTGTCGGTGTCGCCCGTGATGCGGATGCTGATCGGCTGCGCTCCCGGGTAGTACCGCTTGTGGTCGTCGGCGACGGCTTGGGTGGATGCCGGCGAATATCCGGCGGCCGCGGCCTCGTGCTCTCGCAGCCCGGTGCGAGCGGCGACCACGTCGAACACCTTCACCACTTGCGTGCCCACGGAGCCCGCAAACCGTGCACGTCCGCCGAGCGCGTTCTCGCCGGCGATGCGCCCCTGCTTGTGCGCGGTCGTGCCGAGCGGCAGGTAGGTCACGCCGAGAAGGCGGTGATGGGTGACGACGCCGTCGCCGGCGGCGAAGACGTGCGGGATGCCGGTGCGCATGTGCTCGTCGACGACCACGGCGCGTCCGGCACCGAGGCCGGCGCCCGCCCGCTCGAGAAGCGCAGTGTTCGGCCGGACTCCGACGACGGCGAGCACCAGATCGGCGGTGTGCGAGACGTGCTCGCCGCCGTACTCGGCGTGCACGACGAGGCCTGCGGCGGTCTTCTCGACGGCCGTCACGGTGGTGTCCGTGTGCACGTCGACCCCGTGTTCGAGCAGTTCGGCGTGCACCGCGGCGGCCAGTTCGGGGTCGAGCGTCGACAGCACCTCGCGGCCGCGCTGGAGCTGCGTGACCCGAATTCCCCGGGCGGTGAAGCCTTCGGCCATCTCGAGGCCGACGTATCCCGCTCCGATGATGATCGCAGTGCGCGGGGCACGGTGAGCGAGGTGCTCGTCGAGGGCGAATGTGTCTCCCATGGAGTGGATGACGTGTACGCCGTCGCCCGGGCCGAGCTGGTCGAGACCGCGGATGCCGGCAAAGGCCGGGAGGGCGCCCGTGCCCACGATCAACTCGTCGTAGGCGATGGATGACTCGCCCGTCGCATCGCGGACCGTGAGGCGCTGCCCCGCCACGTCTATCTCGGTCGCGAGAGTGTCCAGCCGGAGGCGCATGCCGGTCGCCTCGAGGTCGGCGTGCGTGCGGTGTGCGAGGGACTGCCACGGATGGACGTCGCCCGAGAAGTAGTACGGGATGCCGCAGATCGAATAGTTCGGGTACGCGTCCGCGACGACCACGGTCACGTCGACGGAGGGATCCAGCTCCCGCGCGCGGAGCGCGGCGGAGATTCCCGCGTCGCTCCCGCCGATGGCGACAAGATGCATGTGCTTCCTTCTCGGGTCTTACAGCGGCCGAATGCGACAGGTCAGTTCGGGAGCAGTTCGGTGAGAAGCGTCTCGATGCGGGCGCGAATCTCGTCGCGGATCGGACGCACCGCGTCGATGCCCTGCCCGGCCGGATCGTCGAGTTCCCAGTCTTCGTAGCGCTTGCCCGGGAAGATCGGGCACGCGTCGCCGCAGCCCATGGTGATCACCACATCCGACTCGCGGACGGCGTCGACGGTCAGGACCTTCGGTGTGTGCTCGCTGATGTCGATGCCCTCTTCGGCCATCGCCTGCACCGCAACGGGATTGATGGTGTCCTTCGGCGCGGAACCGGCCGAGAGAACCTCGACCGCGTCGCCGCCCAGGGCGCGGAGGTATCCTGCCGCCATCTGCGAACGGCCGGCGTTGTGGACGCACACGAACAGAACGGTGGGCTTGTGAGTCATGAAGGTCTCGCTTTCTCTCTTCTCGAAAGCATAGACCAACATCTATTGATCAGAGGAAACGGTGTCTGAACTCTCGGGCACAAGTTCATCCAGGAGCTCGCGCACTCGGCGCTCGATGTCGTCCCGGATCGCGCGCACCCGCTCGATGGGTTTGCCGACCGGGTCCTCGAGATCCCAATCCAGGTAGCGGCGCCCCGGGTAGACAGGGCAGGCGTCGCCGCACCCCATCGTGACCACCACGTCGGCGGCACGCACCGCCTCGTCGGTCAGCGGCTTCGGAAACTCCGACCCGAGCGGGATGCCGATCTCGTCGAGCGCGGCGACGACCGTGTGACGCACGTCGCCCGCGGGCTGCGACCCCGCGGTCCGCACGGCGACCCGGTCTCCCGCGAGCTGTCTGAGGATTCCTGCGGCGAGCTGGGAGCGCCCCGCGTTCTGCACGCAGACGAAGAGGACGGTCGGAACGCCGTCGGCGCGTGAGCCCGCCCGGCTCAGCGCATCCAGGCGGGCCGCAGCGAATGCCGCTGTGCGGCTTGACAGCATCGGCGACTGAGAGCCGCGGGCCAGAAGCTCGTAGCTCTCGTCGACATTCGCCCGAACGGTCTCCGGGCTGAACACGCCGCGGAAACGGACCGCGAGATCGCTCGCGATCCGCGCCAGGTCCGGGGCCGGGGCCGTGCGAGCGGTACCGCCCAGCAAGGCGTCGACCCTATCGGCATGTTCGGGAGCGATCGAGTACCAGACGCGGCGCCCGTCCGGCTCGCGCACGACGACACCGTCGGCGTGAAGTGCCTTCATGTGATGGCTCACGGTGGGCTGCCGCAGACCGAGCGCTGCGGCGAGACCGCCGACCAGCGCACGTCCATCTTCGGAATCGCGGATCAGCCGGAGGATCCGTGCCCGCGTCGGATCCCCCAGCGTGGTGAGGCCTCCCGGGTCCGAGCGCCGATTCATAGACGACAGTCTATCCAGCGTCCCTGCGCGCAGATCCTTCCGACCGCAGGTCAGTCCGGCGTGGTCATCTCGCGAACGCGAATCACGAGCAGCAGGCGCCTCCGGCGCCGAGATCGGTGGAGCAGACACCGGTGGCGGGTAGCACGAGTTGCACGTCGGCGGCCGACGCGGTGTCACCCGCGAGCGCGGCCGTGACGGAGCGCACCTGCTCGTAACCCGTGGCGAGCAGGAAGGTCGGCGCGCGCCCGTACGACTTCATCCCCACGATGAAGAAGCCCTGCTCCGGGTGTGCGAGTTCGCGAAAGCCGTGCGGTTGCACGGTGCCGCAGGAGTGGACGTTGGGATCGATCAGAGGCGCGAGACGCCTGGGCGCTTCCACGATCTCGTCCAGCTCGAGCCGGATCTCGCGCAGGATGCCGAGGTCGGGGCGAAAGCCCGTCGCGTTGACGACCACATCGGTGACGTGGGTGACGACCTCGCCGCGTCGATGCCCGACCAGTTCGACCGCGTCGGCGGTGCGTCGCCCGCGGACGATCTCGAATCCGTCCAGCACGGTGATCAGGCCGTCGGCGACAGCGCGGTCGACACGGGAGCCCAGCCGCGCGCGGTCTGCCAACTCGTCATCGGCTGAGGATGACACGCGCACGGCCTGCGCGTTGCGGATCAGCCAGGTGACGGTGGTGCCCGGCTCCTGGCGTGCGAGTTCCACCAGACCGAGCAGCGAGTTGGCGGCGGAGTGCCCCGCACCGACCACCGTGACGCTGCGCCCGGCGAACCGATCGCGGTCGCGGCCGAGCACGTCGGGGAGTGCGGGGGTGACGCGATCGGCGATGTCGGCCATCCCCAGGAGGTCGAGCCCGCCGGATGACAGCGAGTTCGGCGAACGGTACGTCCCGGACGCGTCGATCACGGCGCGTGCCGCGATCTCGTCGACCTCGCCGCCCGCGGTTCGGATGCGCAGCGCGAACGGTGTGGCGGCGCGCGCCCTCGTGCGGGTGCGGTCCATGCCCGCCCGCGTCACGCCGATCACTTCCACGCCGGTCCGGATCCGCGAGGCGATCTCGTCGACCTCTGCCAGCCGGGCGACATATCCATCGACGAGCTCGGTGCCGGTCGGAGCGCGCTCCGGATCCGGCATCTCCCAGCCCCGCGCCTCGAGGAGTCGGCGCGATGCCGGGTCGACCAGGTGCTTCCAGGGCGAGAACAGTCGCGTGTGACCCCATGCGCGGACGCTCGCGGCAACCTCGTCGCCGGCTTCGAAGACGACGAAATCGATGCCTCGCTCGACGAGGTTGGCGGCCGCGGCCAGGCCGATCGGCCCGGCGCCGATGATCGCCA
The DNA here is from genome assembly GCF_035554235.1 of Microbacterium sp. Classification (GTDB taxonomy): domain Bacteria; phylum Actinomycetota; class Actinomycetes; order Actinomycetales; family Microbacteriaceae; genus Microbacterium. The sequence continues at coordinate 9,299 of NZ_DATMIO010000087.1, read as the reverse complement.
CGGGCAGTGTCGTGCGGCGATCGGTTCCGGTGACGCGGGGCGTCAGATCGAGCAGTGTCACAGGTACCTCCACGGATATCGATGAACTTCGATACGATTCTGCGGCCAACTATTGATGCCTGTCAATATCGACTACTCTCGATATATGACGACGATGCTCGACGTGACGGATGTCACCGCCGCGACCTGCTGTGCTCCGCTGGTGCGCGAACCGATCTCGCCGGCAGAGGCCGAACAGCTGGCGACGACGATGAAGGCCCTGGCAGACCCGGCGCGCCTGCGCCTGCTCTCTATCGTGGCCTCATCGAGGGATGCAGAAGCCTGCGTGTGCGATCTGATCGAGCCGGTCGGGCTCAGCCAGCCGACCGTGTCGCACCATCTGAAGATCCTCACCAACGCGGGGTTCCTCACCCGCAGCAAGCGCGGCACCTGGGCCTACTTCGCGCTCGTGCCGGGGGCCCTCGACCGCGTCTCCCGTCTGCTCGTCGCCTCGTGAGCGCCGGCGTGCGCGCCGCGGTGGGCGAGTTCCTGGGCAGTGCGGGGCTGGCGGCCGTCGTCGTCGGATCCGGCATCGCCGCCGAGCGCCTCTCCCCCGGCGATGTCGGCCTCGAGCTGTTCGAGAACGCGTTCGCCACAGCCCTCGGCCTCGCGGTGCTGATCCTCGTGTTCGCGCCCGTGTCCGGCGCGCATTTCAATCCCGTCGTGACCCTCGTCGACATCGTGCTGCACCGGCGGAAATGGTCTGTCGCCGCGAGCTACCTCCCGGCGCAGGTGCTCGGCTGCATCGCCGGTGCCATCCTCGGCAATCTCATGTTCGCGGCACCCGCGGTCGCATGGAGCACGACCGATCGATCCGGGTGGCATCTTCTGCTCGCCGAGGTGGTCGCCACGGCCGGCCTCATCCTGGTCATCTTCGCGCTCGTCCGGACGGGCCGTTCGCACCTCGCTGCGCCAGCCGTCGGCGCCTACATCGGGGCGGCGTACTTCTTCACGTCATCCACCAGCTTCGCCAACCCGGCCATCACGGTCGGGCGCATGTTCACCGACACCTTCGCCGGCATCGCGCCGACATCCGCCCTGCCGTTCATCGCCGCGCAACTGGTCGGTGCGGCACTCGGATGGGCACTGGCCCGCGTGCTGTTCCCGGTCGGGGCGCCCGCACCGGCAGCCCCTCGCGCCGAGCCCCTGACCGCTTCGCCTCAGGAATCCAGCACGAGTCGGTAGCCCATCCCGGACTCGGTGAGGATGTGCCGCGGCCGGGCCGGGTCGGCTTCGAGCTTCTTGCGCAGCTGCGCGATGTAGAGCCGGAGGTAGCCGGTGTCGGTGATGTGCTCGCTGCCCCAGATCTCGGTCAGCAGCGTCTGCCGCGAGACCAGCATGCCGGGGTGGCGGGCCAGGAACTCCAGCACGTGCCACTCCGTCGGCGTCAGCCGCACGGACGCCTCCGCCCGGGTGACGGTCTTCGAGACCAGATCGACGGTGACGTCCCCGAAGCGGACCACCGGCTCGGACACCGGCCCCGCGGGTGCCGCGCGACGGGTGAGGGCGCGCAGCCGCGCGAGCAGCTCGTCCATCTGGAACGGCTTCGTCACGTAGTCATCCGCCCCCGCGTCGAGCGCATCGACCTTGTCGGCCGCACCGGTTCGGCCCGAAACCACGAGGATCGGGACGTTCGTCCACCCGCGCAGAGCCTCGATCACCTGGATGCCGTCCAGACGCGGCATCCCGAGATCGAGCATGACGATGTCGGGGTGAGCGGATGCCGTGGCAGCGATGGCGGATGCCCCGTCATCGGCCGTGATGATGTCATAGCCGTGCGCGGTGAGGGTGATGCGCAGGGCGCGCACGATCTGAGGGTCGTCGTCGGCGAGCAGAATCTTCATCGTTCCCCATCCTCGCGGTCGGCGGTCGGCAGGGTGATCACCATCGTGAGCCCACCACCGGGCGTGTCTTCAGCAGTGAGCGTGCCCCCCATCCCCTCGGTGAAGCCCTTCGACAGCGCGAGTCCGAGGCCGAGGCCGGTGGTGTTGTCGGTGTCGCCGAGCCGCTGGAAGGGGGTGAAGATCTCATCCCTGCGCTCGGAGATGACACCGGGGCCGTGATCGATGACCCGGATCTGAGCGATGCCGCCGAGCCGGCTGGTCGTCACCCGCACCCGGGATCCGGGCGGTGCGTAGCGCGCGGCGTTCGCCATCACATTCACCACGACGCGCTGGAGCAGCACTCCGTCTCCGCGCAGCAGGGGCAGGTCGGGATCGAGCGCGAGCTCGACCGAACCGGGACCGAGATCGAGTTCATCGATGGCCGACAGCACCACGTCCGCCGCGTCGACGGGCGCGAGCGACACGGCCAGCACCCCCGCCTGAACGCGGCTGACATCCAGAAGGTCGGTGACGAGCGCGCTGAGCGTCTCGAGGCTCTCATCGGCGGTCGCGAGGAGCTCGCGTCGATCGTCGTCCGTCATCGCTGCGCCCGGCGAGCGCAGCCCGCTGACCGCCGCGACGGCCGCCGCGAGCGGGCGTCGAAGGTCGTGGCTGAGGGCGGAGAGGAGGGCGCTGCGAACCTGGTCGGTCTCGACCAGCGCGTCGGCCGCGGCCGCCGTCTCGGCGAGGTCGGTGTGTTCGAGGGCCGCATCGAGCTGGGAGACGATGACATCGAGCAGCCGCCGCTCGGAGACATCGAGGTCGTCACCGTTCAGTTCGAGCACACCTCGCCGTCCCACCGGAACGTCGATGTGGCGGCCGTCGGCGAGGGGCTCGCCATCCGCCGCGATCACGTGTCCGTCGGGGGCGAGCATGCGCACCCCTGCCAGCCCGAAGGCCTCGCGCGTGCGCGAGACCAGAGCCGGCACGGCGCTCTCGCCGCGCAGCACGTTGCCCGCAACCGTCGCGAGCAGTTCGGCCTCAGCCTCGGAGCGTCGGGCGGAGCGGGCACGCCGCGCCGCCTGATCGACGATGTAGCTGACCACGACCGCGCCCGCCACATAGAGCAGGAGCGCGTAGATGTGCAGCGGATCCGAGACCTCCACCGTGTAGAGCGGGGCGACGAAGAGGATGTCGAGGGTGAGCCCGGACAGCACGGCGGCGAACAGCGCCGGCCAGATCCCGCCGACGAGCGCGACCAGCACGACGAGCAGCTGATAGGCGAGCACCTCGATCGTGATCGACTCCGGTGTGCGCGTGCTGACGAGCAGCCAGGTCAGGAGAGGGCCGCAGACGAGCGCGAGGGCGAAACCGAGCACGCGGCGGCGCACGCTGAGGGCTCCTCCCGTGATTCGGGGCAGGGCGAACCTGCCGCCCGCCGCGGAGTGCGTCACGATGTGCACGTCGATGTCGCCGGACTCGCGGATCACCGTCGCGCCGATGCCCGGGCCCGTGAGGGCGGCGGCCAGGCGGCCCCGCCGGCTGACGCCGATCACGAGCTGGGTCGCCGCGTGCGCACGCGCGAACTCCACGAGCGCTCGGGGGACGTCATCCGCCACCACCTGGTGGTAGCTGCCGCCGAGCGACTCGACCAGCGCGCGCTGGGCGGCGAGCAGTTCGGGGTGACCGGTGCGCAGCCCGTCTTGCCGGGTGACATGCACCGCGAGCAGTTCGCCGCCGGCAGACCGCGCCGCGATGCGCGCGCCGCGCCGCAGGAGCGTCTCGCCCTCGGGCCCGCCGGTCAGCGTCACGACCACCCGCTCGCGGGTCTGCCAGGCGGAATCGATGCCATGCTCTGCGCGGTAGTCCTTCAGCGCGCTGTCGACCTCATCCGCCAGCCACAGCAGCGCGAGCTCGCGCAGGGCGGTGAGGTTCCCGAGGCGGAAGTAGTTCGACAGTGCCGCGTCGATGCGCTCGGTCGGATAGATCGAGCCCGCGGAGAGGCGGTCGCGCAGCGACTGCGGGGCGAGGTCGACGACCTCGATCTGCTCGGCGGCGCGCACGACCGAATCCGGGATCGTCTCGCGCTGCACGACGCCGGTGATCTTCTCGACGACGCCGTTCAGCGACTCGATGTGCTGGATGTTGACGGTGGTGATGACGTCGATGCCCGCGTCGAGCAGGTCCCGCACGTCCTGCCAGCGCTTCTCGTGGTGCGACCCGGGGGCGTTGGTGTGCGCGAGCTCGTCGACGAGGGCCACCTCGGGGCGGCGGCGCAGCACCCCGTCGAGGTCCATCTCGGTGAGGCTGACTCCGCGGTGCGTCGCGGTGATCCGCGGCACCTCCGGCAGACCCTCCGTCTGCGCCAGGGTCGCCGCACGGCCGTGGGTCTCGACGACGGCGATCACGACATCCCTCCCGTCGCCCCGCAGCCGTCGTCCCTCCTCGAGCATCTCGTAGGTCTTGCCGACGCCGGGCGCGGCACCGAGCAGGACCCTCAGCCGTCCGCGTCTCATGCCCCGCATCCTTCCCCGCCCGTCAGCCCTGCAGGGCCTCGAGCGCGAGGTTCAGTTCGAGCACGTTGACGCGCGGCTCGCCCAGGTATCCGGCATCCCGTGCCTGAATCCTAGACTCCACCAGTTCGCGCACGTCGGCGGCCCGCAGGCCGCGGGCCTTCGCCACGCGCTCCACCTGCAGCAGGGCATAGGCCGGGCTGATGTCGGGATCGAGTCCCGACGCCGAGGCCGTGACGGCGTCGGCCGGGATGTCGGCCGGATCGACGTCGTCGAGCTCGGAGATGGCCGTCTTCCGCTCGTCGATGGCGGCGATCAGGTCGGCGTTCTCCGGCCCCTGGTTCGTTCCGCTGGAGGCTCCTCCGTCATAGCCGTCGCCGGCGGCGGAGGGCCGCGACTGGAACCACTCCGGCAGCGGGTCGCCGTCGGCCGGGCCCATGCGCCCGGAGGCTCCACGCGGCGCGTCAGCGGTGCGTGGAACGGGCGTGGGGACGGTGAACGACTGCCCGATCAGGCTCGAGCCCACCACGGTGCCGTCGGCGTCTTGCACCGGCGAGCCGTTCGACTGCCACGGCATCGTCACCTGTCCGATGGCGGTCACGAGCAGCATGTACCCGATCCCCAGGACGACGGTGAAGACGATCATGGCGCGCACGGCGACGCCGGTGGCGCGCAGGTTCGCGTTTCTCATGTCAGATCTCCTTGATGCTTCGATCAGAAGCCCGGAACGATGCTCACGATGAGATCGATGAGCTTGATCCCGATGAAGGGGGCGATCACGCCTCCGAGCCCGTAGACGAGCAGGTTGTGGCTCAGGATGCGGGATGCGCTCGCGGGTCGGTACTTCACGCCGCGCAGCGCGAGGGGGATGAGGAACACGATCACGAGCGCATTGAAGATGATCGCGCTCGTGACGGCGGATGCCGGTGAGCTCAGCTGCATGATGTTCAGCGCCGCGAGGCCGGGAAAGACGCCCATGAACATCGCGGGGATGATCGCGAAGTACTTGGCGATGTCGTTCGCGAGCGAGAACGTCGTGAGCGCCCCGCGCGTGATGAGCAGCTGCTTGCCGATCCGCACGATGTCGATGAGCTTGGTCGGGTCGGAGTCGAGGTCGACCATGTTGCCGGCTTCCTTCGCCGCCGACGTGCCCGTGTTCATCGCGACGCCGACGTCCGCCTGCGCGAGCGCGGGGGCGTCGTTCGTGCCGTCGCCCGTCATCGCGACGAGGCTGCCGCCCTCCTGCTCCCGCCGGATGAGGGCGAGCTTGTCCTCCGGAGTCGCTTCGGCGAGGAAGTCGTCCACACCGGCCTCGGCGGCGATCGCCTTGGCGGTCAGCGGGTTGTCCCCCGTGATCATCACGGTGCGGATGCCCATGGCGCGAAGCTCGTCGAAGCGTTCGCGCAACCCCGCCTTGACGACGTCCTTCAAGTGGACGACCCCGAGAACCCGGCCCGCGCCGCCGGGCGAGAGGGTCGCGACGACGAGGGGGGTGCCACCGCTTTCGGCGATGCTGTCGGTCGCGTTCGTCAATTGGGCCCTCGCGGCCGCGCCGATGGTGACGCCGGATGCCTCGAGCCATGCCGTGACGGCCGCACCGGCGCCCTTGCGCACCTGCGTGCCGTCGGGCAGGTCGAGACCGCTCATGCGCGTCTGCGCGGTGAACGGCACGAAGACCGCGCCGGGGATGCGCTCGGGCGCGATGCCCCCGGATGCGGCGAGCTCCACGACGGACGTGCCCTCGGGGGTGGGATCGGCGAGCGAGGACAGGGCTGCGGCGAGCGCGAGCTCGTCGGCATCCACTCCGTCCAGTCGCACGAACGCGGTCGCGCGACGGTTGCCGTAGGTGATCGTCCCCGTCTTGTCGAGCAGCAGCGTCGTGACATCTCCCGCCGCCTCGACGGCCCGTCCCGACATGGCGAGCACGTTGTGCTGCACGAGGCGGTCCATGCCGGCGATGCCGATCGCCGAGAGCAGCGCGCCGATCGTCGTCGGGATGAGGCAGATCAGCAGCGCGACGAGCACGGTGATGCTCACGGGAGAGGCGGCATACGACGCGATCGGATCGAGGGTCAGCACCACGACCACGAAGACGATGGAGAGGCTCGCGAGCAGGATGCCGAGCGCGATCTCGTTCGGCGTCTTCTGCCGGCTCGCGCCCTCGACGAGGGCGATCATCCGGTCGACGAAGGTCTCGCCCGGCTTCGAGGTGATGCGCACCACGATGCGGTCCGATAGCACGCGTGTTCCCCCGGTGACGGCACTCCGGTCGCCCCCCGACTCGCGGACGACGGGTGCGGACTCCCCCGTGATCGCCGACTCGTCGACGGTCGCGATGCCCCACACGATGTCGCCGTCTCCGGGGATCAGCTCGCCGGCGGTCACCACGACGGTGTCGCCCAGCGTGAGGTCGGCCGACGCCACCGCCGACACGGTCGCCGTCTCGGCCGCAGCATCCGCCGACGCGTCGTAGTCGTCGATCCTGTGGGCCATCGTGCTTGTGCGGGTCTTGCGCAGGCTCGCCGCCTGCGCCTTGCCCCTGCCCTCGGCGACCGACTCGGCGAGATTCGCGAACAGAACCGTCAGCCAGAGCCACACGGCGATCCCCCACGTGAAGCCGGGGGGCACCTCGCTGCCGGCCGACTGCGTGGCGCCTCCGACGAACGGCTCGGCGAGCGCGATGAGGGTCGTCAGCGCCGCCCCCACCCAGACCAGGAACATGACGGGGTTGCGCCACAGCGCCGCCGGATTGAGCTTGCGAACGGCGCCCGGGACGGCGTGCACGAGGGGCGACCAGCCGAACGCGCGGGTCGGCGCCTGTGCGGCTTCGGCGCGAGGTGGCACGGGCCCGGGGCCCTGGGGAGAGATCAGTGTTTCGGCGGACATTTCTAGGCAAGCCCTTCAGCCAGGGGCCCGAGCGCGAGCACGGGAAAGTAGGTGAGTGCGGTGAAGACCACCGTGACGCCGACGAGCAGTCCGACGAACTGCGGGCGATACGTCGGCAGGTTGCCGGCGGTGGCGCGCACCCGGTGCTGTGCCGCGAGCGATCCCGCGAGGGCGAGCACGAGCACGATCGGGAGGAACCGGCCCAGCAGCATGGCGATGCCCAGGGCCGTGTTCAGCCACGGCGTGTCGGCGGTCAGTCCCGCGAACGCGGAGCCGTTGTTGTTCGCGGCGGACGTGAACGCGTAGAGCACTTCGCTCATGCCGTGGATGCCGGGATTCCCTATCGAGACCGCTTCGATGTCGGAGCGGACGGCCGGGATGCCGAAGCTCATCGCCGTTCCGAGCAGCACGAGGGTGGGCGTGACGAGGATGTAGAGGCTCGCCAGCTTGATCTCGCGCGGCCCGATCTTCTTTCCGAGGTACTCGGGGCTGCGGCCGACGAGCAGCCCGCCCACGAAGACCGCGATGATCGCGAGCACCAGCATTCCGTAGAGACCAGACCCGACGCCGCCGGGGGCGACTTCGCCGAGCATCATGTTGAGCATCGGCATCATGCCGCCGAGGGCGCTGTAGCTGTCGTGCATCGAGTTGACCGCGCCGCTCGAGGTGAGCGTGCTCGACGAGGCGAACAGGGTCGACGAGAGAATCCCGAACCGCTGCTCCTTGCCCTCCATGGCCGCGCCCGCGAGCTGCGGGGCGGTGCCGAGGGCCTGGGACTCGAGCCACGAGAGCACGCCGAGCGAGGCGACGAACAGGGTGCCCATCGCGCCCACGATCGCGTAACCCTGGCGATCGTCGCCGACCATCCGGCCGAAAGCACGAGGCAGGGCGAACGGGATCATCAGCATCAGCACGGTCTGCACGAGGTTGGTCCACGCGGTGGGGTTCTCGAACGGGTGCGCCGAGTTGACGTTGTAGAAGCCGCCGCCGTTCGTGCCGAGCAGCTTGATCGCCTCCTGCGACGCGACCGGTCCCCCGGGGATCGTCTGCGTTCCGCCGGAAATGGTCGCGACCTCGGTGAACCCGTTGAGATTCTGGACGACGCCGCCGGCGATCAGCACGATCGCGGCGAGGATCGACAGCGGCAGCAGAAGCCGCCAGGTGCCCCTCACGAGGTCGACCCAGAAGTTGCCGATGGTGCCCGAGCGGCGGGACGCGAAACCCCGCACCAGCGCGATCGCGACGGCGATGCCGACCGCCGCCGAGGTGAAGTTCTGCACGGCGAGCCCTGCGAACTGCACCCCGTAGCCCATGACGAGCTCGGGTGAGTACGACTGCCAGTTCGTGTTCGTCACGAAGGAGGCCGCGGTGTTGAACGAGAGCCCCTCCGGGACGGCGGGAAGGCCGAGGGAAGCGGGAAGCAGCGCCTGAAGGCGCTGCAGGGAGTACACGAAGAGCACCCCGATGAGCGAGAAGAGCAGCACCCCGCGCGCGTAGGCCGGCCAGGATTGGGGGGCGCGCTCGTCGACGCCGATGACGCGATAGACCGCCCGCTCGACCGCGAGGTCGCGGGGCGAGGCGTAGGTCCAGGCGATGTAGTCGCCGAGCGGGCGGTAGAGCAGCGCCAGGATGAGGACGAGGGTGGCCGCCTGGAGGACGGCGAACCACACGGTGGCCGAGTCCACGCTCAGAACCTCTCGGGATTCAGGAGGGCGATCACGAGGTAGACCAGGGCCGCCACCGCCAGCACCGCGGCCAGGGCTTCGAGCGCGATCATCCCCGCTCCCCTTCACCCATCGCTGCGCGCTGGGCGGCGCCGCGGGCGTGTGGACCCGTCGTCTCCAGCGCTTTCGCGACGATGCCGGTGAGGGTGAAGAGCGCGACGGTCAGGGCGACGTAGAGGACATCGAGCAACGGGGACTCCAGGGGCATGCGGGGTACCCGACGGACGCGGGCACATGCCCTCGATGGGGGCACAGATCCCGATTCCACACCCCGGCCGAGCTGGATTCCGGGTTCCTAACGGTTTCCATACGGG
>NZ_DATMIO010000086.1:0-3301 GCF_035554235.1 Microbacterium sp. | reverse complement strand
GACCGAGCCGGAGAAGCGGAACGCCATCCACGGCTTCCTGCTCTGGCAGCCGTGGGAGGCAGCCGAACGCGACGCCGATCGCGTCGTGATGGCGACCCATCTCTATCCGCGCGAGGGCTACCCGTTCATGCTGGGGATCCGGGTCTCCTACGAGCTCGGGCCCGATGGGCTCACGGTCGCTACCACTGCCGAGAACCTCGGCGGCCGTGCCGGTCCTTACGGACACGGCCAGCATCCCTACCTCTCGCCCGGCAGCGGTCAGATCGACGCCTGCACGCTGCAGCTGAGCGGCAGGACGCGGATCCTCACGGACTCCGAGCGGCAGCTGCCGACGGGCCGCGAACCCGTCGAAGGCACGGAGTTCGACTTCCTGGAGCCGCGAGACCTGGGCGAGGCTCGCATCGACCACGCGTTCACCGATCTCGTCCGTGACGACGACGGCCGGGCCTGGACCCGGCTCTGGGGCGCCGACGGGGGATGCGCGGAGCTCTGGGTCGATGACTCCTACGACTTCGTCGAGACCTATACAGGCGACACTCTCGCCCCCGACCGCGCACGGCGGGGTCTCGGGACCGAGCCAATGACCTGTCCGCCGAACGCCTTCGCCAGCGGAGACCACGTCATCCGGCTCGAGCCGGGTGAATCCGTGACCACAACCTGGGGGGTGCGGCTCTCTTGAACGCGCAGCCCGGTCGACATCGGGTGGTGATCGTGGGAGGCGGCTTCGGTGGCCTTTTCGCTGCGCGCGCCCTGCGGCGCGCGCCGGTTGATCTGACGGTCGTCGACCGGACGAACCATCATCTCTTTCAGCCGCTCCTCTACCAGGTGGCGACGGCCGTCCTGTCGGAGGGAGACATCGCACCGCCGACCCGGGAGGTGCTGCGGAGGCAGCAAAACGCACGGGTGCTGCTCGGTGAGGTCATGGACATCGACCTCACGGCGCGCGAGATGACAATCGAGACGGCCGGCGAGCGGGAGCGTCTTGCATACGACAGCCTGATCGTTGCGGCGGGAGCAGGACAGTCGTACTTCGGTCACGACGAGTTCGCCGCACACGCGCCCGGGATGAAGACGATTGATGACGCGCTCGAGGTGCGCGGACGCATCTTCGGCGCCTTCGAGATGGCCGAGCTCGAGAACGACGCCCAGCAACGGGCGACCTGGCTCACCTTCGCCGTGGTTGGGGCCGGCCCAACAGGCGTCGAGCTTGCCGGGCAGATCGCCGAGCTGTCCCGCCGGGCGCTGACGGGCAACTTTCGGAGCATCGATCCCGCCAGTGCCCGGATCATCGTGTTGGACGCCGGCGACGCGGTGCTGCCGTCCTTTCCAGGACGGCTCCAGCGCAGGGCGCGCCGCGATCTCGGGCGGCTGGGCGTCGAGGTGCGGCTCGGGACCATGGTCGTTGGCGTCGACGCCGATGGGCTCGACGTCTCGCTCGAGGACGGTTCGAGCTCCCGCATCGAAGCGAAGACGAAGATCTGGGCGGCCGGCGTCCAGGCATCACCTCTCGGTGCCCTCCTGGCTGAGCAGAGCGATGCCGAGGTCGATCGCGCCGGACGGGTCTCTGTGCGGCCGGACTGCACGCTTCCGGGCCACCCCGAGGTCTTCGTGGTCGGCGACATGATGGGCCTCGATCGCCTCCCCGGTTTGGCCGAAGTGGCGATGCAATCCGGCAGCCATGCTTCGCGCGCCATCGCTCGCCGCCTCAGCGGCGACACAGTCGAGCGCCCGTTTCGCTACCGCGATCTGGGGACGATGGCGACGATTGCACGGTTCCGCGCTCTGGCCTATTACCGTCGCCTTCGTCTCACCGGACTGGTCGCATGGCTGCTGTGGGCCTTCGTGCACCTGGCCTTCCTGACCGGGTTCAAGAATCGCGTCGCGGCGGTTGCGAGCTGGACCGTCGCCTTCGTCGGCCGCGGTCGCCCGCAGCGCACGATCACCGAGCGTCAGGTGTTCGCGCGAATGCGCGAGATCGAGGCCGCGGTCGCCGCTCGGCGATCGGGCAACGAGCGCGCGAAGCACCCGGTATGAGGGCTCGCGCACGCGCATGGCTGCGTGGCGCGCGCGCCTCGCTGGAAGGCGCCTGGCCGCGAGCCGCCGAGCGGATCCGCGCCTATGCCTGGCCCCTGTTCCAGCAGGCCGTTGCGGCGGCAGTCGCCTGGGTGATCGCCGTGCACATCGGTCACCACGGCCACCCGTTCTTCGCTCCGATCGCCGCGGTCGTCAGCCTGAACGCCCCGCTGGGCGAACGGGGCGGAAACACGCTGCGACTGTTGGAGGGCGTCGTCATCGGGATCCTCGTGGGCGAGCTCGCCGTCGGCACCCTCGGGTCGACCACGGGCGCGCTGTTGCTCGGCATCTGGGTCTCGACCCTCATTGCCCGGGCGCTCGGAGGGACGGCCGTGTCGGTCGCCCAGGCGGCGGCGGCCGCGATCCTGACGATCGCCATCGCCGACGGCCACGTCGGGCCCGACCGGTTGATCGATGCGTTGATCGGTGGCGGGGTCGCTCTCGTCTTCAGCCAGATCTTCTTTCCGCCCGAGCCGGTTCGCCTGCTGCGGCATGCCGAGGGCGAAGCGGTCAACGGCGTGGCGGATGCGCTCGATCTGACGGCGAACGCGATCGAGGACGATGACCCGGCGCTCCGCGAGCGTGCGCTCGACGGCGTTCGCCGCATCCGAGACCAGACGGTGGACCTCGCCCGAACCCGACGTGCGGGCCCGCGAGTAGCAAGCCGATCCACCACGCGATCGCAGCTGGATCCCGTCGTCGAGGAGACCGAGAACGCCGGCCAGCTTGACCTGCTCGCCAGCAGCTCCGTGGCGGTGATCCGCGGCGCGGCCGCGGGCGACCGAGACGGCATCAAGCTCGTGGCTCCGTCGATCCGGCAACTCGCGTCTGTGCTGCGCGAGCTGGCGCGGGACCCTGGGGACCGCACCAACCGCCAGCAGGCCGCCGATTCGGCCTTGAAGGTGGCGCGCGAGCTGCAAGCCGACGGGCGGGTGCGCGCCCCCGCCCTGGGCTCAGGGCTCGCCGCGATGATCGCCTCGGTTCGGGCGGTCGCGGCCGACACGATGATCTACGCGGGGATCGACCCGGACGAAGCGTCCGCGGCGATCGAGAGCGGGGATAGCGATCTCGAAGTGCGCAGTTCCCCTCCAGCGCGCCGCAGACCCTTCAAGCGCCCTCGGGTGCCATGGAAATGAAGGACGACCCTGGAGACTGGCGGGACGAGCTGGTGCGGCTCGACACCGCCATGTACTCGGCGATCGCCGGTACCCCCACGCCTTTGCTGGAC
>NZ_DATMIO010000085.1:0-3881 GCF_035554235.1 Microbacterium sp. | reverse complement strand
GGATTGAGTTAGAATATGGAAAGGTCTCACAAATGGCTTAAAAATGTTGCACGGTATGCTTTCAAAGTTGACACTCGATCCTTCGTCCCGTGGCTTGGGAGAAGGAATAGTTGGTCGATGTCCCCACAAAGATGAGAACTTGGTATAGCCATAGGTGTCGTACGAAAAATGCTTGATAAAGCATGCACGGTCCCACTGTCCAATGCTTGATAAAGCATGATTGTCCCACAAGTCTCAATGCACGTTTTCAAGGCGCAAGGCTTGGCATAGCCTTTGCTCATCCTACTAGTTAAGTTGTTCAAGTTGAACAAGTGCACGTCCCCACGGTTCCTAAGCTCATCATATAGCGTATGACTTGGGCAGTAGTGTCGCACATGGCACAATTGGTTAAGGCACGAGCCACTGGCCGACTGGGAGCGCGAGCTCCTCGAGCAGGGCGCCCCCGAGCAGTCCTCCGCCGAGACCGAGAAGGTCGCGGACGAGGCGATCGCCGCGGCTGATCTTGCCGAGGTCGTCGAGGCGGAGCAGGCCCCCGAGGCCGAGCAGACCCTCGAGGCGGAGCCCGTCGAGGCCGAGCAGCCCGCCGAGCCCGAGCCGCTCACGGAGACGATCGCTGACGCCGCCGGTGAGGCGGTGGCCGAGGAAGCCGCGGCCGAGGCCTCGAAGTAGCACCGGCGCGACGCAGCAGCAGCCGAGCAAGACGCACACACCCGAACTGAAGGATTCACCGCACAATGGCAAACTTCACGATCGCCGACATCAAGGCCCTGCGCGAGCAGCTGGGCACCGGCATGGTCGACACCAAGAAGGCTCTCGAGGAGGCCGACGGCGACGTCGAGAAGGCCGTCGAGATCCTGCGTCTGAAGGGCGCGAAAGGCAACGCCAAGCGCGCTGACCGCTCCACGAGCGAGGGTCTCATCGTCGCCCGCGAGCAGGACGGCCGGGTCACGCTCGTCGAACTGGCGTGCGAGACCGACTTCGTCGCCAAGAACGAGCGTTTCATCGCACTCGCCGACAAGGTGGCGGATGCCGCAGCCGCTGTGTCGGCCGATTCCGCCGAGACGGCTCTTGCCGCTCCCGCCGGCGCCGGCACCGTCGAGACACTCATCTCCGACGAGGCCGCCATCATCGGCGAGAAGGTCGAGCTCCGCCGCGTCCGCACCCTCAAGGGCGACGCGTTCGAGATCTACCTGCACAAGACCAGCAAGGACCTGCCGCCGCAGATCGGCGTCGTGGTGGCCTACTCGGGGACGGACGCCGAAACGGCGCGAAGCATCGCCCAGCACATCTCGTTCGCCAACCCGACCTACCTCTCGCGGGACGACGTTCCCGCGGCCGAGGTCGACAAGGAGCGGGAGATCGTGACCGAGATCTCGCGCAACGAGGGCAAGCCCGAGGCCGCCCTGCCGAAGATCGTCGAGGGACGGGTGAACGCCTTCTTCAAGCAGGTCGCCCTGCTCGACCAGGACTACGCCAAGGACAACAAGCTGTCGGTCGCGAAGGTCGCGGACAACGCCGGGATCACCGTCACGGACTTCGCGCGCTTCAAGGTCGGCGCCTAGCAACGCTGAAGGGCCCGCATCGCTCAGCGCGATGCGGGCCCTTTTTCGCGAGCGGCGCCCACCCCGGTAGTTTGAACCCTGACGATTGGATGACACGTGATCGATGAGACGACCGGACGCCGGCGTGTAGTTCTGAAGCTCTCGGGGGAGGCGTTCGGCGGCGGGCAGCTGGGTGTCAACCCGGATGTCGTCAGCCAGATCGCGCGGGAGATCGCCGCGGCCGTGGACCGCGTCGAGATCGCGGTGGTCGTCGGCGGCGGCAACTTCTTCCGCGGCGCGGAACTCAGCCAGCGCGGGATGGACCGCGGCCGCGCCGACTACATGGGCATGCTGGGCACCGTCATGAACGCCCTTGCCCTGCAGGACTTCCTCGAACAGGCCGGGGCGGCGACGCGCGTGCAGTCCGCGATCGCGATGACGCAGGTCGCCGAGCCCTACATCCCGCGGCGCGCGGAGCGGCACATGGAGAAGGGTCGCGTCGTGATCTTCGGCGCGGGCGCCGGCCTTCCGTACTTCTCCACCGATACCGTCGCGGCGCAGCGCGCCCTCGAGATCGGCGCCTCCGAGGTGCTCGTCGCGAAGAACGGGGTCGACGGCGTCTACACCGCCGACCCGCACAAGGATCCAGCCGCGACCCGCATCGACCGCATCACCTACATCGACGCTCTCCAGCGCGGCCTCAAGGTCGTGGATTCGACGGCGTTCAGTCTCTGCATGGACAACGGCATGGACATGCGCGTGTTCGGGATGGAGCCCACGGGCAACGTGACCCGGGCGCTCCTGGGCGACGCGATCGGCACGCTCGTCACCGTGTGATCCCCGTGACGGCAACCCCGCCCCGGTAGACTGACCCACAAGCTTTATCGAATGGAGTGACCGTGATCACGGACGTCTTGACGGATGCCGCAACCCGCATGGATCGTGCTGTCGAGGCCGCGAAGGAGGACTTCGCGAGTGTGCGCACGGGTCGCGCCAACCCGCAGCTGTTCCAGAAGATCCTCGTGGACTACTACGGCACTCCGACTCCGCTCGCGCAGCTCGCGTCGCTCAACAACGTCGAGGCGCGCACGATCGTCGTGACGCCCTACGACAAATCCGCCCTCAAGGCCATCGAGCAGGCCATCCGGGACACCCCGAACCTGGGCGCGAACCCCACCAATGACGGGAGCCTCGTGCGGGTCACGCTTCCCGAGCTGACGGAGGAGCGACGCAAGGAGTTCGTCAAGATCGTGCGGTCCAAGGGCGAGGACGCGAAGGTGCACGTGCGCGGCATCCGTCGCAAGGCGAAGGACGATCTCGACGTGCTCAAGGACGACGTGGGCGAGGACGCCATCTCCCGCGGGGAGAAGGAATTGGACGCTCTGACCCGAGCCCATGTCGACGCGATCGATGACGCACTCAAGCGCAAAGAGACCGAGCTCCTCGAAGTGTGAGGTCCGCCCCTATGAGCGACGTTCCAGACGGCGACCCGCTGACTTCCGACACTCCGCTGACTCCCGACACTCCGCCCCTGACCCGTCGTCAGGCCGCGCAAGCGCGCGGTCCGGAAGCGATGCAGGCGCAGTTCCGCGCGGCCCGCAGCGAGCTCGAGAACCAGGTCGCGCACGCCCGCGACCAATTCGACGAGGCCAACGAGCGCATCAAGGAGCGCACCGGCCGGGACCTCATCCTGGCGATCGTCATAGCCCTCGCGCTCGGCGCCGCCCTCATCCTCTCGCTGATCTTCTTCACGTGGCTGTTCGTGCTCTTCGCCCTCGCGGCCAGCGTGCTCGTCACGTTCGAACTCACCCGGGCTCTGCAGGTCAGCGGTCGCAAGGTCGACCTCGTGCCGCAGCTGGTCGTGGGCTCGGCCCTCGTGCTTTCGGCCTATTTCATCGACCTGTGGCTGCACTGGGTCCTCCTCTTCGCGGCCGTGGCGTTCGTGGTCGTGTGGCGCGTGCTCGCGCAGATGATCGCCCAGGACGGCCGCATCTACGGCGATGTGCTGAGCGACATCCTCGCCGGCGGGCTGCTGCAGGTGTACGTGCCTTTCCTCGCGAGCCTCGGGGTGGTGCTCGTCCGCCAGCCCGAGGGGCAATGGTGGGTGCTCGCGTTCATCATCGTCGTCGTCGCATCCGACACCGGTGCCTACGCCTCGGGCCTCGCGTTCGGCAAGCACCCCATGGCGACGAAGATCAGCCCGAAGAAGACATGGGAGGGCTTCGCGGGATCTACGCTCGCCGCGCTCGTGGCCGGTGTGCTGCTTGCGCTGTTCATGCTCGGCCTGCCGTGGTGGGCGGGTCTCGTGTTCGGTGCCGTGATCCTCGGCACCGCCACAGC
>NZ_DATMIO010000084.1:0-2339 GCF_035554235.1 Microbacterium sp. | reverse complement strand
GAGTAGGCCACCGGCAGAAAGGCAAACGCGAGCACGGCTGCCGCCACGAGACCCTCGCGCACGCCCCAGAGCCGCCTCGCGGCCACGTAGACGGCCGCCACGCCTCCCATGCACAGCAGCGCGGCCAGCGTGCGGGCCGCTATCCAGATCTCACCCGGGTCCTTGCTAAACTGCTCGGTCACGTTCCCGAACGAGAGGTCGAAGAGGAAGCCGAGCGGCCCGTACATCCCCCGCAGCAGCAGGTGGACGAGGTAGGTGTAGGCCGCGGGATTCTGGTAGTAGCCGGGGTCGATTCCCTCGCGGAACATGCCCACCGCGCGGTCGGTGAAGTGCGACGCCTCGTCGACCGAGTAGATGAAGGGAAGCCCGTAGTCGTTGTTCCACACGCGCAGGGCCAGGCCCGCGACGAGGATGAGCGCCAAAATGAGGCGGTGCACGCGGCCGAACGCTAGTCGGCGACGGGTATCGTTGACTGAGGAGTCAACTTTGCCTGACAGCACCCCTCATCTACTCAGGGCGATCGAGCTCGCCGAGCAGGTTCGCGGACAGACGAGCCCCAACCCGATGGTCGGTGCGGTGATCGTCAAGGGGGGCCGTGTGATCGGCGAGGGAGCCACTCAGCGGCCCGGGCAGGCGCACGCCGAGCGGATGGCGCTGGCGGCCTGCGAGGAGGATCCCTCCGGGGCCACGCTCTACGTCTCGCTCGAGCCCTGCTGCCACCACGGCCGCACGCCTCCGTGCACCGACGCGATCATCGAGGCGGGCATCGCCCGGGTGGTGATCGCCTCTGAGGACCCGACCGACCAGGCCGCCGGCCGCGGGCCGGGGATCCTGCGCGACGAGGGCATCGACGTCGTCTGGGAAAACGGCGAGACGGCCGCCACCGCGCGGCTGATCAACCAGCCCTTTCGCAAGCACGCTCGTACCCGGCGTCCGCTCGTGATCTTCAAGTCGGCGATGACGCTCGACGGCAAGGTCGCCACGCGTACGGGCGACTCGCAATGGATCTCCGGGAAGCTCTCGCGCGCCCGCGCCCACCGCTGGCGAGCGGAGTCCGACGCCGTGGCCGTAGGCATCGGCACGGCCCTGCTCGACGATCCTCGGCTCACGGCTCGCATCGAGGGCGTGGCCCGGCAGCCTCGGCGCGTGATCTTCGACTCCGAGGCGCGCCTCCCGATCGATTCCAAGCTCGTTCGCGGCGTGAGCGAGGTGCCCCTGACCGTCGTCTGTGGGCGTGCCGCCGCGCGCACGTCGGTGCAGGCGCTGGAGGCGGCGGGAGTGGACGTGATCGTGGCCACCGGACAGAACGAGAGCGCTCGCGTGGCGAACGCGCTCGACGAGCTCGGCTCGCGCGATGTCCAGTCGCTGCTGCTCGAGGGCGGTCCCCACATCGCGGGCGCCTTTCTGGAGGCGGGAGAGATCGACGAGGCGCGCATGTTCATCGCGCCCATCCTGAGCGGGGGGCTCGGCGCGCGCACGGCCGTCGAGGGCATGGGCGTCGAGCAGATCGCCGGCTCGCCGCGGGCGCTGCACGTCGATGTCGACCGGATCGAGAACGACGTCTTGATCGTCGCCCGGCTCAAGGAATGGTGATGTTCACCGGGCTCGTCGCCGAGAAGGGAACGATCCGCTCGCGCCGAGACGGTCGCCTCGAGATAGCGACCTCGCTGGCGGGCGAGCTGGCCGCGGGCGACTCGGTAGCCGTGAACGGCGTGTGCCTGACCGCCGTCGATCCGGACGCGTCCTCCTTCGCCGCCGACGTGATGCCCGAGACGCTGCGCCGCTCGTCGCTCGGGCCGCTGCGCGAGGGCAGCGAGGTCAACGTGGAGCTGCCGCTGCGCGCCGGCGACCGCCTCGGCGGCCACATGGTGCAGGGCCACGTCGATGCAACCGGCAGCGTCGCCGGAGTGCGCGACGAGGGCCTCGCCCGCGTCGTGCGCATCGAAGCCGACCCCGCGCTGCTGCGCTACGTCGTCGAGAAGGGCTCGATAGCCGTCGACGGGGTGTCGCTGACGGTGAGCTCGGTCGACGATGAGGCGTTCGAGGTGTCGCTCATCCCTGAGACGCTCGAGCGCACCACGTTGGGGCAGGCCGAAAGAGGCACAATGGTGAACCTGGAGGTCGACGTGCTGGCCAAGTACGTGGAAAAGCTGATCCGTTCGCGGGCGGCCCGGCCGGCCGCTCAGCCAAGGCGCTGAGATGAGCCGCTCGTTCAGCACCATCGAAGAGGCGCTCGAGGACGTCCGCGACGGGCGGATGGTCGTCGTCTGCGACGCCGAGGACCGCGAGAACGAGGGCGACCTCACGCTGGCCGCGCAGTTCGCCACGCCCGAGGCGAT
>NZ_DATMIO010000083.1:0-7244 GCF_035554235.1 Microbacterium sp. | reverse complement strand
CTCTTGTACGACCGCGTCCAAGGGAAGCGGCCGATGCTCGCCCCGTTCATGCCGACCACGGCATGTGCTCCCTCGAGCACGGCCGGATCGAGCGGCGATCCCCCCGTGAGCCACTCGATCTCATCCGGAGCGCGCGCGGGGCGCCGCACGAGCGTCGTGACCTTCGCGCCGTCGGCGCGGAGGCTGTCGGCGAGGTGCCGGCCGATCAGTCCCGATGCGCCGGCGATGACGACGCGTCTCTCGGGGGAGTCGTCAGGCAAGCGTCGCCTCGAGGGTGATCTCTACCCCCGCGAGGGCCTGCGACACGGGGCAGTTCGCGCGGGCGTCCTCGGCGATGCGATCGAAGTCGGCCTGGGCGAGCCCCGGCACGACGGCATTCACGTTCAGGTGGCTGCCGGTGATCCCGGTGCCCGGCTTGAACGTCACCGACGCCGTCGTCTCGACGGAATCCGGTGGAGTGCCGTTCTGCGCCAGCATGTTCGAGAACGCCATGCTGAAGCACGACGAGTGCGCGGCGGCGATGAGCTCCTCGGGTGTCGTGGTGGACTCGGAGCCTTCGCTGCGAGCCTTCCAGTTCACGGGAAACGACCCGCTGTGCGAAGTGTCGAGAGCGACCGTCCCCGATCCTTCGATCAAGGAGCCGTTCCAGATGGTGGATGCCTCACTCGTGACGGTCATGCTGATCCTCCGGTCTCGCGGACGGGCGCAGGCCTAGTCGCCCGCGGCCAGCCTAAACCGGGGCCCGCCGCGACGCGACGTCACGAGTGACTGCGGGTCGCGAAACTACGCGGATGACGGGCGCTCGCGGCCGATGACGCCGGCGCGCTGCAGCAGGAGGTAGATCTGGCAGCCGAGGCAGAACCCGAAGGCGGCATTCAGGAACGCGGCGACGAATGCGAGGGCCGCGGCGATCGGCAGTGCCCACGGCACGCCGGCCAGGTGCAGCACGAGACCGAGGGCGGTGACGAGCAGACCGACGCCTTGCGCGAACCGCGGCGGGCGGGGGTCTTCGAGCTCGGTCGGGGGCGCCAGACGGGGCCGGATGACGCGACGGAAGAACACCGCGTAGGGGTGCGTGCGCGGTGACACGACCGCCCAGAGGAACAGCAGCGCGATCACGACGAGGAGCAGGAAGCCGGGGTCGAGCGCGCGTTCGGCGAACGTGGACGTCGTCGATGTGCCGGTTCCGGTCAGGCTGAGCAGGACCGCCATCAGCAGCAGGACCGAGGTGACGGATGCCGCGAACCGCGGCCCTCGTGGGTCGATGCCCGCGGGTGTCGGTGCCTCAGACACTGGTCGGCTCCACCTCTCCCGCGACCCGCGTGAGCTCGAGCTCGACGACGTCGCGGCGAGCGGCCCCGCCGAAGCGGGTCTGCACGATGCCGTTGCTGTCGAGGATCAGGGTCGTCGGGGTCTGCAGCACGTGGAAGTGCT
Organism: Microbacterium sp.; assembly: GCF_035554235.1. Classification (GTDB taxonomy): domain Bacteria; phylum Actinomycetota; class Actinomycetes; order Actinomycetales; family Microbacteriaceae; genus Microbacterium. The sequence continues at coordinate 5,810 of NZ_DATMIO010000083.1, read as the reverse complement.
TTGCGATATCGGGGCGATGCGTCACGTCGATGTCGAGATGCGTGACGCCCTCGTGGGTGTCCGCGATCTCCGACAGGGTGCGATGCACCGCGGGGCAGCGGGCGCACACCTCCGTGCTGAACTGCAGCAGGGTGGCGCGTTCGCCAAGACTTTCGGCGCCCAGCCGCGTCGGCTCGACGACTTCGTGGAGGACGGTGTGCCGCGGACGACCTTGTCGCCACTTCAGGAGGAGTCCCACGCCGACGGTCACCGCCAAGAGTGCGGTAAGCGCGAGTACGGCGTTGATCAGGGTCACAGCATCCCAGACTAACCCGTTGCAACGGAGCGAGAGGCGAATGGAGTGAATGTGACACCACGGCGTAACGCGGCCCGCGTCGCCCGGCCCGGTATCGTGATTCGCGTGACGACCGCGATCCCGACCCCCTACGAGGACCTGCTGCGCGATGTGCTCGAGAACGGAACCCGCAAGTCCGATCGGACGGGCGTGGGCACGGCGAGCGTCTTCGGCCGTCAGCTGCGCTTCGACCTGTCGCAGGGGTTTCCGCTGATCACGACGAAGCGCGTGCACTTCAAGTCGCTCGCCTACGAGCTGCTATGGTTCCTCCGCGGCGAATCGAACGTGCGATGGCTGCAGGAGCGCGGCGTCACGATCTGGGACGAATGGGCGGATGACGCCGGCGAACTGGGACCGGTGTACGGCGTGCAGTGGCGCTCGTGGCCGAAGCCGGACGGCACCCACATCGACCAGCTCTCCGACGTCGTCGAGCAGATCAGGGCCAACCCCGATTCGCGCCGGCTGCTGGTGTCGGCGTGGAATCCCGCCGACATCCCGAACATGGCCCTTGCCCCGTGCCACGCGATGTTCCAGTTCTACGTCGCCGACGGCAGGCTCTCGTGCCAGCTGTACCAGCGCAGCGCCGACATGTTCCTCGGCGTGCCGTTCAACATCGCCTCGTACGCGCTCCTGACCATGATGGTCGCCGAGCAGACGGGCCTCGAGCCGGGCGATTTCGTCTGGACCGGCGGCGACTGCCACATCTACGACAACCACGTCGCGCAGGTGCGCGAGCAGCTGAGCCGGGACCCCTACCCTTATCCCACGCTGCGGTTCACGCGCCGGCCGGCATCGGTCTTCGACTACGACTATGAGGACTTCGTCGTCGAGGGCTACCAGCACCACCCCACGCTCCGCGGCGCCGTGGCCGTATGACCGCTCGGATCGGCCTGATCTGGGCGGAGGCCGAGGGCGGAGTGATCGGGGCTGCGGGCGGCATGCCGTGGCACGTGCCCGAAGACATGGCACGGTTCAAGGCGATCACCATGGGCGCGCCCGTCGTGATGGGTCGCCGCACGTGGGAGTCGTTCCCCGACCGGTTCCGGCCCCTGCCCGGCCGTCGCAACATCGTGGTGACCCGCAACGACGAGTGGGCGGCCGACGGTGCCGAACGCGCCGCGTCGCTGGAGCACGCGCTGGCTGAGGCGTCCGACCCCGGCACCGAGTGGATCTGGGTGATCGGCGGGGCCGAGATCTTCCGCGGGAGCATCGGCCTCGCCGATCGCCTCGAGGTCACCGAGCTCGACCTCGTGGTCGCCGGCGACACCTTCGCCCCCGATCGCGACGGCTGGCGGCCGGTCGGCGTCGACCCGCCGGAGGGTTGGCACACGTCGCGCACCGGCATCCGCTACAGATTCCTGACCTGCATCCGCTGACCCGCCGCCCTCCCCGCTGACCCGCTCGCCCACCCGCTGAGATCTCTTGAGGAGCACATCCATGGCGAAGACCGCCCTGATCACCGGCGCAAGTTCGGGCCTCGGCGCCGAATACGCGGACCAGCTCGCCGCACGGGGGGTCGACCTCGTGCTGGTCGCCCGCGACAAGGCGGCGCTGTCGACGCACGCGAGTGCGCTCGCAGACCGGCACGGGGTGGAGGTGGAGGTGCTGGCCGTCGACCTCCTGGTGCCGCGAAAGCGCGACAAGGTCATCCAGCGGCTGACCGACCCCGAGCGTCCGATCGACATGCTCGTCAACAACGCCGGTTTCGGGCTGCCCCTGGAGTTCGAGCGCAACGACATCGAGGACGAAGTGCGCCACCTCGATCTGCACGTCGAGGTTCCCATGCGGCTCGCCCACGCTGCGCTCGGCCCGATGCTGCAGAGGCGCAGCGGTCGAATCGTCAACGTCGCCTCGGTCGCGGGCTTCATCCCGCGTGCTACGTACGGCGCCTGCAAACGCTGGCTGATCGACTTCAGCCGGTGGGGCAACGCCAAGTATTCGGATCGCGGCGTGACCTTCACCGCCGTGTGCCCGGGTTACACGCACACCAACTTCCATGAGCGGATGGGACTCGAGCCCGGGCGCGAGGGAGTCCCGTCGTGGATGTGGCTCGACGCCCGCGACGTCGTCGCGGAGTCGCTCCGCGACGTGGCGCGCGGCAAGGGCGTCTCGATCCCGTCGCTGCGGTACAAGGCGATCGTGGCGCTGACGCGGGTGATCCCGGCCGGCATCCTCGCCGCGGCCGGCGAGCGCGGGCGCTGACCCGCGCGCACCGATAGCCTGGAGGCATGACGCACTCCGGCAATCCCTTCGGTCAGGTGCTCGTCGCGCTCGTCACCCCGATGACGGCCGACGGCGAGGTGGATTGGCCCGCGGTCGAGAAGCACATCGACGATGTCATCACCGCGGGTGCGGACGGCATCGTCGTCACCGGCACGACCGGCGAGACCAGCACCCTGACCGACCCCGAGAAGATCCGCCTCGTCGAGGTGGGCAAGGATGTCGCGGCCGGCCGCGCCAGGATCATCACGGGCGGCGGGTCGAACGAGACCGCGCACGCGATCGGTCTCTACAAGGCCAGCGAGAAGGCCGGCGCCGACGGCATCATGATCGTCACGCCGTACTACAACAAGCCGACGCAGGCCGGCATCCTGACGCACTTCCGGCTCGTCGCAGACGCTACCGATCTGCCCGTCATCCTGTACGACATCCCGGGTCGCACCGGCGTGCCGATCAACTACGAGACGATCCTGCGCATCGCGAAGCACCCCAACGTGCTCGCGATCAAAGACGCCAAGGGCGACTTCAGCGAGGTGAGCCGGGTGCTCAACCAGACCGATCTCATGTACTTCTCCGGCGACGACGCCAACGTGCTGCCGCACCTGAGCATCGGTGCGGCCGGCCTGATCGGCGTCACCGCCAACATCGCCGCGGCCCCCTACCGGACGATCGTCGACGCGGTCAATCGCGGTGACCTCGCCTCTGCCACGGCGGCGCATCAGAGCCTCGAGCCGCTCGTCCGGGCCGTCATGACCCACGTTCCCGGCACGGTCGCGGCGAAATACATCCTGCACGGGCTCGGCCGCATCGGCAGCCCCCGCGTCCGCCTTCCGCTCGTCGGCCCCGAAGAGTGGGAGGCGGCCATGATCGAGGACGAGCTCGCCCTCGTGAAGGATGTCCCGGGCGCCGACTTCTCCAACTTCCGCCCCGACCGCAACGCCGCCGCGGGCGGCGCGCTGCCGAAGGTGCACGGAACCACACGCTGAGGGGATGCGCGGCATCCCGAGGAGGCACTGAATGCCCACGAACGTCTACGACCCGCCCGTTCTCGCGCCCGGAACCCTGAGGGTCACCCCCCTCGGCGGCCTCGGCGAGATCGGTCGCAACATGACCACCTTCGAGTATGAGGGCAAGCTCCTCATCGTCGACTGCGGCGTGCTGTTCCCCGAGGAGCACCAGCCCGGCGTCGACCTGATCCTCCCCGACTTCGAGCCGATCAAGAACAGGCTCGATGACATCGTCGGCGTCGTCCTGACCCACGGGCACGAGGACCACATCGGCGCCGTTCCGTATCTGCTGAAGCTCAAGGCCGACATCCCCCTCATCGGCTCCGGTCTGACGCTCGCGCTCATCGAGGCGAAGCTCAAGGAGCACCGCATCAAGGCGTACACGCTCACGGTCAGGGAGGGCGACCACGAGCGGGTCGGTCCGTTCGACCTCGAGTTCATCGCGGTGAACCACTCGATCCCCGACGCGCTGGCGGTGGCGATCAAGACGCCCGCGGGTGTTGCCCTGGCCACCGGCGATTTCAAGATGGATCAGCTCCCGCTCGACGGGCGCCTCACCGACCTCCGCGCTTTCGCCCGCCTCGGCGAGCAGGGCGTCGACCTCTTCCTGGTCGATTCGACGAATGCCGACATCCCGGGCTTCACCGCGCTCGAGCGCAGCATCGGCCCCGTGCTCGACCAGGTCATCGGCAAGGCGCCGCGGCGCGTCATCGTCGCGAGCTTCGCGAGTCACGTGCACCGCGTGCAGCAGGTGCTGGATGCCGCGGCAGCCCACGACCGCCGCGTCGCGCTGCTCGGCCGCAGCATGGTGCGCAACATGACGATCGCCGACGAGCTCGGCTATCTGAACGTGCCCGAAGGCATCCTGATCGACTACAAGAAGGCGCGCGATCTTCCGGATGACCGGATCGTCTACATGTCGACGGGCTCGCAGGGCGAGCCGATGGCCGTGCTCAGCCGCATGGCGAACAACGACCACGAGATCGAGCCGGGTCCGGGCGACACCGTGATCCTCGCATCGAGCCTCATCCCGGGCAATGAGAACGCCGTCTACCGCGTGATCGACGGGCTGACCAAGCTCGGTGCCAACGTCGTGCACAAGGGCAACGCCAAGGTGCACGTCTCGGGCCACGCCGCCGCGGGCGAGCTGCTCTACTGCTACAACATCCTGAAGCCGAAGAACGTGCTCCCCGTGCACGGCGAGTACCGGCACCTCATCGCGAACGCCAAGCTGGCGCAGGACACCGGCATCTCGCCGGAACGCACGATCATCGGCGAGAACGGCACGATCATCGACTTGCGCGACGGCGTCGCGTCGGTCGTCGGGCAGCTCGACCTCGGCTTCGTCTATGTCGACGGATCGACGGTCGGCGAGATCACGGATGCCGATCTGAAGGATCGCCGCATCCTCGCCGAGGAGGGCTTCATCTCCGTCATCGTCGTGGTCGACGCGGCAACGGGACGGGTGATCTCCGGCCCCGAGATCCACGCCCGCGGGTTCGCCGAGGACGCAGCGGTCTTCGAGGGCGTCAAGCCGAAGATCGCCGCCGCCCTCGCCGAGGCGGCGCAGTCGGGGGTGCGCGACAACCACGCCCTGCAGCAGATCGTGCGCCGCACGATCGGCCGCTGGGTGAGCACGTCGCTGCGCAGACGCCCGATGATCGTTCCGCTCGTCATCGAGGCGTAACACCGCGCGGGTAACATCCCGGCATGTCCTCCTTCCGCCTGCGCGCCGCCGGCCAGTCCGACGGCGGCTTCCTCGGCGACATGGTCGTCGAGGCGGCCAACTGGCGGCCGGGATCGGGGCGTCCCAAGGTGCAGGTGCTGTCGGATCCCGAGAACACGCGCTATCTCACCGGCTGGAAGCGCCCGGTGGATGCCGGGTTCATCGCCCTCGACCGCTCCGGCGATCCGATCGGGGCGGCCTGGTACCGGCTCATGCCGCGAGCCGACTCCGGCTTCGGATACGTGGGCACGGGCGTCCCCGAGCTGATCATCGGCGTGCGCCCGATCTGGCGGGCGCACGGTGTGGGACGGGCGCTCCTCCAGGCGCTCAACGACAAGGCGCGCGCCGACGGCTTCGCGCGCCTCAGCCTGAGCGTCGAGCGCGGCAACTTCGCCGCGACCCTGTACCGCTCCGAGGGTTTCATCGTGACGCAGAGCGGCCCGGGCCGCGACACGATGGTGAAGGCCCTGCGCTGATCGTCGCCCTCCCGGTCGCGGAGGTTCTCGCGGGTCCGCGTCGCTCC
>NZ_DATMIO010000082.1:0-6591 GCF_035554235.1 Microbacterium sp. | reverse complement strand
GGCGCGGCCGCCGCCGCGATCGTGCTCGCGACGCAGCTGTGGCTCGTGATCACCGGCAACTTCGCGTGGCTCAACTGGGCGACGATCGTGCTCGCGTGCTCGGCCATCGGGCTGCAGGGCTCGCTGCTGGGCGACACCGGGGAACGGGCGGATGCCGGTGCCCCCGGCATCCCGCTCTACTGGGTCATCGTCACGGGCACGGTCGGCCTCGTGTACGTCGTGCTCAGCTGGTGGCCGCTGCGCAACCTCGTCGCGCACCGCCAGCTGATGAACGCGAGCTTCAACCGCTGGCAGCTCGCCAACGCGTACGGCGCCTTCGGCACCGTGACGAAGCAGCGCATCGAGGTCGTCGTCGAGGGCACGACCGATCGCGACCCGCGCACGGCGACATGGCGCGAGTACCACTTCAAGGGCAAGCCCGGTGATCTCCAACGGATTCCGCGGCAGTACGCGCCCTACCACCTCCGCCTGGACTGGCTGATGTGGTTCCTGCCCCTCGGCCGCATGTACGAGCCGTGGTTCGAGGTGCTCCTGCTCCGGCTGCTCGAGGCGGATGCCCCGACACTGCGGCTGCTCGATGGTGATCCGTTCGAGGGCCGTCCGCCGACCTGGGTGCGGGCCCGCACGTACCTGTACCGGTTCGCGACCCGCGCCGAACACCGGGAATCCGGGGACCACTGGGTCCGCGAGCCGCGAGCGGTCGTGCTCGGCCCCGTGCGCCGACCGCACACCTGAACCCGGTCGACGGGCCAAGATGGACGCATGCCCTACGACATCCCGGCGCCGATGCTCGCGAAGTCCGTCCCCGCGATCCCCGATCCCGCACGATTCGAGGGGGGCCTGAGCTTCGAGCCGAAGTGGGACGGCTTTCGCGCGCTCGTGTCGTGGGACGGCGAGGCCGTCGAGATCGGCAGCCGCGGCGCCAAGCCGCTGACCCGGTACTTTCCGGAGCTCGTCGACGCCTTCGCGAGACTGCTCCCCGGCCCGTGCCTCATCGATGGCGAGGTCGTCGTGCCCAGGGGCGCACCGGGAGCGCAGCGGCTGGACTGGGAGTCGCTGTCTCAGCGCATCCACCCCGCGGCGTCGCGCGTGAACATGCTCGCCGAGACGACACCGGCGATGTTCATCGCGTTCGACCTGCTCGCCCGCGGCGATCGCGATCTGCAGCCCGAGCCGTTCTCGGTGCGCCGCGCGGAGCTCGTCGACCTGCTGGGCGGGGTGCCCCACCCGGTGCACGTCACCCGCACCACGGACGACCCCCAGCGCGCGACGCGATGGCTCGCCGAGTTCGAGGGCGCCGGCCTCGACGGCGTGATCGCCAAGCCTCTGGCCCAGCCGTACGCCCCCAACAAGCGCACGATGTTCAAGATCAAGCACGCGCGCACCGCCGACGTCGTGGCGCTGGGCTACCGCATCCACAAGTCGGGCGAAGGCGTCGGCTCGCTCCTCGTCGGGCTCTACTCCGACGATGGCCGGCTCTACCCGGTGGGCGGCGTCGCGGCGTGGAGCAACCAGCGCCGGCTCGAGCTCATCGACGAGCTCGCCCCGCTCGTGCAGCGAGACGCGGATGGCGAGGCGCTCACCGGCGAGGGCGAGAAGTCCCGCTTCGCGGCGACACGGCAGGACTCGTCGTTCGTGAAGCTCCGCCCCGAGCGCGTGCTCGAGGTGCGGTACGACCAGCTCGAGGGCTGGCGCTTCCGGCACACCGTGCAGTTCGAACGCTGGCGTCCCGACCGCGACCCCGGGTCATGCACCTACGACCAGCTCGAGACCGTCGCCGCCTACGACCTCGGCGACGTGCTCGTCTGACCTGCGCCGCCGATCGCGCGAACGCTCACTGATCGGTCTCCTTCGCGGGCCAGTTCTCGGGGTTGATCCGGCTCGGCTGCACCCGTGGCGGCTCGCCAGGCATCTTCGGGAAGTCGGGCGGGAAGGGCAGCTCCTTGAGCCCGTTCCCGAGGTCGCGTTCCCACCATTCGAGCAGCGTGTCGATGCGCCCCGGCTTGTCGAGGAACCCTCTCCACGGGTCGCCGACCGTCGCGAGGCGCTCGGGGATGGTGCGCACGGTGAACGCGGCCGGGTCGAGGCCGTCGAGCTCGTCCCACGCCACGGGCGTCGACACCGTGGCGGTGGGCAGCGCACGCGGGCTGTATGCGCCCGCCATCGTGCGGTCGCGGTTCGCCTGGTTGAAGTCGACGAAGATGCGCTCGCCGCGCTCTTCCTTCCACCACTTCGTCGTGACCTCGTCGGGCATCCGGCGCTCGAGTTCGCGGGCGGCAGCGATCACGGCGTGCCGCACGTCGAGGAACTCGTGTGTCGGCTCGATGGGACAGAAGACGTGGATGCCGCGGTTGCCACTGGTCTTGACCCAGGCCTCGAGCCCGGCCTCCCGCAGCACCCCCCGCAGCGCGTGGGCGGCGGGCACGGCATCGGCGAACCCCGTGCCGGGCTGCGGGTCGAGGTCGATCCGAAGCTCGACGGGGTTGTCGGTGTCGCCCGCGAGCGAGGCCCACGGGTGGAACACGACGGTGTTCATCTGGATCGCCCATACGATGGCGGCCGCCTCGGTGAGGACGAGCTGCGGATGCCGGCGCCCGCTGTTGTACGTGACGGTGACCGCCTCGACATAGTCGGGGGTGCCCTTGGGCGGGTTCTTCGAGAAGAACGACTCGCCGTCCACGCCGCCGGGAAACCGCTCGAGTGACACGGGCCGGTTGCCGTTGGCCGCGAGAAACGGCTCCGACACGGCGATCGCGTACTCCGCGAGGTCGCGCTTGGTGATCTCGAGCTCCGGCCAGAGCACGCGGTTCGGGCTGGAGAGCGAGATCTCGCGGTCGCCGTGCGGTCCGGGGACGGTCAGGGTGATGCGTTCCGACGCCATGCCAGTGAGCCTAGCGGGGGCTTGGCCCACACCCCCGAGACGCTACTTCCGCACGGGGAAGAGCATGTGCGTCACCCGGCGCGCCCGGATCACGACCGTCGGGTCATCGAGCAGGATCTCGCCCGGCGGGATGTCGACGAAGTACTTGTGCCCTTCTCCCATCACGACGGGCACGACATCCATCGCCACCTCGTCGACGAGACCGGCGCGCATCGCCTGCGACGCGATCGTGCCGGCGGCGACGCCGATGAGCTTGTCGCCCGCGAGCTGCTGCGCCGACGCGATCGCCTCCTCGATGCCGCCCGTGACGAATCGGAACTCGTCGGAGTCCGGGTAGCCCCAGTCCGTAGGCGGCTCGTGTGTGAGCACGACGACGGGCACGCCGAGCGGATGCTTGCCCTTCCACCCGTCGGTGATGTCGAAGAGCGTGCGTCCGACGACGAGGGCGCCGAGCTCGGAGACCCACGAGGTCCAGTAGTCAGCGCTCTCGCGCGTGAGGTGGAAGGGAGGGAGGTCGCCATGATTGACGACCTCCACGTCCCCCGCCTCGTACCAGTCGAAGAGGGCCCCGGGATTGTTGTCGGCGTCCGCGACGAATCCGTCGAGCGATACCGATGCCGATGCGATGACCTTGCCCATGCTGGTCTGCTACTGGGCCGCGAGCAGCTCGTCGAGCTTCTCGTAGCCCTCGTTCATACCGGATTCCATGCCCTCGGCCATCATTCCTTCGAGCACGTCGACCGACGGGAAGACGCTGTGGTCGACGATCCGAGACCGTCCGCCGGGCAGCTCCTCGAACCGGATGATGTCGAGGCTCACCTCGTCGGGCATGCCCTCGTACTCGAAGGTCTGGATGATCAGCTCGTCCTCACGCACGGTGTGGAACATGCCGCGGAACGCATAGACGTTCCCGTCCGCGTCGGTCTGCTCGTAGCGGTAGCCACCGCCGGAGCGGAAGTCCCAGTGCGTGCAGCGGTTCGACAGCTCCCGCGGTCCGATCCAGCGCGAGAACAGCTCTTCGTCGGCGTGCGCACGGAAGACGGCGGCGACGGGGGCATCGAATTCCCGCGAGATGTCGGCGTACGACTGGCCGGGTGCGGCATCGATGACGACAGGGTTGCTCATGATTGTCTCCTTCTACTCGAGTGAGGTGGTGGCCACCTCGACTACTCCATTGCGGGGGTGGATGCCTCGGCCAGCAGCGCGTCGAGCCTCCGGTACGACGACTCGGCGACGAGGCGGTAGCGGTCGATCCACGCCGTCAGGCGCTCGAGCGCGGCAGCGTCGAGGTGCACCGGGCGGCGCTGCGCGTCGCGCGTGCGCCACACGAGACCGGCCGCTTCGAGCACGCTGATGTGCTTCGACACGGCCTGCGGTGTGATGGCGAACGGCTCTGCGAGCTCTCCGAGCGTGGCCGGTCCGCGGCTCAGCCGCGCGACGATCGCGCGACGGAAGGGGTCGGCCAGCGCGGCGAAGGCCCGATCGAGCGGGGCTTCTGCCGCGGCATCCTGATTCATTGTTCAATCACTCCGTTTATCAACTGATTGATTTAGTAAGGGTACGACGACGAGGCGGCGGCGTCAAGGGTCGGCGTCAGCCGGCGTCGGCGAGGGCCAGCACCGGCCCGAGCGCATCCCGCTCGAGACGGATCCACGGGCCCCCGGGATCGACCACGATGCCGGTGAGTTCGGCGTGGCCGCGCAGCGATGTCGCGAGCTTCGCCACCGGGAACGGCATCGCCTGGTTGCCACGGCCGAGCGCGAGCACCTCCAGCGGGTGCGAGAAGACCTCGAGGTAGCGCTTGCCGTCGGGAGTCTGCGATTCGGCGATCCCCACGCGCGGCTTGCCCTCGGGGGTGTCGGGGGGCGCCTGTCCCACGGCCACCCAGAGCGGTGCCGTCACGAGGGCTGCGGCGATCGCGCCCGGAGTCGCGGGGGTCCGCGGCTGAGAGAGCAGGTTCTTCACGGTGAAGGCCGGGTCGCCCTCCTTCAGCACGCGCTCGAGCAGTTCGCGGGGGATCACGGCGCGCGCCGGCGCGGAGGACTGGTCGAGGATGAGTCCGTCGTGCGAGGCGGCGAGCAGGTGGCGGATGACGTTGCCGACCGGCTGACCCATGGCGCTGGTCTGCGGATCCTGGACAGCGCGCACGCTCGCCTGCAGCGCCGCTCCCGTGCTGAAGGCGAGCAGGAACTCCTTCTCGCCGTTGCGCACGACCGCGAGCGGCAACTCCTTGCCCTCCGACAGCAGGGCGCGCGCGTCGCCCTGCACGCGCAGGAACACGTGACCCTGCAGCAGCTGCCGCGTCACATTCAGCAGGTCGGTGGATGTCGGCTCCGGCAGGGCTCCGTAGGCCTCGAGCGCCTCGGCGAGCAGGACGTTGTCGCGCAGCCCCGGCACGCTCTCGGTGACGGCGGGCGCCTCCGCCGGCGCCAGCGGGCGGGGTGCGGGCGGTGCCGGTGCGGGGGTCGGCGTCGGTGTCGGTGTCGGTGTCGGGGCCCCGAGACCGCGGAACGACGAGACGGAGATGCTCACCGCAGGGGCGGCGTCCGGTGCCGCGGGAGGCTCCGACGCCGCTCGGGCGGTCGGCTCCGCGTCGGCGGGAGCAGTCGAGGGAGCGGGCGGCGTTTCAGGAACCGCGTCGGGCGTGACGGCGGCGCCGGGCTTCTTGCGGCGCGAGAACAAGGCCATCGGGCCAGCTTAACCCGAGCGACAAAGCCCCTTCGCTGGTCGCAAAATGCCAATGCACCCCGCCCCACACCCACACTTAGCGACCAGCGAACGACCCCGTCGAGGAACGGCGCCCTAGCGACCAGCGAACGACCCCGTCGGAGAGCTGGGGCTCAGAGCTTTTCGATCGGGGCGATCTTGATCAGCAGCTTCTTGGCACCGACCTTGTCGAACCGCACGTGCGCGATGCGCTTCGCGCCCTCGCCGGTCACGGCATCGACCCGGCCTTCGCCGAAGTCGTCGTGGGTGATGCGGTCGCCGGGGCCGAGCTCCATGTCGCCGTTGTCGCGCACCTTGGCGGGGATGCGGTTCGGAAACCGATCGAGCGACGTCGACTTCGGCACGAGCGGAGCGCCGTAGTCCCTCGATCCGCCGCCGGAGCCGCCCCCGCCTCCCCCAGCGCCGGGGCGCCGTGCGTTGAGCGCCCGGGACTGGGTGCCCCCGCGCGAGTTCACATCGCCCGGCGACTGGCGCCAGTCGATCAGCTCCGACGGGATCTCTTGCAAGAAGCGGCTCGGCATCGCGACGGTGACCTCGCCGAACTGCGCGCGGGTCATCGCGAGCGACAGGTACAGTCGCTTGCGCGCGCGCGTAATGCCGACATAGAACAGGCGCCGCTCCTCGGACGGTCCGCCGGGCTCGCCGGCCGAGATCCGGTGCGGGATCAGATCCTCCTCGACGCCCGTCAGGAACACCGCGTCGTACTCGAGGCCCTTCGCGGTGTGCAGCGTCATGAGCGACACCGAGCCCGACGCGTCGTCGAGATCGTCGGCATCCGACACGAGCGCAACCTCGGCGAGGAAGTCGATCACCGTACCCTCGGGGTTGTTCCGTGCGAACTCGCGCGCGACCGCGACGAGCTCATCGAGGTTCTCCAGACGCGCCTCGTCCTGCGGGTCCTTGCTCGCGCGCAGGGCATCGAGGTAGCCGGACTTCTGCAGCAGCAGGCTGAGCCCGTCGGCGACGGCGGTCGGCGGTGCGAG
>NZ_DATMIO010000081.1:0-2921 GCF_035554235.1 Microbacterium sp. | reverse complement strand
GGGCGACGGCCTCGCGGGCGCGGCCGAGCCCGCCGGTCGCCACCCACGCCCAGCAGCGCCCGTCGGTCGCGCGCACTGCCAGCGCGGCGACGCCGAGCGCCGCCGCCACCGCTGACAGCACCGCCTCGGCATCCGGATGTCCGGCGACGACGGCCACGTGCTCGCCCGTCGTGTCGTAGCCGAGCGAGGCGGCCTCGGCCGCGTTGCCGGCCAGCGCCGCCTGGACCGCCCGCAGCCGCCCGATGTCGGGGTGCGTGGCGAGCCTGCTGCGCTCGTCGTCGTATTCGCGCCAGACCATCGGCACGACGGCGTCCATGTAGTCGTACACGGTTCGCATCGCGGTCCGTAGCTGGCGCAGGGCGATCGAGGCCTCCGCGGGGTCGCCCTCCTCGATCACATCCAGGAAGTGCTCGGTCATCGCATGCTGGCCGAGGCGGTAGGTGCGCAGCAGCGCGTCGATCCGAGCGCCGTAGCGAGCCGCGGCGTCGGTCTCCAGCCGCGCGCCCGGCGGCAGCGCGAGGGGCGCGCGCGTCGGGCGGCCTAGCGCGGCGACCATCAGGTCGACGTTGTCGCGCGTGGAGCGCGCGACCGCCTCGCGGAACGCCGGCTCGTCGGTCACCCACAGCTCGGGGACCTCGCGCCACTGGCGCTCCATCAGGTCCTCGACGATGGCGTCGATCCGTCGCCGCACCCCGTCGGCCAGGAGGACCGCGCTGCCCTCGCGCTCGCGCATCGACCGGTGACCGTGCCATGCGGCGGCGGCTTGCACCACCGACCACCTGCGACGAAGCGATTGGACCGCCCGTCGGTTCCGGGTGCGCCTGGCGACCGCCGGGCGCCCCGCGGGCCGCATGTAGACACCGCCTGAAGGGCACACCGTTCTGGTGAGGAATTGTCCAATCTGGAGTCGCTTGGCTCTGCAGCTTGCGTGAAGGTGAGATTGTGTGTGGTCAAGTCACCTGACATAAGGGTGTCGAGAGGAGTAGCCTGCGCGCGGTTCGCTGGGGTCCCGCCCATGTGAGGAGGGTGCTGGGGCTCCGCCATCGCGAACGTCGAACAGCTTCTGGGAGAGGGACCCATCAGGCAGGACGAAACCACGCACGCGGGGGCCGAGGCGTGAGCACCGGCACCCCCGAGTCGCTCCTCGAGGGCGAACCCGTCGACCTGGCGGACGAATCGGCAGCCGAGATCGCTGCGCGATCGCCTCTGGAGCTGTTCTGGCGGCGACTGCGGCGCGACAAGGTCGCGCTGATCGCGCTGGGCATCGTGCTCTTCATGGTGCTCGTCGCCATCTTGGCGCCGCTGATCGTGAAGGTGTTCGGCCTGCCCGACCCCAACACGCAGAACGACAACCTGCTCGGTGACTTCGGCGAGCCGACCGGCCCGTCCAACGCCCACCCGATGGGCATCGACGAGCGCGGCCGCGACGTCCTGTCGCGTGTCATCTACGGCTCACGCGTCTCGCTCGAGGTCGCGTTCATCGCCACGGCGCTGATCGTGATCATCGGCGTGACCGCCGGATTGGTGACGGGCTACTACCGCGGGAAGGTCGACACCTTCTTGAGCCGCGTCATGGACCTGTTCCTGGCGTTCCCCGTGCTCGTCCTGGCCGTCGGCCTGGGCGTGGCCTGCGCGGACGGCTGCCTCGGCGGCATCATCCAGCCCGGCCTGATGGTCGTGATCTTCGTGATCACGCTGACCACGTGGCCCTACATGGCGCGGATCGTGCGCGGCCAGGTGCTGTCGCTGCGCGAGCGCGAGTTCGTCGAGGCGTCCCGTTCCCTGGGCGCCAGCAACACCCGCATCATCTTCCGGGAGATCCTCCCGAACCTCATCGCCCCGATCATCGTCTACGCGACGGTGCTCATCCCGCAGAACATCCTGTACGAGGCGGCGCTGTCGTTCCTCGGCGTCGGCGTGGATCCGTCCAAGCCGAGCTGGGGCGCGATGATCTCCGACGCCATCTCGATCTTCCAGGACGCCTGGTGGTTCATGGTCTTCCCAGGCCTGGCGCTCCTGATCACCGTCCTCGCCTTCAACATCGTCGGCGACGGACTGCAGGATGCGCTCAACCCGCGGACGTCGAAGTAGTGCACGTGCGACGCCGCCCATCCCCATCGCCGGCTCCTGAGAACGGCCGGCAGTCCCATACGAAAGGACCGCACATGTCTCGGAACTATCTCCGATTCCTGGTGCTGAGCATGCTTTCCGTGCTCGCGCTCGTGGTCGCTGCATGTGGGGGCGACGACAAGAGTTCGTCACCGTCCTCCAGCAAGAGCAGCGGCGGCGCCACCACCAACGCAGCTGAGGCGCCTGCCAAGAAGGGCGGCACGTTCAACATGCTGGCGGCGTCGGACGTCGACTTCGTCGACCCGGGCCACACGTACTACACGTGGGGGATGGTCTTCACGTTCGCGACCAACCGGCCGCTGTACAGCTTCAAGCCGGACGACGGCGCCAACCCGGTGCCGGACCTCGCCGAGGCCGAACCGGAGGTCTCCGCGGACAAGAAGACCGTCACGGTCAAGATCCGCAAGGGCGTCAAGTACGCGCCGCCGGTCAACCGCGAGGTGACCTCCAAGGACGTCAAGTACGCGATGGAGCGGTTCTTCTCCGTGAACGTCGGCGGCCAGTACCCCGGCTACTTCCAGCCGATCGTGGGCTCGCCCGCGAAGCCGACCAAGGGCGTCAAGCCGATCTCGGGCATCGAGACCCCCGACGACCAGACGATCGTCTTCAAGCTCAAGGAGCCGGTCGGCGTCTCGTTCGCCGCTGCGCTCGTGATGCCGATCACGGTCCCGGTGCCGGAGGAGTACGCCAAGCCGTTCGACGCCAAGAACCCCTCGACGTACAACACGCACGTGGCCTTCACCGGCCCGTACATGATCAAGAACAACAGCTCCGGCTCGCTCACCGGCTAC
>NZ_DATMIO010000080.1:0-5804 GCF_035554235.1 Microbacterium sp. | reverse complement strand
GGCGTCGATCTCCACGACATCGAGCGAGCCTCCGCCGTCGCGGGAGAGCTCCACGCAGCTGTCGCAGACGCCGCAGGGCGTGTCGGTCGGACCCTCAGCGCAATTCAGGCACCGGGCGAGGATGCGCGCCGATGTCGTCTTTCCGCATCCGCGCGGCCCGGAGAACAGATAGGCATGGCCCACCCGGTCGGCCCGGAGGGCCGTCATGAGGGGGTCGGTGACCTGTGCCTGTCCGATCATCTCCGCGAACGACTCGGGCCGGTAGCGGCGATACAGGGCGGTGGTCACGCACCCAGCCTAGATCCTGCGTCCGACACCGGACCCCCGGCATCCACTCAGCCGTCGACGCCGACGCTCGCGTCCTGACCCGCGGCGAGCTGCGCCTCCGTGATGATCGGGATCGTCGTCGTGACGGTCGGCACGGATGCCGAGAGGAGCGTGCCGTCCTCGCGACGCACATCGGCGAACTGCCGGAGCGACGGGCGCCCGGGGCGCACGGGTCCCTGTCCCGCGAGCGGGGCCACGACGTCGTCGCCCGGCGATGCCGTGTACGACACCCCGCGCACCTCGAAGGTGACGGGACCGCCCGACGGGACGCGGGCCGTCAGCGCGTCGCGGGTGATCGAGACGTGCAGCGGCGAACCGTGCCAGTGCAGCACGAACGACAGCTCCGGCCAGTCCGCGGGCAGGCGCGGATCGAACGTGAGATCGCCGAAGTGGTCGCGCATTCCGCCGAATCCGGCGACGAGCGCCGTCCAGACGCCGCCCGCGGAGGCGACGTGCACGCCGTCGGCCGCGTTGTGGTGCAGGTCGGCGAGGTCTACGAAGATCGACTTCTGGAAGTACTCCAGGGCGAGGTCCTGATACCCGACCTCGGCGGCCAGGATCGACTGGACCACCGCGGAGAGCGTCGAATCGCCCGTCGTCAGCGGATCGTAGTAGTCGAAGTCGGCGAGCTTCTCCTCGGCCGTGAAGTGGTTGCCCTGGAGATACAGCGCCAGCACGACATCCGCCTGCTTCAGCACCTGGAAGCGGTAGATCACGAGCGGATGGAAGTGCAGCAGCAGCGGGCGCTGCTCGCGCGGGGTGTGCTCCAGATCCCACACCTCGCGTTCCAGGAAGAGCGAGTCCTGCGGGTGGATGCCGAAGGTCGGGCTGTACGGAATGTGCATGGCCTCGGCGGCCCGCTCCCACGCCTCCGGCTCGGCGGGATCGAGACCGACCCGGTCGACCATGTGCCGGTACGCCTCCGGCGCCTCGGTGGCCATATCGCGCACCACCCGCGACGCGAAGCGGAGGTTGAAGCGCGCCATCACGTTCGTGAAGAGGTTGTCGTTGACGACCGTCGTGTACTCGTCGGGTCCCGTCACCCCGTGGATGTGGAACGACTCGTAGCCCTCGTTCTGGCGCCAGAAGCCCAGTGTCGACCACAGTCGCGCAGTCTCGACGGCGGCGTCGACGCCCTCGCGGTGGAGGAAGTCGACGTCTCCCGTCGCCCGCACGTACTTGGCGAGTGCGAAGCTCACGTCGGCGTTGATGTGGTACTGCGCGGTGCCCGCCGCGTAGTACGCCGAGGCCTCCTCGCCGTTGATCGTGCGCCACGGGAACAGGGCACCGGCCTCGTTGAGCTGACTCGCCCGCCGGCGGGCGGCCGGCAGCATGAGGGTGCGCATCCGCAGGGCGTTGCGGGCCCACAGGGGGGTCGTGTAGGTGAGGAACGGAAGCACGTAGATCTCGGTGTCCCAGAAGTAGTGGCCGCTGTAACCCGAGCCCGACACGCCCTTGGCGGGCACGCCCTGGCCGTCGGCGCGCGCTGCCGCCTGCGCGATCTGGAAGAGGCACCAACGGGTCGCCTGCTGAAGGTCGTCGTGTCCGCCGATGCAGACGTCCGAGCGCTCCCAGAAGCCCTTGAGCCACTCGCGCTGCTTCTCGTACTGCGCTTCGATGCCCTCCGCCTCTGCCCGGTCGAGCGTACGGCGGCACCGGTCGACGAGCTCGCGCGCGGGCACACCCCGGGACGTGTGGTAGCTGACGAGCTTCGTCAGCCGGATCGGGACGCCGGCCTTCGCCTGCACCCGGAAGACGTTCTTCGCGATGTCGGGCTCGATGAGGCTGCGGGCGTTCACATCGTTCTCGGTCTCGATGAGGTGATCGGCGACGACGGCGACCGTCATCCCCGAATCGGTCACCCGGTAGCTGAGGGCCGATCGCGTGCCGTCCTGCCAGAACTCCTGCGGCTGCAGCACGCGCTCTCCGATGCGCTCCGCCTTGCGGGGATCGAAGCCGCCCTTCTTCGTCGCATTCGGGGTGCCGCCGTAGACGTCCTCGCCGTCCTGGCGGTTCAGCAGCTGGCAGTTGACCGTGACGGGGGCATCGGCGTTCAGCACCGTCACCTCGAGGCGCATGACCGTAAGGTGCTTCTCCTCGAACGACACCATGCGGTCGAAGTCGATCTGCACCTCCTTGCCGCTGGGGGTCACCCAGTGGATGCGCCGGCGCAGCACCCCGTCGCGCATGTCGAGCTCGCGCTCGTACGAGCGCACGTCCGCCACGTCGAGCGACAGGGGCTCGTCGTCGACGTAGACCCGCATGACCTTGGCATCGGGCGCGTTGACGATCGTCTGGCCGACCTCGGCGAAGCCGTAGGCCTGCTCCGCGTGGCGGATCGGCCACGTCTCGTGGAAACCGTTGATGAATGTGCCCTGCTCGTGCGCCTGGCGCCCCTCGGGGTGGTTGCCCCGGAGGCCGAGGTACCCGTTGCCCACCGAGAAGAGCGTCTCGGTCACTCCGGCGTCATCGAACGAATACCGCGTCTCGATGAGACGCCACGGGTCGACGGGAAAGCGATCGCGATCGATCATGAAATGCCCTTACTCAATCGGGTTTACTCGGGGGGTTCAGCGGAGGAAGGCAGAGAGGTCGTCGACGACGACGTGCGCGCCGGCGCCGCGGAGGGCATCCGCCCCCACGCCGCGGTCGACCCCGACGACGAGACCGAACCCCCCGGCCGCGGCGGATTCGACACCGCTGATCGCGTCTTCGACGGCGGCGCTGCGAGCCGGGTCGACTCCCAGCATCCTGGCCGCCTCGACGAAGACGTCGGGAGCGGGCTTGGAGGGAAGGTGGTCGCGCTCGGCGATCACGCCGTCCATCACGACGGGGAAGCGGTCGCGCAGGCCCGCGACCGCGAGCACCTCTTCGGCGTTCTTCGAGCTCGACACGACGGCGAGCGGCACCCCCGTCGGAGCGAGCTGGTCGAGCAGCGCGAGCGACCCGGGATACGGCTGCACGCCGTCGGCCCGCAGCACGCGCGAGAACACGACGTTCTTGCGGTTGCCGATTCCGCAGATCGTGTCCGCCTCCGGCGGGTCGGAAGGGTCGCCCCAGTGCACTTCGACATCGCGACTGCGCAGCAGGCTTGCGACCCCGTCGTAGCGCTTCTTGCCGTCGACGTAGTCGAAGTAGTCCTGGTCGGTGTACGGCGGGGTGATATCCCACGCGGCGAAGAGCTCTTCGAACATCGTCCGCCACGCGTGCATGTGCACTTCGGCGGTGGGAGTCAGCACGCCGTCGAGGTCGAACAGCACGGCATCGTACGAGGCGAGATCGGGCAGGGCGTCAGTCACGGAACCTCCATGCGAAGCGGGCGGACCCGCGGGACGGTGGATGTCGGCACGCCATTGCGCCTCGTCGGCCGTGGCGCCGTGCCGGGCGCCGGGCCACGATGACAGCGTAGTAGTGCCGGGCCGCGCGGCCAACGAACCGCCGCGTCAGGAGCCCGCCGCCTCGAGCGTCTGGCGGGCGATCTCGAGCTCTTCATTCGTGGGGACGACGAGCACGGTGACGCGTGACCCGTCGGTCGAGACGACCCGGATGCCGCGGCCCCGCGCCGCGTTGCGCTCGGCGTCGAGCTCGACGCCGGCGAAGCCGAGGGTCTCCACCGCGGCCGCGCGGACGTGGTGCGAATTCTCTCCCACGCCGGCGGTGAACGAGATCACATCGACGCCGCCGAGTTGAGCGAGGTAGGCCCCGGCGTACGCGCGGAGCCGGTGGACGTACACGTCGAACGCCAGCGTGACCGCGGCATCCCCCGCCTCGACGCCCGCGACGATGTCGCGCATGTCGGACACCCCCGCCAAGCCCTGCAGGCCGCTGCGGCGGTTGAGCAGATCATCGAGGTCCTCGATCGACATCCCCGCGCGCCGCGCGAGCTGGAAAAGCACGGCGGGGTCGATGTCGCCCGACCGGGTGCCCATCACGAGCCCCTCGAGGGGCGTCAGCCCCATCGAGGTGTCGACGGAGCGACCGCCGTCGATGGCCGTGACCGACGCCCCGTTGCCGAGGTGGAACACCAGCTGCTTGAGCTCGGCGAGCGGCCGCCCGAGGAACGCCGCCGCCTGCTCGGACACGAACTTGTGCGAGGTCCCGTGGAACCCGTAGCGGCGGATGCGGTGGGATGCCGCGAGGTCGGCATCGATCGCATACGTGTACGCAGCGGGGGGCAGCGTCTGGTGGAACGCCGTGTCGAAGACGGCGACGTGCGCCACGCCCGGGAACGCCGCCTTCGCCGCGACGATCCCCGCGAGGTTGGCGGGGTTGTGCAGGGGCGCCAGCACCGAGAGCTCGTCGATGTCGATCTCGACGAGCGGGGTGATCACGGTGGGGGCGAAGAACCGCGCCCCGCCGTGCACCACCCGGTGGCCGACGGCGACCGGCGGGTTCTCGGCGAGCGAGGGGCCGTTCTCGGCGAAGGCGTCGAGCATCACCTGGAAACCGACGGTGTGATCGGGGATCGGCAGCTCGCGCGTGTAGGTCGCCTCGAGCATCGTCGGCGCAGGCCCCGGCGAGGGCCCCGCTCCTGTGGCGGGGGCGAACACCGTGTGCGCCGACGCGCCCACCGGCGCGCCGATCCGCTCGACGAGCCCGGACGCGAGCACCCGCTCGGTCTCGACATCCAGCAATTGGTATTTGAACGACGACGACCCGCTGTTGACGACCAGGACGATGGACACGCCTACTCCCCCTGCTGGGCCTGGATCGCGGTGATCGCGACCGTGTTGACGATGTCGTCGATCAGGGCGCCGCGGGAGAGGTCGTTGATCGGCTTGTTCAGGCCCTGCAGCACCGGCCCGATGGCGACCGCGCCGGCCGAGCGCTGCACGGCCTTGTAGGTGTTGTTGCCCGTGTTGAGGTCGGGGAAGACGAACACCGTCGCGCGGCCCGCGACCGTCGATCCGGGCATCTTCGCCGCAGCGACGGCGGCGTCCGCCGCGGCGTCGTACTGGATCGGGCCCTCCACGAGCAGCTCGGGGGCGCGCTCGCGCACGAGCCCGGTCGCGACGCGCACCTTCTCGACCTCGGCGCCGGAGCCGGACTCCCCCGTCGAGTACGACAGCATCGCGACCCGCGGCTCGATGCCGAATTGCGCGGCGGTGGCGGCGGATGACACGGCGATGTCGGCGAGCTGCGCGCTCGTCGGGTCGGGGATGACGGCGCAGTCGCCGTAGACGAGCACACGATCGGCGAGCGCCATCAGGAACACCGACGAGACCACCGACACCCCCGGCCTCGTCTTGATGATCTCGAACGCCGGCCGGATCGTGTGCGCCGTCGTGTGCGCGGCGCCCGACACCATGCCGTCGGCGAGCCCCAGGTGCACCATCATCGTGCCGAAGTACGACACGTCGGTCACGGTGTCGGCCGCCTGTGCCTACGTGACGCCCTTGTGGGCGCGCAGCCGCTCGTATTCGCGCGCGAACTTGTCGACGTGCACGGGATCGAACGGGCTCAGCACATTCGCCTCG
>NZ_DATMIO010000079.1:0-16004 GCF_035554235.1 Microbacterium sp. | reverse complement strand
ATCCCCCTGCGCGAGACTTCAGTTGCGCACCTTCATCGGGCCTCGGAAGAGCCACAAGTGAAGTTTCGCGCAGGAGGAGGCGGGGTGTGTTGAGGACCCTGATCACGAACATCGGCGAACTGACGACCAACATCGGGGTTCCCGGCGATCCGTGCGGCACGATCCGAGACGGCGCCGTGCTGATCGAGGGCGGGCGCATCGCGTGGGTGGGCTCGGCCGGCGACCCCGAACTCCTGGGTTTGGGGCGCATCCCCTCCGTCGGGGCGCAAGACGCGCGCCCTAGCGGAGGGATCGCGCCCCGAACCGGCCCCAGCGGAGGGATCGCGCCCCAAACCGGGCCCGGCGGAGGGATCGCGCCCCAAACCGGGGCCGGCGGAGGGATCGCGCCCCAAACCGGCGTGGGAGGGGGAGATGCGCAGGCCGCCGCGGCGATCGAGATCGTGGATGCCGGGGGCCGCGCGGTCATCCCGGGTTTCGTCGACAGCCACACGCACCTCGTCTTCGGCGGCGACCGCGCCGAGGAGTTCGAGGCGCGGATGTCGGGTACGCCATATGCCGCAGGAGGCATCCGCGGCACGGTCGCCGCGACCCGGGCGGCGAACGACGACGAGCTGCGCCGTCGCCTGGCGGGCTTCGTGGCCGAGGCCCGCGCCCTGGGCACCACGACCCTCGAGATCAAGACCGGCTACGGGCTCACCGTACAAGACGAGCAGCGCCTCGCGCGGCTCGCCGCCGAGGTCACGCCCGAGGTCACCTTCCTCGGCGGCCACGTGGTCCCCGACGAGTACGCCGACCGCCGCGACGAGTACGTCGAGCTCGTGTGCGGCGCCATGCTCGACGCGTGCGCGCCGCACGCCCGATGGATCGACGTCTTCTGCGAGGCCGGCGCCTTCACCCCCGAGGAGTCCCGTCGCATCCTCGCCGCCGGGATCGCCCGCGGGCTCGACGCGCGCGTGCACGGCAACCAGCTCGGCCCCGGCGAAGGCGCGCGCATCGCGGCCGCCCTGGGGGCGGCATCCGTCGATCACTGCACCTTCCTCGACGACGCGGATGTCGCGGCCCTGGCCGCGTCGGGCACCGTCGCGACGCTGCTGCCCGGCGTGGAGTTCTCGACGCGTCAGCCGTACCCCGACGCACGCCGGCTGATCGATGCCGGTGTCACCGTCGCGCTCGCGAGCGACTGCAATCCGGGGTCGAGCTTCACGACGTCGATGCCGCTCGTGGTCGCGCTCGCGGTGCGCGAGATGGGGATGACCTCGGCCGAGGCCGTGTGGGCGGCGACCGCCGGCGGGGCGCGAGCGCTGCGCCGCGACGACATCGGCGTGATCGCGCCGGGCACGCGCGCCGACCTCGCGCTGCTCGATGCACCGAGCCGCATGCACCTCGCCTATCGCCCCGGTGTGCCACTGGTCGTGAGCGTCTGGAAGGACGGGGTGCTCTCCTAAGGCGCGCCTCAGCTCATCCGCGGCGCATCGAAGCGCCACGTCGACGGCATGGACTCGAACGCCGCGCCCCACGTTCCGTCGTGCCCCGATTCATCGTGCCCCGATTCATCGTGCCCCGATTCATCGCGCCCGCCGCCGCGCCCCGTGCCGCCGCCCTCGTGCCACGCCTCGTCCCACCACGTGAACGTCGCGACGGCGCAGGTCGGCATGTGCACGATCCCCGGAGCGAGCCGGGCGGCCAGGATGCTGAGCCCGGGATCGTGGGCGACCACGAGCACGCTGTCGACGTCGCGCGCGGCCACGACCCGCGCGATCGTGGCGGGGGAGGCGCCATAGAGTCGCTCGAGTCGCTCGACCTGAACGCCGAGCACCGCGCCGAAGACCTCGGCGGTCGTGAGCGCACGGACGGCGGTGCTCGAGAGGATCGCATCCGGGCGGACCCCGGTGCCCGCGAGCCGTCGGGCCATGCGCGGAGCATCGCGCTCACCGCGCTGGTTCAGGGGCCGGTCGTGATCGTCCAGGCCCGGGTCATCCCAGCTGGATTTGGCGTGGCGCACGAGCACGAGCGTCTTCATGCGCGCAGCCCCAATCCCGCGAGCAGCTCCAGCACGACCAGCGCGGCCAGGCGCACGGTGCGCCCGTCGGGTGCGTCGGCCGCGGCATCCACTTCGACGATGTCTGCCGACCCGAGACGCGCGTCGGATGCCGCGGCCCGCACGAGCGCACGCAGCTCCCACGCGGCGAGCCCGCCGGGGATGCTCGCGGGGCACGCGGGGGCCACCGAGCGATCGCACACGTCGACGTCGACATCGAGATGGATGTCTCCGCCGCCGTCGCCGGCGATCTCCAGCGCCTCGGCCATCACGTCTGAGGCGCCGCGCCGGCGCGCATCGTCGAGGCCGATCACCGTGATGCCGTGCTCGCGCGCCCGCTCGGCGTACGCGACCGAGTTGGCGAAGTCGGCGATGCCGACCTGAACGATCCGCCGTCCGTCGAAGCCGTCGTCGATGAGGCGGCGCACGGGCGAGCCGTTCGAGACGCCGTCGCGCAGGTCGAAGTGGGCGTCGAGCGTGACGAGTCCCTGTGCGCCCGCGCCCTGCGCCGTCGCGTAGGTCGCGCTGTTGTCCCCGCCGAGCGCCACGACGAGCCGCGCCTGGGCGCGCGCCGATGCGACGAGCTCACGCACCGCGGCCTCGCCGTCGGGGCCGTCCGGCTCGGCCACATCGCCCGCATCCGCCACGCGCAACGCTCCCAGGTCGACCGGGCCTGTCATCAGGGCCGGACTGTACCGGCAGAGCGCCTCGCGCACCGCGGCCGGCGTCGCATGCGCCTCCGTCGGCGACAGGGACGTGCGCCACGTGGGCACGCCCACGAGCACGGCGTCGAGGTCACCACCGGATTCATCGAACCCGGGCCACCCGCCGGCGCGCGGCCAGAGGGGATCGTGCGAGAGGGTCACGGCTCGACGCTACTCCCGCGGTGCATCGCCGCACAGGCATGCGCCCCGCGACCCGCCGGGGCTAGTGCGCGACGTAGACCCAGGCGTCGCGATCGCTGGCAAGCCGCACGCGTTCCCGGTGGTAGAGCTCCACCTCGTACTCGTCGGCGGCGTCGAGCTCGTCCTCGGTGATCAGGAGGGCCGTGCCCACCACCTTGTCGAGCGCGTTGCCGGTGTGCCGCACGATCGGATGCGCCACGTGCCCGCTGAGCTCGACGACGTGCGGATCCTCGATGTCGACGTAGTCGACCGTGTAGCCGGGGAGCACATCGTCGTCCCCGTCGATGACTCGCCCGAACGTGTCGAGCTGCACCTGCGGCAGCCGCAGCGTGCCATAGGTGAAGAGGATCTCGTTCGCGGGGGCATCGCTCACGCGTTCAGGCTAGCGCGCGCAATCACCGCTCGCAGGCAGGGGATGCCGCGTGGCGCTAACCGAGCAGCGCGTTCGCCGCGGTGTAGATCGTGAGCCCCGCGAGCGCCCCGACGATCGTGCCGTTCAGGCGGATGTACTGCAGGTCGCGCCCGACCATGAGCTCGATCTTCTCGGTGGTCTCCTCGGGGTCCCATCGCTCGACGGTATCGGTGATGATGCTCGCGATGTCGTGGCGGTAGCGGTCGACGACGAACACGGCGGCATCGGTCACCCACGTGTCGACGCGGTGCTGCAGCGCGGCATCCGTCGCCAGCCGCTCGCCGACCTCCGAGAGCGCCGCCTGGGCGCGCACCCGCAAGGCGCTTTCGGGGTTCTCGAGCGCCTTGAGCAGGCCGGCCTTCGCGGTGTTCCAGGCCTCGCCGGCGAGCTCGCGCACCCGGGGACTGTCGAACACCGTCGCCTTCGCGTCCTCGAGCTTGCCGATCGTCTCGGCATCGTGCTGCAGGTTGTGGGCGAGGCGCGCGAGGTAGTCATCGATCGCGACGCGCGCCGAGTGGTTCGGGTCTGCCTGCATCGCCCGCACGAACGTCACCGCCTCCTTGTAGACGGTGTCATCGACCAGACGCGCGGCCAGGCGCGGAACCCATGCCGGGAGGCGCCTCGAGACGAGGCCTTCGAACGACGCGTGATTGGTTTCGAGCCAGTTCAGGATGCTGTCGACGCCGAGGTCGACGGCGCCGCGATGGGCACCCGTCTCGATGACCCGGCCGAGCCACGCCCCCACCGGCGGGCCCCACTCCGGCTCGATGAGGTGCTCGCGGGCCAGGTCTTCGATGACTTCTCGCACGTCATCGTCGCTGAGTGCGCGAAGAATGCCGGTCGCGATCGCGGAGCCCTCGGCCGCGACGCGCGCGGCGTGTGCGGGTTCGGTGAGCCACGCGCCCACGCGTGCGGCGATGCGGGTCGACGCGAGCTTGGTGCGCACGATGTCGCCCGAGAGGAAATTCGTCTCGACGAACTCGCCGAGCGTGCGCCCGATCTCGTCCTTGCGGTTGGGGATGATCGCCGTGTGGGGGATGGGGATGCCGAGCGGATGCCGGAACAGCGCCGTGACCGCGAACCAGTCCGCGAGGGCGCCGACCATGCCGCCCTCGGCGAAGGCGCGCACGTACGCCGCCCACGGGTAGGCGTCCTGGAGCGCGAAGGCGACGACGAAGAGCACGGCCATCGCGATCAGGGCACCGAGGGCCACGCCCTTCATCAGGCGCAAGGCCCGTCGTCGCTCCTGGTCGGCGGGGCTCAGCAGGGCAGTCGGAGTGCGCGCCATCCCGTCATCCTCGCACGCCGCCGTCCCGCGACGGCGGAGTAGCCTTGCCGCGTGATCGACGACATCAAAAAGCGCGCCCTGCACCGCACCAGCATCCTCGAGGGACAGCTGCGCGGTCTGTCGAAGATGATCGAGTCGGAGGACTACTGCATGGACATCATCACGCAGTCCCGCGCCATCCAGCGCTCGCTGGAATCCCTCAACCGCCTGCTGCTCGAAAACCACCTGCGCACGCACGTCACCGACATGTTCGAGGAAGGCGGCGAGCATCGCGACCAGGCGGTCGCCGAATTGCTGAAGGCTTTCGACTTCGACCAGCGCGGCGCGTAGCGAAGACGCGTCGAAGGCCGAATCCGTCGCGGACGGCGGCTCTCGCAACGGATTCCGTGATGATCCAGGTCATCGACACGCAATTACGTCTGTACGCGGGATGGGTGCGTGTGTTTTACTACGGGGCAAGCTACTCGAAGCCGGGCCCGCGTGCCCGCCGGTGGAGGATCGATGCCCGCACCCGCCCCAACGACGACCGCGCCCGATGGCACGTCGCCCCCTCCGTCGGAGACCCCGGGATCGGTCGTCCTCGATCGCATCAGCAAGCACTACGGCGATCAGCTCGCCGTCGATGCGCTCTCGCTGACCGTCGATCCCGGGCAGTTCATCTCCCTGCTGGGGCCGTCCGGTTGCGGCAAGACGACCACCCTGCGCATGATCGCCGGGTTCGAGCACCCCGACTCGGGCGACATCCGCGTGTCCGGCCGTTCGGTGCTCGGGACGCCCGCGTACCGACGCGATGTGAACACCGTCTTCCAGGCGTACGCACTCTTCCCGCACCTCTCGATCGCCGAGAACGTCGCATACGGGCTGCAGCAGCGGAACACCCCGAAGGCCGAGCTGCGCGAGCGCGTCAGCCGCGCGCTCGATCTCGTGCAGATGCGGCGTTTCGCCGACCGCAGGCCGACACAGCTCTCGGGTGGGCAGCAGCAGCGGATCGCGCTGGCTCGCGCCCTCGTGAATCGGCCCGCCGTGCTGCTGCTCGACGAACCCCTCGGGGCGCTCGATCGGCAGCTCCGCGAGGAGATGCAGCTCGAGCTCAAGCTCCTGCAGGCCCGGCTCGGCATCACGTTCGTCTTCGTCACCCATGACCAGGGCGAGGCGCTGTCGATGAGCGACCGCATCGCCGTGATGAGAGACGGCCGCATCGAGCAGCTCGCAGACGCCGACACCATCTACTCGCGGCCCGCCTCCGCCTACGTTGCCGCCTTCGTCGGTCAGCAGAACTTCTTCGCAGGCGACGTCTCCGAAGACGGCTCGGCCGTATCGTCGCCGCACGTCCTCGTGAGGGCCGCTTCGTCCGCCCTCTCGGCCGCGCGCGGCCAGGCCGCGGTGCGCCCCGAGTTCATCGACATCCGCCCGGATGCCGGCGTCGCGCCCACGCCCCAGGCCAACGCGGTGCGCGGGTCGCTGCTCGGCGTCGCGCACCTCGGCGAGACGATGCAGTACCTCGTGCGCGTCGCCGACGACCAGAGCCTCATCGTCCGTCGCCCGACGTTCGCCGCACCGGTGCTCAGCGTCGGGGATGCCGTGCTGTGCACCTGGCCGGCCGAGCACGTGCTGCTCTTCCCCGCCGATGACGACGCGAGCGCCGGCGGCTACGTGCCGCCGCCCACTCTCTGAACGAATCACCGGCACGGCCCGCACCACTGGACTGCCCGCACGAACCGCACCACCCGCCCCGCACACCGAACGACCCTCGTACCCGACGCCCGTCAAGGAGTATCGATGCCCGAACCCCGCCCCATCCGCGTCCTGGCCAGCACCACCGCAGCCAAAGCCATCGGCCTGGAGCTGTCGCGTCGCCGCTTCTTGAGCTTCGCCGCCGTCGCCGGCGCAACCACCTTCCTGGCGGCGTGCGCCCCCGGGGGCGGTGCAGGCCCCGCGCCGCAGGCGACCGGCGGCGCGCTCGAGGGCGACCTGTCGATCTACACGTGGGGCGACTACGACGCGCCGGAAGTCATCGAGGCGTTCACCACGTCGCTCGGCCCGGCCGTGACCCTCGACTCGTACAGCTCCAACGAGGAGATGATCGCCAAGCTCGTCGCCGCGAAGGGAACCTCGGGCTACGACATCATCGTGCCGACCGGAGTGTTCATTCCGCAGCTGGTGGAGAACAAGCTCATCCAGCCGCTCCAGCACGACCTCATCCCGAACCTGAAGCACGTGGACCCGCAGTACCTCGCCCTCGCGTGGGATCCGGAGAACGAGTACTCGATCTGCAAGAACTGGGGCACCAACGGCTTCGTCTACGACAAGACGGTGATCACGCGCGAGCTCACCACGTGGGCGGACTTCATCGACGCCGCGCAGAACGAGGCGAGCGGCAAGACGTCGATGCTCGATGACCCGGTGGGCATCACGGGCGTGTACTTCTGGTCGAACGGCATCGACTGGACGACGACGGATGCCGCGGACCTCGATGCGGCGGAGGCCTTCGTTGTCAACGACCTGGCACCGCATATCGTCGCCTTCGACTCCTACCCGAGCACCGCGATGATCCAGGGCAGCCGCGTGCTGATGCAGTCGTGGAACGGGGAGGCACGCCTCGGCATCATCGAGAGCGGCGAACCGGACCGCTGGCAATGGGTGCTCGGCGCGCCCGACACCGAGCTGTGGATGGACAATTGGGCGATCGCCGCGGGCGCGCCGCACCCCGAGGCCGCGCACGCCTTCATCAACTACGTGCTGGCGCCGGAGAACTCCCTCGCCGAGCTCGACTACATCGGCTACCACACCGGCGGGCTCGACATCGAACAGACTGCGATCGACTCCGGGGTGGAGATGCCCGAGCTGATCTTCTTCACCCCTGAGCAGGTCGCGACCATGCACGAGGGCGCCGTGAACGAGGCGCAGGGCCGCATCGTCGACATCTGGAACAAGGCGAAGGCCGCGGCGGGTGCGTAGGAGGCTCCCCGGCTTCGCCCTGGCGATCCCCGCCTGGGCGTGGCTCGTGATCTTCTTCGTCGCACCGGTGGCGATGGTGGTGTGGTTCAGCTTCGGGTACAAGCCCGGGATCTTCGGCACCCATGCCAACGACATCCTCTCCCTCGATCGCTACGTCGAGGCGCTCTCGCCGACGTTCTTCGCGACATTCCAGAACACGCTGTGGGTCGGCGTCGTCGGCACGCTGCTGTGCTTCCTGATCGGCACCCCCGTGGCCTACTGGATGGCGGTCAAGGTGCGACCGGAGCGACGCGGGTTGCTGCTGGCCCTCGTGCTGGTGCCGTACTGGACGAACTTCCTTGTGCGGACGATCGGCTGGCAGATCATCCTGTCGCCGGAGGGATGGCTGTCGGTGGGACTCCAGACGATCGGCGTGATCGATGGGCCGCTCGAGGTCCTCTACACGCGGGCTGCCGTGCTGATCGGCGTGGTCTACAACTACCTGCCGCTGATGATCCTGCCCATGTTCGTCGCGTTCGACCGGGTCGGCGGGCCGCTCCGCGAGGCGTCGAAGGATCTCGGCGCGGGCAGCTGGCGCACCTTCTTCCGTGTGACGCTGCCGCTCGCGCGACCCGGGGTCATAGCCGGCGTGCTGCTGGTGTTCATCCCCCTGATGGGCGACTACATCACCGCGACGGTGCTCGGCGGCGCCAAGGGCAACATGATCGGCCAGATCGTCGCGAGTCAGTTCCAGACCGCGCAGAACTGGGCGCTGGGGTCGGCGATGGCCGTGCTCCTGATGATCCTGATCCTGCTCACCGTCGCGGCGTTCGCGCTGCTCCTCTGGCTCGTGACCCTCCCCATGCGGCGCGGCAACCGACTGGTGCTCGGTCCCGGCGACCCGTCCGCTGGCCCGTCCATGCCGCAGCCCGCCCGCGAGGAGGTTCCCGTATGAAGCCCCGCTCGTGGTCCGACATCGCGCTGCGCGTATGGGGCGTCCTCGTGCTCGCCTTCCTCTTCCTCCCCATCGCCGTGATCGTGCTGTACTCGTTCAACACCGGTCGGCTCCTCGTGTCGTGGGACGGCTTCGGTCTCGACGGGTTCGCCACCATCCTGCAGAAACCGGCGATCCAGTCGGCCGTGCTCGTGTCGATCCAGACGGCGCTGATCGCCGCGGTGTTCGCGACGGCGCTCGGCACGCTCGCCGGGATCGCCATGGCCAGGCGCCCCGGCAAGTGGACGTGGTGGTTCCTCGGACTTCTCCTGATCGTCTCCGTGACGCCCGAGATCGTCGACGCCGTGGCGCTGATGCCGTTCCTCGTCTTCCTGGGTCAGGACGCCGGTATGCCGTTGTTCAACGACGGCATCGTGCGCCTGGTGGTGGGGCACTCGCTGTTCGCGATCGCAGTCGTGTCGTACATCGTGCGGGCGCGCCTGATCGGGTTGGAGGGTCAGCTCGAAGAGGCCTCGGCCGACCTCTACGCGACCCCCGCGACGACCTTCCGCCGCGTAACGCTGCCCCTCGCGGCGCCGGCCGTGCTGGCGGGATTCCTGCTCTCGTTCACCCTCAGTCTGGACAATACGGTCATCGCGGCCTTCGTTCAGGTCTCGGGCGCCACACCATGGCCCGTCTACGTGCTGAGCGCCGTCCGCTCCGGGCTTCGCCCCGAGATCGCCGCGGTCTCGACGCTCATGCTGCTGCTCACCCTCGTCTCGCTGGCCCTCGTCGGGCTGGTGCTGAAGCGGGCGGGCGACTCCGCAACGCAGATCGCGCGAACGATGGCAGGGAGCTGATCATGGCGTACGCAGACCTCGTCTTCACGGGTGGACCCGTGTTCCTCGCCGATGGCGCGCGCGCCCGGTCATCGGCGGTCGCCGTCTCCGGCGAGCGCATCGTCGCGCTGGGCGCCGACGTGAGCGCGCTCATCGGGCCCGGCACCGAGGTGATCCCGCTCGACGGCCGCATCCTGGTGCCCGGCTTCCAGGACGCACACGTGCACCCCCTCTGGGGCGGGCTCGACATGATGCGGTGCGACCTCTCGGGCGACCGCACGCGGGACGCGTACCTCGCGCGCATCGCGGCCTACGCGGCGGAGCACTCCGACCACGAGTGGATCCTCGGCGGTGGCTGGACGATGTCGGCGTTCCCGGGCGGCACGCCGACCGCCGCGGATCTCGACACCGCGGTGCCCGATCGCCCCGCGTTCCTGCCCAACCGCGATGGCCACGGCGCCTGGGTCAACACTCGGGCGCTGCGCATCGCCGGCATCACTCGCGAGACTCCCGATCCGGCCGACGGCCGCATCGAACGGGATGCCGCGGGCGAGCCGACCGGGACGCTCCATGAGGGCGCGATGAGCCTGGTCAACCGGCTGCTTCCGCCCGAGCCGCCCGAGCGGCTGGTCGAGGCGCTGCTGACCGGCCAGCGGTACCTGCACTCGTTCGGCATCACCGCGTGGCAGGACGCCATCGTCGCGACGCAGTACGGAGACGCCGGCGATCCCCTGCCCGCCTACCTCTCCGCCGCAGCATCCGGTGCGCTCACCGCCCGGGTCGTCGGCGCCCTGTGGTGGGACCGTCACCGCGGGCTCGAGCAGATCGACGACCTCGTGGCGGCGCGTGCGGCATCCACCGTCGGCACGTTCCGGGCGACCACCGTGAAGATCATGCAGGACGGCGTCGCCGAGAACTTCACCGCCGCGATGCTCGAGCCGTATTGCGACGGCCACGGGCACCCGACCGCGAACGACGGCATCTCGTTCGTCGAGCCCGCCGTGCTCAGGGAGGCGGCGACGCGACTCGACGAGCTCGGCTTCCAGCTTCATTTCCACGCGATCGGCGACCGGGCCGTGCGGGAGTGCCTCGATGCCGTCGAGGCGGCGCTCCGAGCCAACGGGCCACGCGGCAACCGCCACCACATCTCGCACATCCAGGTCGTGCACCCCGAGGACGTGCCGCGGTTCCGTGCGCTGGATGTCACGGCCAACATGCAGATGCTGTGGGCGTCACTCGAGCCGCAGATGGTCGAGCTGACCCTCCCGTTCCTCGGCGATCCCCGCTCCTCGTGGCAGTACCCCTTCGGCGACCTGGTCCGCTCGGGCGCCACGCTGGCGGCCGGCAGCGACTGGTCGGTGTCTTCGCCGAACCCGCTCGCCGCGATGCACGTCGCGGTGAACCGGCGCTCCGCGCCCACGGAGTCGGAGGGCGACTACGAGCCCTTCCTCCCCGAGCAGGCCCTCGATCTGGGTACGGCGCTCGCCGCCTACACGGCGGGTTCGGCGCGCGTGAACGGGCTCGATGACACCGGCACCCTCCGCGTCGGCGCGCTCGCCGACCTCGCCCTGCTCGACCGCGATCCCTTCGACGCCCCCTCGGAGGAGATCGGACTCACTCGGGTGCTCGGCACCTGGGTGGGCGGCCGCCGCGTCTACGCGGCCGACTGACGGCGACCCGCACCCGATCGGGTCGCCGTCAGTCACGCCAAGGGTCTAGAGAACGGCGGATGCCCGAGTGAGCACGTCGCGCAGGATCTGCTCGATCTCGGCGAACTCGGGCGGCCCGATCGTCAGGGCCGGGGCGAGCTGGATGACGGGATCGCCGCGGTCGTCGGCCCGGCAGTAGAGCCCCGCGTCGAAGAGGGCCTTCGACAGGAACCCGCGCAGCAGGCGCTCCGACTCGTCGTCGTCGAAGGTTTCGCGGGTCGCCTTGTCTTTGACGAGCTCGATGCCGAAGAAGTAGCCGTCACCCCGCACGTCGCCCACGATCGGAAGGTCGAGGAGCTTCTCCAGCTCGGCCCGGAACAGGGGCGAGTTCTCGCGCACGCGCTCGTTCAGGCCCTCCTCCTCGAAGATGTCGAGATTCTCGAGGGCGACGGCCGCTGAGACGGGATGGCCGCCGAACGTGTAGCCGTGCGCGAAGCTCATCGTCCCCGTGGCGAACGGCTCGTAGACGCGGTCGCTGACGATCGTGGCGCCGAGCGGCGAGTATCCGCTGGTCAGCCCCTTGGCGCACGTGATCATGTCGGGCACGTAGCCGTAGGCGTTGCACGCGAACATCTCGCCGATGCGGCCGAACGCGCAGATGACCTCGTCGGAGACCAGCAGCACGTCGTGGCGGTCGCAGATCTCGCGCACCCGCGCGAAGTATCCCGGCGGGGGAGGAAAGCAGCCGCCCGAGTTCTGGACGGGCTCGAGGAACACCGCCGCGACCGTCTCGGGGCCCTCGAAGAGGATCATCTCCTCGATGCGATCGGCGGCCCACCGCCCGAACGCCTCCGGATCGGTCGGCGCGCCCATCTCCTCGGCGCGGTAGAGGTTCGTGTTCGGCACGCGGAAGCCGCCGGGCGTGACGGGCTCGAACATGGCCTTCATGCCCGGGATGCCGGTGATCGCCAACGCCCCGTGGGGCGTGCCGTGGTACGCGACGGCGCGGGAGATCACCTTGTGCTTCATGGGCTGGCCGACGAGCTTCCAGTACTGCTTCGCGAG
The DNA here is from genome assembly GCF_035554235.1 of Microbacterium sp. Lineage (GTDB taxonomy): Bacteria > Actinomycetota > Actinomycetes > Actinomycetales > Microbacteriaceae > Microbacterium. The sequence continues at coordinate 3,937 of NZ_DATMIO010000079.1, read as the reverse complement.
CTTGAACGCGGTCTCTACGGCCTCGCCGCCGCCGCTGCTGAAGAAGACGCGGTTGAGGTCGCCGGGCGCGTAGTCGGCGAGCCGGTCGGCGAGTTCGATGGCGGCGGGGTGCGCGTACGACCAGAGGGGGAAGAACGCCAACTCGGATGCCTGCTGGGCCGCGGCGTGCGCGAGGCGGTGGCGCCCGTGGCCGGCGTTCACGACGAACAGGCCGGCGAGTCCGTCGAAGTACCGCCGGCCCGCGCTGTCCCAGATGTGGTGGCCGTCGCCCTTCACGATGATCGGCACACCGTTCTCGGCGATCGTCGACTGGCGCGTGAAGTGCATCCAGAGATGGTCCTGGGCCATCCGCTGCAGGTCGTCGTTTCCCGGGCGCGGGCGGGTGCGGCTCATCGTGTCCCCCAGTTGTAGAGCTGCTTCTGCAGCTTCAGGTAGACGAACGTCTCGGTGGAGCGCACGCCGTCGATTTTGCGGATCTCGGAGTTGAGCAGGCCGAGCAGGTCGTCATCGCTCTCGCAGACGACCTCGGCGAGGATGTCGAAAGAACCCGCGGTGAGCACGACGTAGTCGACCGCGGGGATCTCGGCGAGGGCGTCGGCCACCAGGCGGGTGTCGCCCGACACGTTGATGCCGATCATCGCCTGGCGGAAGAAGCCGAGTTGCAGCGGGTCGGTGACCGCGACGATCTGCATCACGCCCGAGTCGGTGAGCTTCTGCACGCGCTGCCGCACGGCGGCCTCGCTGAGGCCGACGGCCTTGCCGATCTCGGCATACGAGCGTCGCCCGTCCTCCTGCAGAAGTTCGATGATCGCCTTCGCCACGTCGTCGATCGACGCCGGCTTCGTCTTCACACTCATGTTCCGATACTCGCACTCCACGCAGTATCAGGCAACCGAATCCGTTGTTTTTCACCCTGAGAACGGACGAGATCGTGATATTCCGCGATCAACCCTCCAGCGGACCGAGCCACGCGGTGGCGACGGTCGAATGCGCCGACGAGGGGTCGGAGGGGTGGAAGAGGCCCGCGAGCACGTCGCGGTAGAGCCGGCCGAGCTCGGAACCCGCGAAGTACGACGATCCGCCCGCGACCAGCAGTGCGTCATCCACCACCGCTTTCGCCATCGTGACCGCGCGGTGCTTGGTGCCCGCGAACAGCGCGAACCACCGGTCGCCGTGGTCGGCGATGTCGTCGATGTCGCGGCCGAGGGCGGCCAGTTGCGGAGGAAGGGCGTCGTAGGCGAGGGCCATCTCCGCGATGCGCCAGCGGATGTCGGGATCCTGGCTGAACGGCGTGCCGGTCTTCTTCGAACGGCGGGTGCCGGCGGTCTCGACCGCGAGCTCGAGCGCCCGACGTGCGATGCCGGTATAAACGGAGGCCAGCATGAGCTCGAAGACGCCGAACAGGCCGAAGATGAGCGCATCGGGGTTCGGGCCCGGGTCGATGCGGCGCACCACCCGGTCGGCGGGCGCGACGGCCCCGTGCAGGTGCGTCGTCCGGCTCTGCGTTCCCCGCATCCCGAGCGTGTCCCAGTCGTCGCGCGTCACGACCGTGCCGTTCTCGTCGGTCCCGGCCCGAGGCACGAAGGCGTAGACCATCTTCGGCGCATCGGGCGACGTGGTGTCGATGCCGTGCAGCCCGAGCTGCGTCCACGCCGGCGCGAGCGACGTGAAGATCTTGGTGCCCGTGAACGCGTACGAGCCGTCGGGAAGGGGCTCTGCATCCGTATCGCTGCCGAACAGCACCAGATCGTTGCCCGCCTCGCTGATGCCGAACGCGAAGACCTCGCCCGCCGCGGCGCCTTCGTGCACGAACGCGAGGTCGTCGATGCCTCGGTCGCGAAGCACCTTGGCCACGCCCGTCCACACGAGGTGCATGTTGATGGCGAGGGCCGTCGCGGGCGCCGCGCCCGCGAGCCGCTGCTGGAGCACGGATGCCTCGGCGAGGCCGAGCCCCGCCCCGCCCCGGTCCCGCGGCACGAGCATCGCGAGGTAGCCGGCCGCCTTCAGCTCGTCGAGGTCTTGCTGAGGGAACGTGTTCTCGCGGTCATGCGACGCGGCTCGCGAGCGGATGCGCTCGAGCAGGTCGTCGGGCAGATGCGCGGCGGGGTCGAACGCGGGTGGGCTCACCCGTCCATTCTGGCCCCGCGCCGTGCTCCGGGCTCGGAAAGCGCCCTCAGCCGCCGAGCACGTCGAAGAGCTGCGCGAGTGTCGCCTCGGGCTCGTCCCGGTGGGGCGAGTGCCCGGCACCCGGCACGATCGACATCGTGAAGAGCGGGTTGGCGGCCAGGACCCCGTCGGCGACCTCGCCGGTGAAGAGGCTGTAGACCGCGGGATCGGCCCCCAGCACGTGGGTCGGAACGGCGACGCGGGCCGCGGCATCCCGCACGTCCCACGGCTGGTTCTGCACGCTCGTCTGCTCGACCGCCCAGCGGCTCGCGCGGGCGACGGCATCGACCTTGAGCTCGAGGTCGTGCGGATGCCAGTGCGGATGCTCGTCGCGCACGACCGCGATGCGGTTGTCGTCGAACGCGCGCTCCTGGCTCGATCGCACGATGTCGGCGTCGCGCTGCATCACGACGATGCCCGGGTCGACCAGCACGAGCCGGCGCGTCCAGTCGGGATGATCCGCGCTGGCGATGACGGATGCCGCGCCCCCGAGCGAGTGCCCGATCACGAGGTCCCACGGCGCGGTCGCGGCGGGATGCGTGTGCGCGAAGTCGGCGGGACGCGTGCCCGCGAGGTCGGCGGCGTAGGCGGCGACGGAATACTCGAGCGCCCGCGGCGCGGAACCGTGGCCGCGCAGGTCGACCGCCTCGGCGCGCCAGCCCGCGTCGGCGAGCGCTGTTCCGAAGCGCCACATCAGCGCGCCGGATGACCCCAGGCCGTGCACGAGCAGAGCGCGCCGCGGCGCATCGGACGCGCCCCAGGCGAGGCGGGGGAGCGTGAGGGCAGAGGGCATACGTCGAGCCTACGATCTCGGCGCACCGAGCTCCCGCGGTCGATGCGCTCAGGAAGTCGGGAGGGTGACCGGTTCTGTGTCGGGGATCGGGCTCGGGTCGCGATGCCGGAGGTCGGGGAACGCCCGCACGAACACGAGCGCCACGATCAACCCGAAGAAGGCGAAGGCGGCCGCGGCGACGTACGCCCCCTGCGGGCCGGCCCCGTCGATCAGGAAGCCGGCGACCGCCGAGCCGGCGGCCGCGCCGATGAGCTGGCCCGTGCCGATCCAGCCGTAGGCCTCGGCGGTCTCGCTGAACTTGACGCTCGCGCTCGTCATGGCGAACAGCACGGCGAGCGCCGGGGCGATGCCGATGCCGGCGAGGAAGAGGGTGCCACTCAGCCACCAGATGTCGAGGGAGACCATCGTGAGCGAGAGGCCGACGGCGACGATCGCCATCCTGCGCGCCATGGCCCAGGGGCCGATCGGGATGTGGCCGAACGTGAGGCCGCCCGCGAGGCTGCCGATCGAGAACACGGCGAGCACGAGACCGGCCTCGAGTCCGCTGTGCCCGAAGGTGGCGACGACGCCCGCCTCGACCGCGGCGCAGGCCCCGATGAGCAGGAACCCGATGACCGTCGCCAGCAGGATCGGCGGCTTGGCGAGCACCTTGCCGAGGCTGCGGCGGCTGCGCGGGATGCGCACGCGGCCGACCTCGGGGGAGAGGATGAACCACGATCCGCCGCCGATCAGGATCACCACGATCAGGAGGAGGGCCTGAACGGTGCCGATCTGCGTCGCGACCACGGTGATGACCACGGGCGCGACGATCCAGATGATCTCCTGAAGCGACGCGTCGAGGGAGAACAGCGGGGTCAGCTGGCGCGAGTTGACCAGCTTGGGATAGATCGTCCGCGCGGCGGACTGGATGGGGGGTGTGGACAGGCCGGCGGCGACGCCCAGCGCCATGTACCCGGGGAGGGGCATTTCGATCAGTGC
>NZ_DATMIO010000078.1:0-18698 GCF_035554235.1 Microbacterium sp. | reverse complement strand
GACGGGAGCGATGGGGGTGGATGCCGCGGCCGCCGTCGCCGACGCGCTGGGTCCGCTCTCCGAGCGCTGCGCACCTCACGACCTCGCCGCCGCAGAGACCGCCCTCGTCACGGCGGCAACCGGCGACGCCGACAGCCCGCCCTGCACTCCCGACGAGGTGCGCGTCATGGCACAGACATGGGCCCTCGTGCTCGACCCCGACGGGACCCTGCCCGATGAAGCGAAGGGACTGCGCCGCCGCGGCATCACCATCGGTCGCGAGCGGGAAGGCACCGTCCCGCTACGCGGCGAGCTGCTGCCGGCCGTCGCAGCGCAGTTCCAGCGGCTGGTCGACGCCTTCCTGAACCCGCGGGTCGACGCGCCGGCGGGGCCGTCCTTCACCCTGAGCGACGGCGCGATCGACCGTGACGACGAAGAGTACGAAGCGGCCGTGCTCGCAGAGCTCCGCGATCCGCGGTCTCACACCCAGAAGCGGCACGACGCCCTCGCCGGGATCCTCTCGGTTGCCGCCCGCGCGGAGGGCACCCCCAGCATCGGGGGCGCCGCGCCCGTGCTCGTCGTGACCATGACCGCCGCCGACGTCGAGTCTGACGACGGAGTCGGTTTCATCGAGGGCACAGACACCGTCGTGACCTCCGCCTTCGCCCGAACGATCGCCTGCACCGGCGCCGTCCAGCGCCTGGTCACCGATTCGGCGGGGCGGATCATCGAACTCGGATCGCCGCTTCGCACTTTCACCGTGCACCAGCGACGGGCGATCGCGCAACGCGACGGCGGCTGTGTCATCCCCGGGTGCCACGTCGGCGCCACGTGGTGCGAAGTGCACCACGTGCGGGAGAGTTCCCGCGGCGGACCGACCCACACGGACAACGGCGTTCTGCTCTGCTGGCACCACCATCGAACGATCGACTCCGGCGGCTGGCAGATCGCCATGATCGACGGGATGCCGCACATCAAGGCGCCGCACTACCTCGATCCATACGGCCGTTGGCGACCGGCATCCGGAAGCCTCCACCGGCGGCGCGACCGGCTCCTCGCGGAGCGGGCGGGGCCGCGAGCCGCCGAAGGATGACGACGTTTCGACGAGCTCCGGGACCGAGCCCTCGCGGCGAGCCCCTGGATCGGGCCGGCGGAGCGCGCCCTCGGAGCGAGCTCTGGGACCGAGCTCTCGGCGCGGCCCCCGCCGGAGCCGACCACCGCGCTAAACCCCGCCCCCGCCGCCACCGCCACCGCCACCGCCGGCCGATCCGCCGCCGCCCGAGCCGCCCGACGTGCTCGACGCGGACGACGCGCTCGATGACAGCGAGCCGATGCCGGCTGAGAACGCCGCCGCGTTGAACCCGGTCGAACCCGTGTACCAGCCGGGCGAACCGTCCACGTCATACAGGGCGGCCAAATGCCGCGCCCACTCCTTCTCCTGGCCGAAGACCACGGCATACGGCAGCAGCACCTCATACAAGCGCAGCCTCTGCCGCGGATCGTTGACGTCCATCCGCACCCGCTCGGCACCCTCGGGCGACTGCAGCATCCGGATGCGATCCTCCTCGGCCCACTCGATGAAGATCCTCAGTCCCGCCAAGTGGTCCCGGGTCTCGGCGCCTTTCACAGTCACCGGCTGCCGGGAGACCAGGCCGATGACGATCGCGACGACGACGACCGACGCCCCCATGAGCGCGATCGGGATCCACGGCGTGACGCCGCCCTCGATCGCGATGATGCCCAGAACGAAAACCAGCGTCGCCGCCCCGGCCGCCGCGAGGATCGGCAGCACGCGCGCCCACCCCGACACCGGACGCCGCAGTCCGCGGGAGACGAGCTCCGACGTCGCGGATTTGATGATCGCCTGCGCCGCCGTCGAGAACCGCGTGTCGGACTTGCCGAACTCGTAGACGGTGCCGGGCGGCGAACCCGGCGGGAAGAGCCCGTCCAGCAGCATCGCCCCATCGCCGTCCGCGCGCGACCGGTCGACGAGATGCGCCTGCAGCTTCGTGCCCCCGAACAGCTTCGGCGGACCCTCCACGATGTGGATCGACCCGACGATCGCCTGCTCGAGCACCTCCGCGGGAATGGCCTTGGTCGTCTTCCCCAGCAGCACCGCGCTCTCGAGCGCATCGACGCCCGCGGGCGGCGCGAACTCCGTGACGATGACCGGGCGGCCGGGCTCGTCCCGCATGTGCCGCGCGCGCATCACCGCGCCGAACGCGAGCGCGCCACCGGCGAGCAGCCCCGCGAAGCCCTGCAGCCAGCCCCACGGCGACGCCAGGTACGACGAGTCGAAGGGCGTGAACGTTCCGGCCTCGAACCCGATCGCAACGGTCATCGTCTCGAACGCACCGAGCCCTCCAGCGGATGCCGACACCACGGACGACCCCGCTTCGCCCCCAGCCCCCGCTCCATCGGCCGACTCCTCGCCCGACGACCCCGCCTCGCCCGACGACTCCGAGATCTCGCACGTCTCCGTCGACCCCTGCGCGCCCCGATAGCAGGCCATTCCCCCGGTCCGTGCGTCGGCGAGCTCACCCGGAATGTTCACCCGAGCCGAGACGCGCCCGAAGGGCTGCGCCCAGTCGACCCCGTTGACGTCCCAGTAGAACTCGTCGGCCTGGGTGTCTGCGAAGGTTCCCACCACGTTCTGCATCGTGTACGTGAACACATATGTCTGCGCCCCGTGCACGAAGCCGTCCGCGCGCGACGTGACGATGAGGTGATCGTCCTCCCACTCCTCCTCGACCGGCCGCGGGTTGCCCTCGGCATCCGTCACCGACTCGAGCGTCGGGAAGGTCGGCACGCCCTCGTATGAATCCGGGATGCGGCGCTGCATCCCCCTGTTCTGATCGAACTCGGGAAACACTGCGACGAACGACTCGATGACCCTCAGCGTGCTGGTGCCGTCCTCGGCGCGACCGAGCGTGTATTCGACATCCATGCTCTGGAACACGAAGTCCTGCACGCCGGCCGACCGCAGACCCTGCACCGCCGCGACACCCGGAGCGGTCTCGCCCTGCAGCGCCGCGAACGCGGGAGCGGCCCCGACGGCGAGCAGGGCAAGCAGAATGGATGCCGCGAGCGCGATGAACCCGCCACGCACCCGTGATCGCCCCGACAGATTCCCCGCGCTCACGCTCACGCGGCAAGCCTACGGGCGTAATCTGGTGCGATGAACGACCGCCGCCTCGCCATCGACGCGTGGGAGAGCCTCTTTCGCGCACAGCACGAGGTGTTCGGCGACATCAGCGCAGACTTCGACGACACGACTCTCTCGCAGGCCGAATACGACGTTCTGCTCACCGTCACCCGGGCGCCCGACATGACGGCGCGGCTGCGCGATGTGACCTCCCTCATGCTCGTGAGCCAGCCGAGCGTCTCCCGTCTCGTCGAGCGCATGGTGGCCCGCGGCCTCGTGACGAAGTGCGCCGACCCGGTCGACGGCCGCGGCGCCCTCGTGCGCGCGACCGCCGAAGGAGCCGAGGCGTTCCGCGGGCTCGCGATCCAGCACGGCCGGCGCATCGCCGATCGGATGTCGCGCCTCGACGAAGCCGAGCTGCAGGCCCTGCTCGCACTGACCGCGAAGCTTCGCAACGACAAGTCCGACGAGGACTGCTGAGCTCGGTCGGCGGATGTCGGGCTACGGCGTCCGCCGCCGCAGCGTGAGCGACGCCAGCACGATCGCCGCCAGCACGAAGCCGATCACCACGAGCAGCGGTCCCACGACATCCCAGCCCTCATCGCCCGCGGTCACCGCGTTGACGGCATCGATGGCGTAACTCAGCGGCAGGAAGTTCGAGATCGCGTAGAGCACATCGGGCATCTGATCCCGGGGCATGAAGATGCCGCCGAGGATGATCTGCGGGAACACGATGAGCGGCATGAACTGCACGGCCTGGAACTCGGTGCGCGCGAAGGCGCTCGCCAGCAGCCCGAGCGACGTTCCGAGCACCGCGTCGACGACGGCGACGAGACCCAGCTGCCACAGCGGCCCCTCCACCTCGAGCCCGCACACCCACACGGCGAACACGACCGTGATGACGGCCTGCAGCACCGCGGCGGAGCCGAACGCGAGGGCATAGCCGGCGATGAAATCGCCCTTGCCCAGCGGCGTCGTCATGAGCCGCTCGAGGGTGCCCGACCGGCGTTCCCGGAGCGTCGTGATGCTCGTGATGAGGAACATGATCACGAACGGGAACAGCGCGAGGATCGGCGGCCCGATCGTCTCGAACACGCCCTCCTGATCGACGAAGAGCCACGCGAACAGGCCGACCAGCAGGCTCGGCGCGATCAGCATGAGCGCCACCGAGCGGTGGTCGTGGCTGAGCTGCCGGAGCACCCGGCCGGCGGTGGCGAAAGTGCGGGTCGCGTTCACGACCGGTCCCCTTCCCTCCGGAGTTTCGGATGCGCCGCCTCGTCGCGCTCGACGAGCGCGAGGAACGCGGCATCCGGATCATCGGTGCCCGTCGATGACAGCAGGCCTTCCGGGGTCGTGTCGGAGATGATCCGTCCCGCCCGCATCAGCAGGAGCCGATCGCAGCGCACGGCTTCGTCCATGACATGGCTCGACACGATCATCGTGGTGCCGCCGGCCGCGAGCGCGCGGAAGATCGCCCACAGCTCGGCCCGCAGCACCGGGTCGAGGCCGACCGTCGGCTCATCGAGCACGAGCACCTCCGGGGTGCCGAGCATCGCGACGCCGAGCGAGACGCGATACTCCTGCCCGCCGCTCAGGGAGTCCACCGTCTGCCGGGCCTGCGGCCCGAGGCCGACCTGCTCGATGACCCGTCCCACATCGGAGGCGGGGGCGCCGATGAGGCGCGCGAAGTAGCGGAGGTTCTGCTCGATCGTGAGATCGCCGTACACGGAGGCATCCTGGGTGTCGTAGGCGACGCGATGCCGCAGCGACGGCGAACCGGCGGGGTCGCCGAGCACCGTCACCGTGCCGCTCGCGACCTTCTGCACGCCGACGATCGAGCGCATCAGCGTCGTCTTGCCGCAGCCCGACGGACCGAGCAGCCCCGTGACCTGGCCGCGCGGGATCTCGACGTCGAGGCCGTCGAAGACCGTGGTGGTGCCGCGCCGCACATGCAGCCCGCGCACCGAAACCGCCGAAGAGCGCGCGCCACCGGCATCCATCGCTTTATTCATCACGTGATGAATTATGCTCCCGGTTCCTCCGCCTCACAAGGCCGCCGACGGGTCAGGATGCCGGATTGGTGGCCTTGCCCTCGAGCCACAGGGTGTCGGAGGGATCGCTGTGCGCGCGGCCGGAATCGACGTGTTTGGCGTCGATCTTCGGGCCCTTCGTGATCACGTGGACGAGGGCCATCGCGTGCCCGCGGCCGAGCCCGTAGTCCTCGGCCAGCCACGCGATGATCTCGCCTGACTTGGTTCCGGGACCGAATCCCTTGCCGGCCGCGAGGTCGATGAACTGGCGTGGAGTGAGGCCGGTCTTGGCTTCGATGTTGTCGAGGTATGCCTGGAACGACATCCGTCATCCTTCCTGAGTCAGTCGAACAGATAGCCCTGCACGGTGGGCGCGAGCTTGGCGACGAGATCGTCGACGGATGCCTCGGCCAGCGGGGCGAGCCGGAGCACGTACCGCGCGATCAGCAGCCCCGCGACCTGGGAGGCGACGAGCGCCGCGCGCAGCTCGGCATCCGGAGTGTCGAGCCTGGCCGCGATCTTGCCGATCAGCTCGCGGGAGAGGAAGCCGGCGAGAAGGGGAGTCGCGAGCTTGTTGCCGATCGCCGAGCGCAGCAGCACGATCCCGCGCTTGCGGGTCTCGGGCACCTCCCACGCCTCGAGGAGGTAGCGGACGATGGCCTCGCCGATCTCGTCGCGCGGTCTCTCGAGGATCTCGGGAATCGCGAGGTCGGGCCGGAGCGGTGCCCCGATCGTCTCGCCGAACAGGTCGGCCTTGGTGCCGAAGTAGTGGTGCAGGAGCGCCGCATCCACCCCGGCGCGGGCGGCGATCCCGCGCATCGTCGCGCCGTCGTAGCCGTGTTCGCCGAACTCCTCGATGGCGGCGCTGACGACGCGCTCGCGCGTGCCGGAATCGCCCCCGCTCGGGCGCCCGCGACGGCGTCGGGGCGTCGGGACGGCGTAGTGCGCCATGCGGCCAGCCTAGCCCCGGGGGTGCGTGGGCGCCGGGCCCGCCGAGGTGGCAGCTCGCGCCGCGTCCAGGCGGGCGGAGCGACGACAACTGCCACGCCGTGCTTGACGGTCCCCGCATCCAGGATCGCGGGCGCCTAGAGCTCGCACGATGTCCTCGTGGGGTTGTCATAGCGGCGAATCGGGCATCGACGAACGGATGATGGATGCCCCGGCCGCGCGAACGCATCGGCCGGGGCACCACCGTCGTACCCGAAGTCAGCCGAACTGCTCGGCCGTCTTGAACGCGGCCTCGTGCAGCTGCTCGAGCGATCCGGCACCGTCGAGCCGCTCCCACGCGTGCGCGCTTGTCTCCAGGGCGAACGCGAGCCCGACCGCGTAGCCGAACACGAACTCGGGGTCGAACTCGTCGCGCGGCCCCCACGGCTCGGGCGGCCACGGCGCCGGCGGCCACGGAATCGGCGGCCACGGGCGAGGCGGCGGGCAGATGTCGTCCACCACGACGTCGAAGCCCGTGTGCAACAGCTGCGCGATGCCCGCGGCGCGGACGAGCTCCGCTCCCACCGCGAACCCGTAGTCGACGCCCGGGGGCAGCGGCTGCGGATTGAGCGACGCCTCGAGGCCCCGCACGATCGCCTTGGGCGGCAGCGGCTGCGGGTTGAGCGCGACCGCGGCGAGGCGCTTCATCGGGCCGAGCGGCCCGATGATCTCCTCCCAGATCGCCGGATTCTTCTTCGCGATGATCGCGATCAGGCTCCTGTGTATGGCCATCGGATATCTCCTTCTTCGGCCCGCCCACGCGGGTCGTCCCGGACGCCCGCCACACGCGGGTCAAATGGGAGGAGGGGACTCGACGGCCGCTGATACCGCCCGCTGAAAACGCCGAACCGCCCCGAGCATCTCGGGGCGGTTCGGCACGGCGCGGTTCGGCACCGACGGCGCGGTCGGTGCGCCCGCACCGTCGCGGCGCGAGCCTACTGCTCGACCGGCTGGGGAGCGTCGCTCGACTCGTGGGCCTTGAAGACCGGAGCCTCGGCGTTGGTCGAGACCTCGATCCTGCGCGGCTTGGCCTTCTCGCTCACGGGAATCGTGACGCTGAGCACCCCGTTGGCGTAGTTCGCGGCGATGCCCTCGGTGTCGATGCCCTGGCCGAGGTTGAGCTGACGCAGGAAGCTCGCGGCCTCACGCTCGCGCGTGATCCACTTGACCCCCTCGCCCGTGGTGAGCGTGCGCTCGGCGCGGATGGTCAGCAACTGGCCGTCGACGTCGATGTCGACCGAACCCGGGTCGATGCCGGGCAGGTCGGCGGTGAGCACATAGTGGTCGCCGTCGCGGTACAGGTCCATCGGCATGCGGCGAGGTCCGCGGCGGGGGTCGAAGAGCGTCGACGCGATGCGGTCGAGCTCACGGAACGGGTCGTTCGTTGCCATGATTCTTCTCCTTGTGGGCTCGGCCCGGAGGTCGTCCGGGCGGGTGTTTACGGGGTTGAGTCGAGTCGGCTCAACTACGTTCAGATTAGCACTCGAGGCATGCGAGTGCCAACCGTTCGCGCACGGCGAACAGCACCCCAGCCGCGTCGTTCGGCACGACGGTTGATCGGCCCGGCGGGCGGGCCTAGACCGGCTGGAACGCGATCAGACCGACCGTGTTGCCCTCGGTGTCGCGGATGAAGGCCTGCCACTCCTCGTGGCCCGCGGGACCCAGCGTGTCGTCCGCGTGCGTGAAGATCACATGCGGCCTGGCGACGACATCCGCGATCCCGTCGAGGCGCTCGAGCGTCTCGTGCACGTTGTGCACGCCCAGATAGAGAAGGGATGCCGGGGCGTTGGCATCGAGCAGCAACCGCACGCCGTCGAGGTCGAAGAAGAGGAGGCCGGGCGGGTCGAACCGGGCCACCGGGTCGCACTCGAGCAGGGTCGTGTAGAAATCCGACGCCCGGTCGAGATCGTCCGCGTGCAACGCCACCTGTTCGAGTCTCACCCCGGCCAGTCTGCCAGCCTGGCGCGCGGGGTTCCAGACCTCGACCCGCGGCATCCCCCGACCTAGGGTGAAACGCACACGCCGCGACTCATCGAGGAGAGCCATGCCGAGACTCAACACCGAGTGGTCCGCTGACATCGCAGAGATCCGGCGCCTTGCCACCGAGCGAACGGGGCCGTTCGACGATGCGTTCACCCGGCGCTTCGCGCAGCACTTTCCCACGCTGCATCCGCTGTTCGCGGCACTCTACGGGCATCGGGACGACGGGCTCGAGCAGCTCGCCGCCGTCGTGGCGGAGGCCGCGGCATCCTGGAACTCCCGCCCAGACACGCTCAAGGCGCACGACGACGAGCGCGAGTCGAATCCCGACTGGTTCCTCTCGAACCGGATGCTGGGAGGCGTCTGCTACGTCGACCGCTTCGCCGGATCGCTCGCCGGCATCCGCGACAGCATCCCGTACTTCCAGGAACTGGGGCTGACCTACTTGCACCTCATGCCGCTCTTCGAAAGCCCCGAGGGCAACTCCGACGGCGGGTACGCGGTGTCGAGCTACCGGAAGGTCGACCCCGCCCTCGGCACGATGGAGGAACTGGCGAACCTCGCCGCCGACCTGCGTCGGGCGGGCATCTCGCTCGTCGTCGACTTCATCTTCAACCACACGAGCAACGAGCACGAGTGGGCCCGCAACGCGGTCGCCGCCGAACCCGGGTACGAGGACTTCTACCTGATCTTCCCCGACCGCACGATGCCCGACGCGTACGAGCTCACCCTGCGCGAGATCTTCCCCGAAGACCACGCCGGCTCGTTCGTGCAGCTCCCGTCTGTAGACGGGCGGCCGGGTCGGTGGATCTGGGCGACGTTCCACCACTTCCAGTGGGACCTCAACTACGCCAACCCCGCGGTCTTTCGTGCGATGGCCGGCGAGATGCTCTTCCTCGCGAACCAGGGCATCGAGGTGCTGCGCCTGGACGCCGTCGCCTTCATCTGGAAGCGCCTCGGCACGCCGTCGGAATCGCTGCCCGAGGCGCACCTGCTGCTGCGGGCCTTCAACGCGGTGCTGCGGATGGCGGCGCCGTCGCTGCTGTTCAAGTCCGAGGCGATCGTGCACCCCGACGAGGTGGTGCAGTACGTCGCGCCCGAGGAGTGCCAGCTCTCCTACAACCCCCTGCAGATGGCACTCACGTGGGATGCGCTCGCGACGCGCGACCCGAGGCTGCTGCAGCAGGCCCTCGTACGCCGGCACGCCCTGCCGCCGGGCACCGCGTGGGTCAACTACGTGCGCAATCACGACGACATCAGCTGGACGTTCGCCGACGAGGATGCCGCCGAGATCGGCATTCACGGATACCCGCACCGCCGGTTCTTGAACGACTTCTACGTGGGCCGCTACCCCGGCACTTTCGCCCGGGGCGTGCCGTTCCAGGACAACCCGAAGACCGGCGACGCACGCGTCACGGGCACGACCGCGTCGCTCGCGGGCGTCGAGGCGGGCGACCCGGGCGGCATCGACCGCGTGCTGCTCGCGCACGCGATCGCCCTCTCGACCGGGGGCGTGCCGCTGATCTACCTCGGCGACGAGGTCGCGCAGCTCAACGACTACTCGTACGCCAGGAATCCGGATACGGCCGGGGACAGCCGGTGGGTGCATCGGCCCGAGCGCCCGGCAGACCTGTACGCGCAGCGCGAGGACCTCACGACCGCCGCCGGCAAGGTCTTCACGGCGCTCACGCACCTCATCCGCACGCGGAAGGAGACGCCCGAGTTCGCGGGCGGCCGGCTGAGCGGCTTCGACGCCCGCCACCGCTCGGTGCTGGGCTATCAGCGCCCCGGCGCGACGGATGCGGCCGCGCGCATCCTCGTGCTCGCGAACGTCGACGATCATCCGGCCGTCATCCGCGCGACCGTGCTCGCGGGGTTCGAAGCGGGCGCCATCGACATCGTCGACGGCGAGCGCGTCGACCTGGCCGTCGGGCTCACGCTTCCGGCGCACGGGTTCGTCTGGCTGCGGGTGGTGCCGCTCGCCTGACGCGGGGAGCTCGCCGGGGATACACTCCGGAACGTGAGCAGGATCTTCACGACGAGCTTCGCCGCCGTCTACCCCCTCTATGTGACGAAGGTGGAACGGAAGGGGAGAACGCGGGACGAGCTGGATCAGGTGATCGAGTGGCTGACCGGCTTTGACGAGGCGGCGCTGGCCCGTCACCTGGCAGAGGGCTCGACGTTTGCGACCTTCTTCGCTGACGCAGCACTCAACCCGCGGGCATCCTCGATCACGGGGGTCGTCTGCGGAGTGCGGGTGGAGGAGATCGAAGATCCGCTGATGCAGAAGATCCGTTACCTCGACAAGCTCGTGGAGGAACTCGCGCGCGGGCGACCCCTGCAGAAGGTGTTGCGCAGCGCCTGACCTCGAGCATCCCCGGTTGCCGCGGGTATGCGGCTTGCTCTTGCTGCCCCCGAACCGGGAGCCCCGGCATTGAAAAGACGGCCCGCTTCCGCGAGCCGTCTTCCTTACTGTCTCAACACAGTGTGCGCTCGAAGGGACTCGAACCCCCAACCTTCTGATCCGTAGTCAGATGCTCTATCCATTGAGCTACGAGCGCAATTCAGCTCGCGCGCCAGGCGCGCAGGCCAGCGTCCAGAATACCTCAGGCGACGGGATGCCGCGAATCGGTGCTCACGCGTCGCCCGCCAGCGGCACGACGGGGTCGGCGTCTAGGGCGCGCAGCTGGCGCTGATTCGCGACGAGGCGATATGCCCCGTCGATCAGTTCCTCGATCAGGTCCCAGTCCGCGCCGGGCCCCGCGCCGATCGCGAGGTAGCCCGAGGCGCCCTCGTAAGCCGGCACCCACACATCGTCTCGTTCGAGGAGCGCCTGCCGTTCGTCGGGGTCGACTCGCAGCACCACCGCGTCCTCGGGCTGGTGCGCGGCGCCCGCGATCGCGAACTGCCGAGTGCGCGCCCGCCACGTGGGACGCCCGTGCGCGACGACCTCGGCGACCTCCGGGTACCGCTCGCACAGGCCACGCACGCGCGCGACGAACGGATCGTCGTCGGCGAATCGCGAGGGATGCGGCGTGGTTTCGGGCATACGCCGATTGTGTCAGGAGCCCTCGACACCGTCAGCATCGCTCGCTGCGGTCTCGGCGGCGAGGCGATGCCGGTGCTGCGACGCGAGCCGCTCGAGATCGACGAGGCGGAGGGCCTGCATCCGCGCGGGGCGCATGACCTCGTAGTCGGGATCGGCGTCTGCGCGCATCCCCTCCACGGCCAGCCGGCGCTCGAGGTTGGACTCGACATCCGACCACGCCGCCTCTCGCGCCGCCTCGACAAGGCCGTCCAGCGCCACGGGGTCATCGGCCCGTCGCCGAAGCTCCTGCGCGACGCGCAGATACTGCCGGCGGCGGCGGCGCAGATTGCGCACATCCCGGTCGCGGTAGTCGTGGGTCCCGTCGGGCTGGGAGTACTGCCCCCACGCGGCCTTGCGCTGCCGGTGGGCGAGGCTGGCCGCCTCCTCGGCCTCCATGGCGAGCGAGATCAGCGCCTCGCGGGCTACAGGGATGAACCGCGGGGGCTCGAAGGGCTCGCCGAGCGAGATCGTCCCGACCAGGATGCTGTTCTTGACGCTCAGGCGCGCGGCGGACTGAGCGATGGCGATGCCTTCGGCGACGGCATCCGCGTTTCTTCCCACGGCCGCCCACCTCCCTCCCCCGAGATTAGCCGTCCGCGACGCCCGGCGAATCAGGAGGGCGAGGCACGTGTCATCCCGCGTGCACGGGGTAGCAACCGGGCCCGGCGTTCGCAACCCCCCTGACGCCGATGACGACGACGCCTAGCGTCGATGGCAACTCACGAAGGGAGCGAATCATGGGAATCATGGATGACGCCAAGGAGACCGCCGAGACGGCCGGTCGTAAGATCCAGGACGCGTGGGAGGACACCACCGACAAGATCGGCGACAAGGTCGACGAGGCCAAGGCCGAGGCCGAGGTCAAGAAGGCAGAGGCGGAGCGCGACTCCGTCAAGACGCGCAACGAGGCCAAGGAGGCCATCCGCGGCGACGACCGCTGAGCGGCTCGTCCGAGCCGGCCTCGGGTCGAAGGCCCTCGAGATCCACACGGTCCGGGGGCCTTCTCGCTGCGCCCCGCGGGGCCCGGCGGGTACCGGCGCCCACGCCTCGGGTAGACTTCCTGAACGATCGGTCACTTATCTGTTCTCGACGAGGAGGACGCCGCCATGAGCGTGCTGCAGAGTTATGTGGGCGGGCGCTGGTCTGCTCCGGATGCCGCGAACGCCGTTCCCGTGCACGATTCCTCGACCGGCGAACTCGTCACGAGCGTGAGCGCCGACGGCATCGACCTGGCCCTCGCGCTCGACCACGCCCGCCGCACCGGCCAGGCGAGTCTCGGCGCCCTCACGTTCCACCAGCGGGCGATGCTGCTCAAGCGCTTCGCTCAGATGCTCACCGAGCACAAGGACGAGCTCTACGCGCTGTCGGCGCGCGCCGGCGCCACGAAGGCCGACGCGTGGGTGGATGTCGACGGCGGAATCGGCGTGCTGTTCACGTACTCGTCGAAGGGCCGGAGGGAACTCCCGAACGCCCGCGTCTACCTCGACGGACCGGTCGAGCCGCTCTCGAAGGACGGCACATTCCTCGGCCGTCATGTCTACACGCGGCTTCCCGGTGTGGCCGTGCAGATCAACGCGTTCAACTTTCCCGTCTGGGGCTCGCTCGAGAAGTTCGCGCCCGCGTTCCTGGCCGGCATGCCCACGATCGTGAAGCCCGCGACACCGACTGCCTCCATCGCGGAGGCGATGGTGCGCATCCTCATCGAGTCGGGCGAGGTTCCCGACGGCGCACTGCAGGTCGTCTGCGGCGCCGTGCCCGGCCTGCTCGAAAGCCTCCGCCTCGGCGACCTCGTCGCCTTCACCGGCTCGGCCACGACGGCCGCCGCGCTGCGGGAGCGCGTGCCGAGCGGGGTCGTGTTCCAGACCGAGACCGACTCGATCAACGCGTCGGTGCTCGGGCTCGACGCAGCCCCGGGCACGCCAGAGTTCGACGCCTATGTGAAGCAGCTCGTCGCCGAGCTGATGGCGAAGTCGGGGCAGCGGTGCACCGCGATCCGGCGCGCGATCGTGCCCGCGGCATCCATCGACGACGTCATCGCGGCCGTCCGCACCCGCCTCGATGAGCGCGCTGTGCTCGGCGACCCGCGCGGCGAGGGCGTCACGATGGGCCCTCTGGTATCGATCGCGCAGCGCGACGAGGTGCTGCGCCAGGTGCAACGGCTGCGGGATGCCGGCGGAGAGCTCGTCATCGGGTCGGCCGGCCCGCCCGATGTCGTCCGTGCGGATGGCACCCGAGGACCGGCAATGGCCGGTGCGTTCGTCGAGCCGATGCTGCTGCGCTTCGCCGACGCACGCACGCCCGCGGTGCACGAGGTCGAGGCGTTCGGTCCGGTGGCCGCGATCCTCGGTTACACGAGCCTCGACGACGTCGCCGACCTCGTGTCCCGAGGGGAGGGGTCGCTCGTGACGAGCGTCGTGACCCACGACCCGGTGTTCGCCGTCGAGCTGACGTCGCGCATCGCCGCCGGCAACGGCCGGGTGCTGCTGCTGGACCGCGACGACGCCCGCTCATCGACGGGCCACGGGTCGCCGATGCCGCACCTCGTGCACGGCGGACCGGGCCGCGCCGGTGGGGGTGAGGAGCTCGGCGGCATCCGGGCGGTGCTCCATCACATGCAGCGGACCGCCATCCAGGGCTCCCCCGACATGCTCACGGCGCTGACCGGCGTGTGGCATCCCGGTGCAGCGACGCGCAGCGACGAGCGGCATCCGTTCCGCAAGAGCCTCGCGGAGCTGCGCATCGGCGATCAGCTGGTCTCGGCGTCGCGCCCCGTCACGCTCGAGGACATCGAGACTTTCGCGCATTTCACCGGCGACACCTTCTACGCGCACATGGACGAAGCCGCCGCGGCAGCGAACCCCTTCTTCCCCGGCCGCGTGGCGCACGGGTACCTTCTCGTGTCGTGGGCGGCAGGGCTCTTCGTCGACCCCGCACCGGGCCCGGTGCTCGCGAACTACGGCCTCGAGAACCTGCGCTTCATCACCCCGGTCAGCCCCGATGACGAGATCTGTGTCGTGCTCACGGCCAAGCAGATCACCCCGCGCGAGACCGACGAATACGGCGAAGTGCGCTGGGATGCCGTCATCCGCAACCAGCGCGACGACCTCGTCGCGACCTACGACGTGCTGACGCTGGTCGCCAAGCAGTAGCGCGTTGCGCATAACTCCTGCAGCTTGCCTGGCCGCGAGGCGATCACGCCCGGAATCCCGGTGGGTGCGCGTTCGCTGTGCGCGGGAGTGCAGGAGTTATGCGCACCCGGCGGGGGCAGTGCGCGTCACCCGACGGTGGCAGTCGGCGTCACCCGGCGGGGGTCGGCCGCGTCAGCGGCGGCGGAGACCGTCCAGCACCAGGGCAAGCACGTCGTCGGCGAGCTGACCCGCGCCCACGATGGGGCTCCGCCCCAAACCCCCGGCTTGCTGACGCGCGCCCTCCGGCCCGGTCGGCCGGTACCACTCGACGAGCGAGTTGACCATGCCGAAGACCAGGCGGGTCGCGATCGCGGGGTCGATGTCGGCGCGGACGGCACCGTCTACCTGCGCCGCGCGGACGAGGGCGCTGACGGCGTCGTCGAACCGCCGCCGCCGCTCGAGCGCAGCGCGCTCGACCGCGGTGTTGCCCCGCAGGCGCAGCAGCAGCGTCACATACGGGAGCCGGTCGACCAGCACCTCGACCGCGCGGCGCACGACGTATGTGAGCCGCGCGGTCTGCGTGCCCCGCCGGGCTCCCGGCTCGTCGAGCACCTGCTCGAGCCCGCCGAGCGCCTCGTCGAGCGCCGCCTCGAGCAGGTGCTCCTTCGAGTCGAAGTGGTGGTAGATCGCCGACTTCGACAGTCCCAGCCGCGTGGCGAGCATCCCCATGGATGTCGCGTCGTAACCGTGCTCGTTGAACACGCGCACCGCGACCTCGAGAGCCCCGCGGCGGTCATAGCCCGGTCGCCCCCGGCGGGGCTCGGCAGGCACCGCGGCGCTGTTCGACATCCCATTCCTCCCGTTCACTCCGGGCGATTGATCGACCGCCCGCGTCGGCCTATAATAACTGAACGATCGTAAAGTAAAGGTGCTGACGATGACGACACGCGAACAGGCGCGCTTCGACGAGCTTCTCGAGGCCGACTCGCGCATCGAGCCGCGCGACTGGATGCCGGATGCCTACCGCAAGACGCTCGTGCGGCAGATGTCGCAGCACGCGCACTCCGAGATCATCGGCATGCAGCCCGAGGGCAACTGGATCGCGCGCGCTCCCAGCCTCAAGCGCAAGGCGATCCTGATGGCGAAGGTGCAGGACGAAGCGGGCCACGGACTCTACCTCTACTCGGCCACGGCGACCCTCGGCACGACCCGCGACGCGATGACCGGTGCGCTGCTGGAGGGCAAGGCCCGCTACTCCTCGATCTTCAACTACCCCACGCCGACCTGGGCCGACATGGGCGCGATCGGCTGGCTCGTCGACGGCGCCGCGATCGTGAATCAGGTGCCCCTCTGCCGCGCCTCGTACGGACCATACGCTCGCGCGATGGTGCGCATCTGCAAGGAGGAGTCCTTCCACCAGCGGCAGGGCTTCGAGATCCTGCTGTCGCTCATGAACGGCACCCCGGCGCAGCGCGAGATGGCTCAGGATGCCGTCGACCGCTGGTACTGGCCGAGCCTCATGATGTTCGGGCCGCCCGATGACGAATCCCCCAACTCCGCGCAGTCGATGGCCTGGAACATCAAGCGCTTCGGCAACGACGAGCTGCGGAACCGGTTCGTCGCGATGCTGGTGCCCCAGGCCGAAGCGCTCGGCATCACCCTTCCCGACCCCGAGCTGCGGCTGGATGGGGACGGCAGCGTCGTCGCGATGGGACCGATCGACTGGTCGGAGTTCGAGGCGGTGCTCAAGGGCAACGGCCCGTGCAACGCGCAGCGCATCCAGCACCGGCGGCAGGCGCACGAAGACGGCGCGTGGGTGCGCGAGGCGGCGGCCGCGTACGCCGAGCGGATGTCGCACCCGAAGGCGGTGGCGTGATGGATGCCGAGGCATGGCCCCTCTGGGAGGTCTTCATCCGCGCGAACCGCGGCCTGAGCCACGTGCATGCCGGGTCGCTGCAGGCGCCCGACGCCGAGATGGCCGTGCGCAACGCGCGCGACGTGTACACCCGCCGCAACGAGGGGATCTCGATCTGGGTCGTCCCCGCAGACGCGATCACCGCGAGCGACCCCGACGCGCGCGAGGCGTTCTTCGAGAGCCCGTCCGGCAAGAACTACCGGCACGCGACGTACTACACCGCGTCCGAGGGGGTGCCGCACCTGTGAGCTCCGAGTCATCCCACATCAGCGTCGACACCGTCGCGCTCGACGCCGAACTCGTCGGCGACGAGGCCGCCGTCTCCTCGCCCGCGGTGGCCGAATACGCGATCGGTCTCGGCGACGATGCCCTGATCCTCGCCCAGCAGCTCGGCTGGTGGATCTCACGCGCACCGGAGCTCGAGGAGGACATCGCTCTCGCCAACATCGCGCTCGACCTGCTCGGGCATGCGCGGTCGCTCCTCCGCTACGCCGGAACCGCCGACGGCCGCAGCGAGGACGACCTCGCGTACTGGCGCGACGAGCACGAGTACCGCAGCCGCTGGCTCTTCGAGCAGCCCAACGGCGACTTCGCACACACGATCGTGCGGCAGCTGCTGGCATCCGCCTACTTCCGCGCCCTCTACGACGCGCTCACGGCCTCCACCGACCCCACGCTCGCGGCCATCGCGGCCAAGGCCCAGAAGGAGGTCACCTACCACCTCGATCACGCCGCGCAGTGGATGAGGCGGCTCGCGCTCGGCACCGACGAGTCGCGTCGGCGCACGATCATCGCGCTCACCGACCTCTGGCCCTACCTCGGCGAACTCTTCGATGACGACCGGGCAGCCAGGGCGCTTCCCGCCATCGCTGTGCTGCCCTCGACCCTGCGCGAGGGCGTCGACGCCGAGCTCGCCGGCATCCTGAGCGCCTGCGGCCTGGACGCGCCCACGATCCCGTTCTCCTCCGGCGGCGGCCGCGAGGGGCGCCACTCGAGCTACCTCGGCCCTCTCCTCGCCGAGCTGCAGGTGCTCGCCCGACAGCATCCGGGTGCGTCATGGTGACCGTGACCCGCACCCGCGCGTGGGACATCGCCGCGGCGGTGGCCGACCCCGAGATCCCGGTGCTGACGATCGAGGACCTCGGCGTGCTGCGCTCCGTCGACGAGCACGGCGCACGCGTGCGCGTCGCGCTCACGCCGACCTACAGCGGATGCCCCGCCCTCGACGCCATCAGCGCCGACGTCGACGCGGCGCTGAGAGACGCGGGCTACACCGACGTCCAGGTGCGCACGGTGCTCGCCCCGGCATGGACGACGGACTGGATGACGGATGCCGGCAAGGCGAAACTCGCCGAGTTCGGCATCGCTCCCCCGAACGGGCGGGCGCCGGCCCGCGGCACCCGGGTGCCCATGACCCTCAGCGTCAAGTGCCCGCAGTGCGGGTCGCTCGACACGCGCGAGGTGTCCCGCTACGGATCGACCTCGTGCAAGGCGCTCTTCGAGTGCCGCGCGTGCCTCGAGCCCTTCGACTTCTTCAAAGTGCTGTGAGCACGCTCACGCGCCGCCGCGCGAGGTTCCACGAGCTGGAGGTGACGGCCGTCCGTCCCCTGACCGCCGACAGCGTCGAGGTCACGTTCGCCGTGCCGCCGGAGCTGCGGGCGGAGTACTCCTACCTGCCCGGGCAGTACGTGGCGCTGCGGGCGGAGATCGACGGACGCGAGGTGCGGCGGAGCTATTCGATCTGCCGGCCGCCGGAGCCCGGTGCCATCTCGGTCGGAATCAAGCGCGACCTCGGTGGCGTGTTCTCGGCGTGGGCGAACACCGAGCTCTCCCCCGGCGACCGCATCGACGTGATGAGCCCCGAAGGCACCTTCACGACGGGACTCCCCGATCTGAACGGTGCGCATCTCGCCGGCATCGCCGCCGGCTCGGGCATCACGCCGATGATGGCGCTGGCGGCATCCGTGCTGGCGGCCTCGTCCACCGCCCGCTTCTCGCTCATCTACACGAACCGCGCGACGCAGGACGTCATGTTCCTCGAGGAGCTCGCCGCGCTGAAAGACCGCTATCCGGCTCGGCTCGCGCTGCACCACGTGCTCTCGCGCGAGCAGCGCGCAGCGCCGCTTCTCTCGGGGCGGATCGACGCCCAGAAGCTCGATCGCATCCTCGACCTCCTGCTGCCCCCGCACGATGTGACGGAGTGGTTCCTGTGCGGCCCGTTCGAACTCGTGGCCCTCTGCCGCGACACGCTGGAGCGTCGCGGCGTGGCGGCGTCCGACATCCGATTCGAGCTCTTCACGACCGATGCCGACGGCCCGCGCATCGACCGCGGACGCCCCGTCGAACTGCGCCCCGGCGATGAGACGGTCGAGATCGAATTCACCCTCGACGGGCTCTCGTCGCGGGTCGAGTCGCCGGTGGCGGCCAACGAGGCGATCCTGGATGC
>NZ_DATMIO010000077.1:0-3797 GCF_035554235.1 Microbacterium sp. | reverse complement strand
GCCATCGGCGACCACACGATCTGCGAGATGCCGAGCTCCTGCGAGGCGGGCACGACCTTGCCCTCGATGACACGCCATAGCATCGAGTACTGCGGCTGATTCGAGATGAGCTGGATGCCGAGGTCCTTGGCGAGCGTGTGGCCCTCGCGCAGCTGCTCGGCCGTCCACTCCGAGACGCCGATGTAGAGCGCCTTGCCCTGGCGCACCACGTCGGCGAACGCCTGGAACGTCTCCTCGAGCGGGGTCTCATAGTCGAAGCGGTGTGCCTGGTACAGGTCGATGTAGTCGGTGCCCAGGCGCTTCAGCGACCCGTGCACCGAGTCCATGATGTGCTTGCGGCTGAGGCCGGTGTCATTCGCGCCCTTCGGGCCGGTCGGGAAGTACACCTTCGTGAAGATCTCGAGCGACTCACGGCGCTCGCCCCTCAGGGCCTCGCCCAGCACGGACTCGGCGGCGGTGTTGGCGTAGACATCCGCCGTGTCGAATGTCGTGATGCCGAGCTCCAGAGCCGCACGGACCGTCTGGATGGCCGCGTCGTTCTCGACCTGCGAGCCGTGCGTGACCCAGTTTCCGAACGTGATCTCCGAGATCTTGAACCCGCTGTTGCCGAGGTAGCGATAGTTGACCATGACCTCAACGCTACCGGCGCTTCTGCGGTCTACGGTGGACGGGTGGAAGACGACCTCGAGATCCGCCCGATCTCGCCGGAGGACGCCGGCGAGGTGCTGACGCTGCAGCGCGCCGCGTTCGTGCAGGAGGCCCTGATCTACGGCACCCCCGACATGCCGCCGCTCACCCAGACGCTCGAGGAGCTCGAAGCCGAGCTGGTCTCGAACGAGGGATGCGTCGCGCTCATCGGGCCCCGGATGGTCGGGGCGGTGCGCGCCCGGGTGGACGGCGACCTGCTGCTCGTGGGCCGGCTCGCCATCGCGCCCGACATGCAGGGCCGCGGGATCGGCTCCCGTCTGCTGGCGGCGGTCGAAGAGCGATCGGATGCCGGCGAGGCGGAGCTCTTCACGGGTTCGCTCAGCGAGGCGAACCTTCGGCTCTACGAGCGCGAGGGCTACGTCGAGACCGAGCGGGTCACGGGCGACGACGGCATCGAGCAGGTGTTCCTGCGCAAGCGGCTGCGCGACTGATCGCCGGTACGCTGAGCTCGTGGTACCCATCGACAACCTCCTCGGGTTCATCGTCGCGGCCGCGGTGCTGGTCATCATGCCCGGGCCCAGCGTGCTGTTCACGATCGGGCGCGCCCTGGCCCTGGGGCGCCTCGGCGGGCTGCTCAGTGTGCTCGGCAACGCCCTGGGCATGATTCCGCTCGTCGCGGCGGTCGCCCTCGGCGTCGGCGCGATCGTCGCCCAGTCGGTCGTGGTCTTCACGATCGTCAAGTTCGCGGGCGCCGCCTACCTGGTCTTCCTCGGCGTGCAGGCGATCCGGCACCGTCACGATGCCGCACGCTCGTCAGGGGCCGGTCGCGCTCCCCGCTCGCGATGGCGCCAGCTCGGAGAGAGCTTCGTCGTCGGCATCACGAACCCCAAGACGATCGCGTTCTTCGTGGCCGTGCTGCCCCAGTTCGTGGACCTCTCTGCCGGGTCGGTGCCGCTGCAGCTCTTCGAGCTCGGCATGCTCTTCGTCGTGCTCGCGCTGATCTGCGACTCGGTGTGGGCGCTCGCCGCGAGCGCCGCGCGCGATTGGTTCGGGCGCTCGCCGAAGCGCCTCGCCGCCATGTCGGCGACCGGCGGCGGGCTCATGATCGGGCTCGGCGGTGCCTTGGCGCTCTCGGGCGCGAAGCACTGAGCGGCTACACGAAGATGTCGGGGAACAGCCGGTCATCGGGCGTGCCGGGAACGGCCGCGTAGCCCGCGAAGTCGGTGACACCGGCATCCGTCAGCACGTCCTCGACGATGAGCGTGCGCCCCGTGAACTCCCGTGCGGGCTTGATCAGCACTTCGTACGCGGCGTCCGCGTAGACCGCCGGCGTGCGGCTCGCGGCCATCACCCGATCGCCACCGAGGAGGTTCTGCACCGCAGCGGTCGCGATCGTCGTGCGGGGCCAAAGGGTGTTCGCGGCGATGCCGTCCGGGGCGAACTCGGCCGCGAGGCCGAGCGTGACCATCGTCATGCCGTACTTGGCCAGCGTGTACCCCGTGTGCGCGCCGAGCCATTTGGGGTCGAGGTTGAGGGGCGGCGACAGCGACAGGATGTGCGGGTTCGCGCTCTCGCGCAGAATCGGCACGGCCGTGCGAGAGAGCATGAAGGTGCCGCGGACGTTGACGTCCTGCATGAGGTCGTACTTCTTCGCGGCGAGATCGAGCGAGGGCGAGAGGTCGATGACGCTCGCGTTGTTGATCACGATGTCGATGCCGCCGAACTCGCCCTGCGTCTTCAGCACGGCCTCGGTGATGTCGTCGTCGTTGCGCACGTCGCCGACGATCGGCAGCGCGTTGCCGCCGGCCGCACGGATCTGCTCGGCCGCGGAGTGCACGGTGCCCTCGAGCTTCGGATGCGGGGTGTCGGTCTTCGCGAGCATCGCGATGTTCGCGCCGTCGGCCGCGGCGCGCAGGGCGATCGCGAGGCCGATGCCGCGGCTGCCGCCCGACATCAGGATCGTCTTGCCGGCGAGCGTGCCCACGCGCCCGGAGGCTCCGGGCGATGCGCCGGGGGCGGGAGGGGGCGTGGGAATCATCGCTTTTCCTTTCGGGCGGCCGCTGCGGCCGCGAACGCGGCGACGCGGGCCTGGGCTTCGGGGGTGTCGAGGGCGGCGCCGATCGATCGGGCCTCCTCTGTGAGCTGGTCGGCGAACGAGCGCGTCGGGGAGTCCCGCACGAGGCGCTTGGCCTGGCCGTACGCGCGCGCGGCGCCGGCGAGCCAGAAGCGGGCGACCTCCTCGGCGCGGGTCCGCACCTCGTCGGCCGGAACGACCTCGGCGACGAGGCCCCAGGCGAGGGCCTCCTGCGCCGTCAGCATCCGGTCCTGCAGCACGAGCTGCAGGGCGCGGCGCTCCCCCACGGCGCGGGCGAGCTGTGCCGAGACCGACAGGTCGGGGGTCAGGCCGATGTTCGCGTACAGGCTGCCGATGCGGGAGTTCTCGCCGATGACGGCGTAGTCGCCGCTGAGCAGGATGCCGAGCCCTCCGCCGGCGGTCGTGCCCTGCGCCGCGACGACGACGGGGATCGATGACTCCGCGAGTGCGCGGATGCCGGAGTTGATGACGTGCGCGAGCGCGGTGATCCCGGCGCCCGTCGTCCCGGAGGCCATGGCGTGGACGTCGCCGCCCGCGCAGAAGTGCGAGCCTTCGGCATCCAGCAGAATCGCGCCGATGTCGTCGCGCGTCGTCGCCTCGGCGGTCGCGCGCGCCCACGCGCGCGCCATCGCGTCATCGAACGCGTTCATGCGCTGCGGGCGGTTGAGGGTGATGCGGGCGAGCCCGTCGTCGACCGTCAAGCTGAGCGGTTCGGTCATTGCGCTGCCTTTCCGAAGGTCACGACGCTCATTTCGGCGCCATGCGGATGGCACCGTCGAGCCGGATGGTCTCGCCGTTGAGGTAGCCGTTCTCGACGATGTGCATGACCAGAGCAGCATATTCGTCGGGCCGACCCAGGCGGGAAGGATGCGGCACCTGCTCGCCGAGGGAATCCTGTGCGGCCTGCGGCAGGCCCTTGAGCATCGGCGTCTCCATGATTCCGGGAGCGATCGTGCAGACGCGGATGCCGTAGCGCGCGAGCTCACGGGCGACCGGGAGGGTCATCGCGTGCACCCCGCCCTTGCTCGCGGCGTAGGCGGGCTGGCCGATCTGG
>NZ_DATMIO010000076.1:0-14546 GCF_035554235.1 Microbacterium sp. | reverse complement strand
AGATTGCCAAGCACGGCAAGCTCGACCCGGTGATCGGGCGAGACGCCGAGATCCGGCGCATCAGTCAGGTACTCACGCGCCGCACCAAGAACAACCCCGTGCTGATCGGCGAGCCCGGCGTGGGCAAGACCGCCGTCGTCGAGGGCCTCGCCCAGCGCATCGTCGCGGGCGACGTCGCCGAGAGCCTCAAAGACAAGCAGCTCATCACTCTCGACATCTCGGCGCTCGTGGCGGGGGCAATGTACCGCGGCCAGTTCGAGGAGCGTCTAAAGGCCGTGCTCAAGGAGATCACCGAGTCCGATGGTCGCGTGATCACGTTCATCGACGAGCTGCACACGCTCATGGGCGCGGGCGGCGGCGAGGGGTCGGTCGCGGCATCCAACATGCTCAAGCCGATGCTCGCGCGGGGCGAGCTCCGCATGATCGGCGCGACGACGCTCAACGAGTACCGCGAGTTCATCGAGAAGGATGCCGCGCTCGAGCGCCGCTTCCAGCAGGTCTATGTCGGGGAGCCCTCGGTGGAGGACACGATCGCGATTCTCCGCGGGCTGAAGGAGCGCTACGAAGCGCACCACAAGGTCGCGATCGCCGATGCCGCCCTCGTCGCCGCCGCCGCGCTCAGCAACCGCTACATCTCCAGCCGGCAGCTGCCCGACAAGGCCATCGACCTCATCGACGAGGCCGCGTCGAGGCTGCGCATGGAGATCGACTCGGCGCCGCTCGAGATCGACGAGCTGCGCCGCCACGTCGATCGCCTCAAGCTCGAGGAGCTCGCGCTCAAGAAGGAGAAGGACGACGCCTCGAAGGAGCGCCTGGCGAAGCTGCGCACCGACCTCGCCGCCGAGCAGGAGCGCCTCACCGACCTGCAGGCCCGCTGGGAGAGGGAGCGCGCGTCGCTCAACCGCGTCGGCGAGCTGAAGACGCGTCTCGACGCCGCCCGCGTCGAGGCCGAGCGCGCTCAGCGCGAGGGCGACCTCGAGAAGGCCTCGCGGCTGCTCTACGCCGAGATCCCGGGCCTCGAGCGCGACCTCGTCGCGGCCGAGGGCGCCGATGCTTCGACAAGCTCAGCAACCGGTGGGGGTCGCATGGTCAACGACCAGGTCACCGACGAAGACATCGCGAGCGTTATCGCGGCGTGGACCGGCATCCCCGTCGGCCGCCTGCTGCAGGGGGAGACCGAGAAGCTGCTGCACCTCGAGACCGAGCTCGGCAAGCGCATCATCGGCCAGAAGGATGCCGTCAAGGCGGTGTCCGACGCGGTGCGCCGCTCACGGGCCGGCATCAGCGACCCCGGTCGCCCGACGGGTTCGTTCCTGTTCCTCGGCCCGACGGGCGTGGGAAAGACCGAGCTCGCGAAGGCCCTCGCCGAGTTCCTCTTCGACGACGAGCACGCCATGGTGCGCATCGACATGTCGGAGTACGGCGAGAAGCACACCGTCTCGCGCCTGGTCGGTGCCCCTCCGGGCTACATCGGGTACGAGCAGGGGGGTCAGCTGACCGAGGCGGTGCGCCGTCGCCCGTACAGCGTCGTGCTGCTCGACGAGGTCGAGAAGGCGCATCCCGAGGTTTTCGACGTGCTGCTGCAGGTGATGGATGACGGCCGCCTGACCGACGGGCAGGGCCGCACCGTCGACTTCCGCAACGTCATCCTGGTGCTCACGTCGAACCTCGGTTCGCCCATCCTCATCGACCCCACGATCTCGGTGGAGCAGAAGCGCGAGGCCGTGCAGGGCCTCGTGCGCCAGGCCTTCAAGCCCGAGTTCGTGAACCGGCTCGATGACATCGTGATCTTCCAGGCCCTCACCGAGGACGACCTCGCGCAGATCGTCGAACTCGCCGTCGATGCGCTGCAGCGCCGCCTGCGCGACCGCCGGCTCACTCTCGCCGTCACCCCCGACGCCCGCGGGTGGCTCGCCGAGCGCGGGTACGACCCGCTCTTCGGGGCGCGTCCGCTGCGGCGCCTCATCCAGTCCGAGATCCAGGACCGCCTCGCGATGGCGATCCTGGCGAGCGACGTGCACGACGGCGACGTCGTGCGGGTGGATGTCGCGGCCGACGGCTCCTCGCTGACCCTCGTCAGCGAGGGCAGGCCGGCCCCCGAGGTCGAGGACGACGACGACGTCATCGAGGCGATCCTCGAGGACTGACCGGCACGCCCCCGTGGGAGGGACGCTCGCGGCCTACTCTCTTGGGTATGCGCATCGCGGCGGCCCTCTGGCGCTCCTCCCACCCGGGACCCACCGTCGTCGTCACCGTTCTCGCCCTCGCGCTCGGTGCCTCGGTGGGGGTGGATGCCGGGCGCCTCGCCGTGCTCGTCGCGTCGGTGCTGCTGGGGCAGCTGTCGATCGGCATCTCGAACGACGTGATCGACGCGCCTCGAGATCGCATCTCCGGCCGCACCGACAAGCCCCTCGCCCGCGGCGATGCGCCGACCCGCGTCGCCTGGATCGCGGCATGGTCGACCCTGGTCGGCGCCCTCGCGCTGTCGGCCCTGCTCGGCTGGCAGCTGGCGCTCGCCCACGCGATCTTCGTCGGGTCGGGATGGGCCTACAACGCGTGGCTCAAGTCGACGGTCTTCTCCGCCGCGTGCTTCGTCATCGGGTTCGGGGTCTTTCCCTCCCTCGCTCCGCTCGCACTGCCCGACCCCCACGCCGCACCGCCGTGGGCGTGGATCGCGGGTGCTGCACTGGGCCTCGCCGTGCACTTCTC
The DNA here is from genome assembly GCF_035554235.1 of Microbacterium sp. Lineage (GTDB taxonomy): Bacteria > Actinomycetota > Actinomycetes > Actinomycetales > Microbacteriaceae > Microbacterium. The sequence continues at coordinate 11,837 of NZ_DATMIO010000076.1, read as the reverse complement.
GAACGTGCTGCCCGACCTCGAAGACGACGCACGCACGGGCGTGCGCGGCCTGCCGCATCGGCTCGGTCGCCGCGCGTCGGCCGGGGTAGCGGCGGGCGCGCTCATCACGGGTGCGACGGCCGTGGTCGTCGGCTCGGCCGGCGCCGCCGCACCGACGGTGCTGTCGTGGGGATTCTTCGCGGCGGTCGTGGGCGTCGCGGTCTGGGGTCTGGTGGCGGCGCTCACCCGGCCCCCTGAGCGCTTGGTGTTCCGTCTGGTCATGGCCGCGGCGCTGCTCCTCGCGGCGCAGCTCGTGCTCGCGGGGAACCTCGGTATCTGAGCGGCCGGCACCGCTCGGCCGGAGCGGGCCCTAGTCCTCGCTGGCGGTCACCTTGAGCTCGAGCCGGCTCGGCACGGTTTCGACACGCGACACGTGGATGATGTCACCGCTGCGGTCGGTGGCGGTCTTCTCGATCAGCACGAGTGCATCGTGCTCGGGCCGGTCAAGCCACACCGCCGTCTGCTCGGTCGTGAAGCTCACACTGATGCGGCGCTCCACTTCGTGGAAGTGCACGCCGTACCGCTCGCGGAGCAACTGGTAGGTGGACGTCGTGTCGTCTACCAGCGCATCGAAGCCGGGATACCGAGTGAGCGAATAGCTGCTGTCATCGATGGAGAGAGGCACCCCGTCGAGGGAGAACACCCGTACGAGCCGGAAGACCGGCGAGCCCTCCGCAACCCGCAGGGCGCGGGCGATGTCGGCATCCCCTTCTCGCACCTCGGCCCGCATGATCCGCCTCGCCATGACCCCGCCACCGCTGAGGTGGTCGGAGAACCCACCCATGGCCATCGTCCCGACGGGCGAGCGCGGTGCCGACACGAATGTGCCGCGCCCCTGTCGGCGCGTCACCATTCCCATCTCTGCCAGGTCGGCCACGGCGCGCCGCACGGTGATGCGACTCACCCCGAAGCGTTCGCAGAGTTCCGGCTCGGGGGGAAGGCGACCGGCGCCGAAAGCGCCGGTCTCGATCTCGAACAGCAGCGTGTTGCGCACCTGCTCGTGGAGCGACATTGCGAGCGGCTGCACCATGGACCCCACCCTAGACGGCTTCGTAGCGGCGGATCAGCTGCGCGCGCGCATCGGCCCCTGCCTCGACGGGGTAGCCGAATGCTCCGCGATACGTGCAGGCGAGGGCGCCCGACACGGCGGCGATCTCGAGACATTCGTCCAGGTCCGACCCGGCCGCCGTCGCGGCGAGGAAGCCGGCGATGAACGCATCGCCGGCGCCGAGGGCGTCGATGCCCTCCACGGGTACGACCCCGGCGTCCGACCGCGCGCCGTTCGAGAATGCGGCCGAGCCCCGTATGCCGAGAGTGACGACCGCCGTGTCGATCCCCGCATCGACGGCGCGACGACCCAGCCGCTCGACTTCGGCGTCGCTCAGGGCTCCGCCCGAGAAGAAGCCGACCTCGACGTGGGGTGCGACGCGTTCGAGGATGCTCGCCGGCGGGTCATCCGAGAAGTCGAAGGAAACGTGGATGCCGCGCGCCCGCAGCAGCGGCAGCTCCAGCTCGATCGCCGAGTAGACCGAAGTGTGGACGCGGCCGAAACCCGAAAGGTAGTCGAGGTCGGTCTCGGTCAGGCGCAGTCGCAGACCTTCCTGTACGCCGCCGCGGTTCGACCCGACGAAGCGGCGGTCGCCGTCGTCGTCGAGCGCGACGAACGCCATGCCGTTCGCTCCGGCCGCCCGACGGACGCGCGTGTGATCGACGCCCACCTCGTCGAGCACCGCCAGCAGATGCTGCGCGAACCTGTCGTCGCCCACGATTCCCACGAATCCCGCTATTCCATCGAAGAGGAGGCGACTGTACACCGAGACGTTGAGAGCGTTGCCGCCGGGGTAGGCGAGGTCCTCGTTCAGATAGCAGTCCAGCACATCATCGCCCACGCCGACGATCGACGGCTTCGCGATGCGCGCGAGCCGGTCGCGCAGAAGAGCGGAGGTGCGCACGGTTCAGCCTTTCACACTGCCCGCGGCGACGCCCGCGACGAAGTACCTCTGCAGCAGGACGAACACCACGATGATCGGTAGGGCGGCGATCACGAGGCCCGCGAGCAGAACACCCCAATCAGTCGACAGCGCGTCGCGAAACGCCATGAGCCCCGCTGGTATCGTGCGGATCGCATCGGAGTCGACGTACACGATCGCGAAGAGGAACTCGTTCCAGGCGAAGTACGCGGTGAGCACGGCAGCCGTCACCAGCACGGAGCGGCTCAAGGGGACGTATACGTGCCGCAGCACTTGCGGCGAGCGGCATCCGTCGATCGTCGCGGCATCGACCAGCTCTTGCGGCACGGCGAGGAACACCGATCTGATGAGGATCACCGCCATCGGCAGGCGGAACGCGACGTACGGCAGGATCATCGCCCAGTGGGTGTTCAGCAGCTCCATCGCGTCGAGCAGGCGATACAGCGGGATGAGGCTGACTTGCGGCGCCACGACGAGTCCGCCCATCATGACGATCATGATGAGGTCGGCGAGCCGATTTCGCAGTCGCACCATGCCGAAGGCGCAGAGCGCCGCGACGAGCACCGTCGCGGCGGTCGAGGTCACGGTCACGATGAGCGAGTTGAGAAAGTAGTCCGAGATCCCGCGCTCCCATGCCTGCGCGTAGTTGCCGACGAGCCAGGTGGTCGGGAGGCCCCAGGGGTCGGCGTAGATGTCGGTGGACGCCTTGAACGACGAGACCACCATCCAGAAGAGGGGGTAGGCGATCACGATCGCGTACCCGCCGAGAACGACATACACGGGCAGGCTCCACGCCGTCGTGCGTCCCCGCACACGGCGGCGGGTGCCGCGCATCCGGCGACGGGCCGAGGGCGCCGTCGTCATCGCGACCGTGTCGAGCGATACCGGCCGGGGCGCGTCGTTCAATGAGCGGACGGATGCCTCGTGCACATCGGATGCCGACATGTCAGTCCTTTCCCGTGCGGAACGACACCAGCTGGATGACCGACAGCACGAGCGTGATCACGAAGATGAGGGCCGCGATCGCCGAGGCATAGCCCAGCTGATTCTGGAAGAAGCCCTGGTTGTACATGTAGGTCGCCAGCACTTGCGTGGTGTTGCCGGGACCGCCGCGGGTCAGGATGTAGGGCTCGTTGAAGACCGTGAATGCTCCGGAGACCGTGAGGATCATGGCGACGAAGATCATCTCCTTCGCCTGTGGCACGGTGATGTGCCAGAACTGCCGGATGCGCCCGGCGCCATCGATCGCCGCTGCCTCGTAGAGGTCGGCGGGGATCTGCTGGAGGGCGACGACGTAGAGCATGCAGATGTAGCCGATGCTCTGCCACTGGGAGACGCTGATGACCGCGCCCATTGCGGTGTCGACGTTCGCAAGCCAGGCCGTCTGGAGCGAGCCGAGGCCGATCAGGTCGAGGAAGGCGTTGAGCAGGCCACCGCGCGCGTCGAAGACGAAGGTGAAGAGGAGCGCGATGACAGTCATCGAGATGACGGCCGGTATGAAGTAGACGCTGCGGAGGATTGCGCCCATCCGCGGCCCGAGCAGGTGCGTGAGCCAGGCCGCGACGATGAGGCCGCCGATCACCTGGAAGGCGATCGAGACGACCGCGTAGAGCGTGTTGTTTCCGAGGGCTATGGCGATGACCGGATCGCCGAGCAGTCGCGCGAAATTGTCGAGACCGACGAATTCCATCGTTCCCGACCCGGCGGAGAAGCGGAAGAACGAGAAGCCGATGTTCGCGACCAGCGGGTAGTAGACGACCAGCCCGATGAGCACGAGGGCGGGAACGACGTAGAGCACATTGAAGATGCGAGTGCGGGCGATCATGCGCGCCCTCCTATCGTTCGTCGTGGGCCGCGGTTCGCGCGGAGGTTGAGTGGCGGGGCCGCCGCGGGCACAGGTTGTGAGCGGCGGCCCCACGGTCGGTCAGCTTGCGTCGCGCACGCGCGCGGCGGCCTCCTGGACGGCGGTCATGACGCCCTCAGGGGTCTGCTGTCCGCTGAGCATCAACTGCGTCTCCGCGAGGTAGGCCTGCACGATCTGCGCGTTGTAGGCGTTGTCGAGCCACGATGTCATCGACGACGCGTTGATGATCTTGTCGGCGGTGTCCTTCAGGATCTGCGGCGAGTCCGACTTCTCGACGGCGCCGACGACGGCGCTGAGCTCGCCGGTCTGCTCGGTGTACGCGATGCCGTTCTCCTCGTTGAGCATGAACTCAAGGAATCGCAGGGACTCCTCGGGGTGCTCGGTGTTCGCGGCGACGACGAAGCCCTCCGGCGCCCCGGTGAGCTGCAACGGGTCGCCCTCGCCCCCGTCGACCGACGGGAAGTTGAAGGTTCCGTATTCGAAGGCGGCGTCCGCGAAGTACGCGACCTCGGAACCCTGCATGTACATGATCGGCGCCTCCCCAGCGATCCATGCGTTGCGCGCCACCTCATGTGTCACGGCTGTGAGATCGGGATTCATGTACGCGGCGAGTTCTTCGAGGCGCTCGAGGGCCTCGACGTAACCGGCATCGGTGAACTCTCCGTCCGCCGCGACTTGGTCCCCAGCGAACACGTCCGCCTCCAGCACGCGCTGGTTGAGCGTGCCGACGTAGTGCGCGATCGGCCACTGCTCCTGCGCGCCGAATTCCATCGGCGTGCGACCCGACTCCTGGATGGCGTCGAGCACGTCGATGAACTCGTCCCACGTGGCGGGAACTTCGAGCCCGAGCTCGTCGAAGACGTCCTTGTTATAGAAGAACAGCTTCGCGTGCATGCCCACCGGCAACGCGTACTGCGCGCCGTCGATCTGGAAGGGCGTCATCTGGCTCTCGTAGTACCGCTCGGCGACATCGGGGTTCTCTGAGAGCCATTCGTCGAGGTTCATGACATTGCCGCCGGCGACGAGTTCGTCGATGAACGAGCCGCTCCACGAGAACATGACATCGGGTGCGTTGTCCGATCCGGCGACGACCTTGACCTTGTCTTTGTACGCGTCGTTCAGCACGCTTTCGACGTTTACCTTGATGTCGGGGTTCTCGCTCTCGAAACGCTCGACCAGGTCGGTGAAGTACGCATTCTTGGGTTCGTTCGGCCAACGGTGGAAGAAGTCGATCTCGACGACCTCATCCGAGCTGGCGTCATCGCCACCCGCGCAGGCGGCGAGCGAGAGCGCGAGCGCTGCGAGGGCGAGGAGGGCGCCGGCTGTGCGGACGTGTGGGCGCATGTGCTGCATTCCTTTCGGTTCAGTACTCCATGCGCCACATGTAGCGACGCACGCTGAGGGGGTGACCGCGGTGATCCGCGAGGGCGTCCGCGTAGGTGCGCAGAACGACGTTGAAGAGGAGATGGGCGATCAGTCCCCGCACGAGCGGAGCGACGCGCTCCAGCCCGAAGGACTGCGCATCGATGACCAGGGCGCGGTCGCTGTGCTTGACGAGGAAGTCGACGGCGCGCTGCTCGACGGGACGGGTTTCGTCGAGGCCCAGGAGTGCGATGAACGGCACATCGGTGTCGGTGATCTCGAACGGGCCATGGAAGTACTCGCCGGCGTGAATGGCGGCGGAGTGGACCCACTGCATCTCCTGAAGCAGGCAGATCGCGAACGAGTATGCGGTGCCGTAGTTCGAGCCTGCCGCCATCGTGTAGATCAGCTGCTCGCGCCGGTGCGAGAAGCCCCAGGTGTCGGCGGCATCTGCGTGGGCCGCCCGTGCCGCGGGCGCGAGCGACTGCAACGCCACGATGGCTTGGTCGACCGGCGTGACGAACTCGGCATTCTCCCGGTCATCGAGCACGCGCGCTATCAACCGGAGCAGCAGCGCGGGAGCCACATACGACTCACTCTTCTCGGGGCCGTGCTCGTAGCCGATCACATACTCCGAAGCACGCGCCAGCGGGGAGCCCAGTTCGTGCGTGAACGCGACCGTGAGCGCCCCCTGGGAGCGTGCGAGCTCGGCGGCCTCCACCGTCTCCGGGGTGGTTCCCGAGTGCGAGCACAGGATGACCAGGGTCTCGGCATCAACTCGGCTCGAAGCGCGCGACGTGAACTCGGCGGCGTTGAGGGCGACCGCCTCGAGCTTCCTCGCGGCGGTCCCGAAGAAGTACTCGGCGGGGAGCATGACCGCGTACGAGCCCCCGCAGGCGGTCAGGACCACACGGGAGATGAGCGGCCGGGAGGCGATCGCCTCCCGGGCAGCGGCGAGCTGCTCTTCGATAACGGAAGTCTCGGTGGATACGACGGTGACTGACACGGTAACCCTTTCACTAGAACGTCTAGATTCGTTATATAACGTTCTATATCGTCTGTGCAAGTGCCAGATGAAGATTCGCGCCGCGGCCACCTGGCCTGGCTCCCACGGGCACCGCGTGGGCGAGCCGGCACCTTGCCCGGGAGTCGTTGCACACGTATCCTGAGGTCAGTTGCCCCGGACCCCGGTCGACGTCACCGTTCATGATGACTCGAGGGGCGGGATCGGTTGCGAAACAGCGGGAACCACCTCATCTGCGCACGCGGTGTGCGTGACGATGGACCTCCGCACGACCGCGTAGCATCACCCCGTCGGAGGGGTTCGTGCGCCGCGGCCGCGCGTCTTCCGTCGCACTCCCGGCGCCCGCGCACAGCGTCGCGCGTCCGCGTCACGACGCCGGATCCCGTCCCGTCGTGACGCCACACACGCCCTCTCCCGGGTTGAGATCAGTCCCCAGCACTCCCCGGGAGAGGTCGATCCACCGTCGCATCGCACGAGTCCGACGCCGCTGGAGCCGGCCCGGCGCGTTGCCCCGGCGACTCCGCCTGCGATGGAAGAAGGGCCCTCTCGAGCCTTCCATTGGGGACTGGATGACTTGAGAGGGCCCATCGCTAACCGCGGGAATTCCTCGACCGCTGGGGACGGTCTCGAGGGTCACACGGAAGCTCGATACCCACGATAGGAGAGCGAGCGCATGCTGTCTGTCCCCTCTTAGGCGGACACGCCCGCGGCCCGCCCACGTGGTCCGTGCGCGGTTCGGACCACCTCGCCGGGGCCCGGTTAGGGTAAGGAGGCGGGAAGCGAAAGGAGTGGGTTTGAGTGCGGTCTGTGCAGCGGCTCGAGGTCGGCATCCCACGCGTCCCTGGCGACGTGATCTCGCGCCCGAGGCTGACGGCGGCGCTTGAGACCGGCGGCCCGCTCACGCTCGTGCGTGGCGCATGCGGGTCGGGAAAGACCGTGGCGATCCGCGAGTGGGTGCGACACACCGCGAACTCCGTGGTGTGGACGACGGTGGATGCCGACACCGCGACGAGCGGGCAGCTCGCCGCCACGCTGGTCCGGCAACTGAGCCGGGCGGGCCTCGGTCAGCCGGAGGCGCCGGAGCTGTCGGGGTGGGCAGCGGTTCGTGCCTCGCTGGAGTCGCTCGACGCGCCCCTCACGATCGTGATCGACGATGCCGCAAGCCTGCATCACGATGCCCTCCTCGATCTGTGCCGCCTCATCGCCGATGTCGCGTCTCTGCGCGTCGTCGTCGCCGCCAACCGCCGCACCGTGCTCGACGGCGACGCGGTCGGTCTGCTGATCGACCGCACGCTGGTCGGGCCGTCGCACCTGATGTTCGACGACGATGAAATCCGCCGAGCGCTGGGCGTAGAGACGGCTGTGGCCACCGAAGTCCAGGCGATCACCAACGGCTTCGCCGCCGTCATCCACGCCATGGCCCGGCTCGGGTCACCCGCTCTCGGCGAATCGCTGCTCGATGTCGCAGTCGACGCCGTAGAGGAGTACATGCGGGTTCGAGTCGCGCGATCGGGCTACGACACCGCGGTGCTCGACACGCTCATGCTCGTGGGCTTTGCCGACGCGGTCGATGTGCCACTCGCGCGCGAACTCTCCGGAAACCCTCGCGTGGAGCGGCACCTCGACAGCGCCGAGCACCTCGGGTTCGGTGCATGGTCGGACGAGGGTTCGCGCCGGTTGTTCCGCTTCGCGCCCTTCGCCCACGTTCTGCTGCGCCGCGAGCTCGAGCGCACCCACGCGGATGACCTGCCGCGGCTGCGACGAACGCTCGTCGAACACGCGCTCCGCGCCGACGGCCCGATCGCTGCCCTGACGCAATCCGTCGAATGGGACGACCTCGACTTGGCGAGCCGCGTGGTCATCGCGTCGTGGCATCATCTGATCACCAACGATGGTGCCGCGGTGTGCGATCTGCTGGGCGCGATACCTCTTTCCAGGCTGCGACACCACGCGCTGCTGGTCATGCTGCTCGCCCTCTGCTACAACAGCCGCAGAGTGCGGCGGCTGCGCGGTCTGCAGCTCTTCCGCGTCGCGGTGTCGGCGGCGAACTCGCCGAGGCCCGACATGACCGATTCGGATCGGCTGTTCGTGTGGACGTCCGAGAGCGTCGCGCTTCGTCTGATCGGGATGTCGGATCGCGCCGGAAGCGTCGCGATGCGGGCCCTGCGCCTCCTGACGGCGATCCCCGAGGACGAGAGGGCCTGGTACGCCGACGAGCTGCCGCTGCTGTGCGCCCAGCTCGGTGTCTCGCTGCACTACAGCGGGCACCGGCGCCAAGCGATCGAGTGCTTCATCTACGGCGCCGCGCTCGCCGAGACCGGACAGCGGGAGCACGGGCTGACGAGCCTGGCGATGCTCGGCGGCATCCACGCACTCGAAGGTGACATCCCCGAAGCCCGCTACTACGTCGATCTCATTCGCAGGCGGAGGTGGCCGAAGGAGCGTCTCGACGGCTACCAGGGAACCTTCTATCGCGTCGCCGAAGCACTCATCGCACTCGAGGAGTCGGATCCGGTACGGGCCGCCGAGCATATCGAGGTCTTCGGTCCGCACAGGGCGACGAGCGAGCACTGGCTCGCGATGGCGACGGTGGAGGCGCTCGTCGCTCTTCGCGCCGGCCGGGCAGCTGCCGGGCTCGCTCGCCTGGAGTCGTTCGTCCTGTTGCGCGGCCGGGAAGGGCACAATGCCGCATCACGGCGAGCGCTGACGAGGGTGCGCGTGCTCCTCCACCTCGCGCTCGGCGACACGCACACGGCGAAGGCCGTGCTGCACAGGGACGCCCCCGAGGACAGGTTCGAGACGGTCGTGGAGCGGGCCCGCGTCGCCCTCGTCGAGGATCGCCCCGGCGACACCGTCCGGATACTGTCGCAGACGCGAATCGCACCCACGACGCCCCGGCTGCGGGCGGCCGCCGCCGCACTGCGGGCCGCCGCACTCCATCGGACCGGCGGAGCGTCCGCGGCGGAAGGGGAGACCCGAGCGCTGGCAGCCCAGCTTCTCGACCGCCAGCTGCGACTGCCGCTCACCTTCCTCCCGCCGGCCGACATCCACGCGCTCCGCGAGCTGTTCCCCGAAGAAGCCTCCGAGCTGCGATCCGTGCAGTCCGCGCTCACGGACCGCACGCCTCCACCGGATTTGAGCACCCGCGAGCGTGTCGTTCTGCGCGCGCTCGCGTCAGGCGTTCCCGTGAGCGCCATCGCCGCGCAGCTCTCGGTCTCGCCGAACACCGTGAAAACCCAGCTGAAGAGCATCTACCGCAAACTCGGCGTCACCGGACGCGACGAGGCCATCGCCGTCGCGGTGGCGAAGCGACTGCTCTCGGACCCGCCGTGACGCCGCCCCCGCCGCGTCGGCAGATGCCCACGCGGGTCATTCTGATCTGCGCCGCGTTCGGCGCTCTGCAGTCGCTCCTCTTCGCGGCGGTGGCGCCGGTCACCATTGCCCTGGCGCCCGTGGCACCCCCGGCATATGCGGTGATCGCCGGCGTCCACAGCCTCCTGCCGTTCCTCGCGCGTCTCGTGACCGGGGTCACGGGCGCCGCGACGATCACGGGATTGATCACCGGCATCCTCGCGGCCGCGATCACCCCTCTGGGTGCACTCGTGATCGTGCCGCTCGCATTGGCGGGTGCGGCCTTCGACGCCGCGCTGCCGTGGCGTGGTCCGTGGCGGCGCCCGCGCAGCATCAGCCCGATCGGGTGGGGGAGGCTGACCCTCGGCGGGGTCGCGGCCGCGGTAGTGCTGTTCGCCGTGTCGCTGCCGGTGTTCTCCAGCGAGCACCTGTCCCCGCCGGTGCTCGTCGCGACCCTGGCGGGTCGACTTGCGGGCGAGCTCGCCGCCGTCGCCCTGGCGGCCGTCACCGCCCGGCGGCTGACGCGTGCGGGCCTGCAGGGCACGGGGTCGGTCTAGCCGGGGGCGCACAGTAGCGCTGCGGGCCGGGTCAAGCGTCTCGGTCCAGGCCCATCGCATAGGCCCGCGCCGGGATCCCCGCGAAAGGTCCCGCGAGCGCGAGGCGAAGCAACCCCATCGCCGCCCGGTGGGCCACCGCCCCTCGCGAGCGCCCGAGCGACGTGTTCAGGCCGGCGAGCCGCGCGGCCGTGCGGGCTGAGGCGATCCGGTGCTTCTCCCAGACCGCGAGCCCGTCCCGCGGCTCGCCGCCGGTGCGAGCCCACTCGGCGAGGAGCGGCGCGAGGGTCGCGGCATCCAGCAGCCCCAGATTCATCCCCTGCCCGCCGATGGGACTCACTTCGTGTGCGGCGTCGCCGATCGCGAACACGCGGCCTCGCCGCATCCGATTCGCGACCGCCCGGCGCACGCCGAACGCCGAGACGCGATCGATCCGCGCCGCGATGCGCTCGTCGCCCGTCCGCCGGATGACCGCGTCGCGCAGGCGCGCGACGTCGGAAGGATCCTCGCTCCAGCCGCCGCGGTCGAGGGCGCCGCGGGGCGCGAAGCGGTCCCATGCGACGAGCCGCCGCCCGCCGCCGGGCAGGGGGAAGGATTCGAGCACGCCCGCCGCGTCGAGGTGCACGACGGCCGTGTTCGCGATGTCGTCGGTCCCGGCATCCGCCACGTCTGCCATCAGGTACCGGTCGCGGTAGGTGTGCACGCGGATGTCGCTGGTCGCCTCGGTGAGGCTTCGTGCGCCGGAGCCCGCGCCCACGACGACGAGCCTCGCCGTGTGGGATCCCGCGGCGGTCGTGACCTCGACGTGCGCGCCGGCGTCGGTGACCGCGACCACCGCCGCGCCCCGCCGCGGCGTCGGCCCGCCTTCGGCGACGGCTGCCTCGGTGACGGCCTGCGGCACGGTGGCCACGAACGGAAAGCGCAGGAGGAGCCGGTCGAAGCGCACCTCGCCCACGATCCCCCGCCGCGTGCGGGCGAGGCCGCAAGGGATCCGCACGGCGCGCTCGAGGATGCGGTCGGTGGCACCCGAGGCCTCGAGCGCGGCGAGCACGGGCGCGTGCACCCCGATCGCCCGTGAGCCGCCTCCGGGCGAAGCGCGCCGCTCGAAGAGCGCGACATCGAGGCCGCGCCGGGTGAGCTCCGCAGCGATCAACAGGCCGGCGGGCCCCGCACCGACGACGATCGCGTCGTGGTCGGGGCCGCTCACGACGCCTGCCAGTGCGCGATCAGCCGGAACGGCGCGGGCGTGGCGACGCTCCAACCCCCGGGAAGAGCGTCGCGCAGCTCACCCGCCGTATAGCTGCGGCGGATGCTGCGCAGCCCGTCCGTGCGGAGGAACGACCCGGGCGCGAAAGGGGTGACACCGACGGCGTACGCGCCATATGCCATCCGGCCGCGTGCGATGTCGGAGTGCAGGGCGATCCGCGACGCGAGGGCGCTCGAGTCGGCCGCGAGCCCGTCGAGCTGGGCGGCGCTCAGGTGATGCAGCAGGTGGTTCGACACCACGACGTCGAATCGCTCCCCCTCGGACACGAGCTCCGCGCTCAGTGCGGCGCGATAGCGGATGCCGTCGACCGGCGTTGCGCGCGCGACCGCGAGCCCGCGCTCATCGGGGTCGATGCCGACACCCTCGACCGCGAACCCGTCGGCGCGGGCGCGGGCGACCAGGCGGC
>NZ_DATMIO010000075.1:0-3235 GCF_035554235.1 Microbacterium sp. | reverse complement strand
AGGGCCGGACTCGACCATCAGCACCCGCGCGGAGGGAATTTCGTCCAGAATCGTTCGCGCGTAGGTCGAGCCGACGGGGCCGCTGCCGACGATGACCACGTCGAAGTGTTCCATGGCCATGGTCGGCTGCTACGCGGCTTCGGACTCGAGCTGCTCGAAGGCGCGCCGGATCAGCTGCTGCTGGCGCCGGATCAGGTCGAAGGTGTCCATCTCCGCCTCCGGGGTCCACGGGTGGGCTTCCCATTCGGAGGAGATGGATCCGCTGTAGCCGGCCCGGGCGAAGGGAGCGAGGTTTGCGAAGTAGTCGATCGCCGACTCATTGCCCGACTCGTCGATCTCGTAGAACTTCGCATGAATGTGGAAGACCTGGTGGATGATGTCCGCCCACTCAGCCGGGTCGACGTGGCCGTTGATGGTGAAGGCGGGTGTGACCGCCTCGATGACGTGCTGGCTCGCGCCGTGCCTCTCGGCGATGGCACGGAAACGACCGAGCCGCTCGCCGGGGTCGCCGTCTTCAGCCCAGATCTCCTCGAGGATCTCGGCGAGATCGGGGGTGAGGCCAGCGGCGGTGAAGCTTCGAAGGAGCCCCGGCGTCACTCGGTTCATCGTCGAGCTGAAGTCGGGGATGAACCCGAGACAGTCCGACCCGATCCGCTCATAGGACTCACGCACGCGTTGCACGGCTCCGGAATTCGGGCCTTCCGGGGCGTGGATCTCCATCCCGAGTCGCAGGCCGAGCCGCTCCGCCTCCGGAACCACCGCCTCGAGCACCGCCGTGTCTGCGCCGAGCTGGATCCGCACCGTCGGAAAGCCCAGCGCATGCGCCGCGCGCATCTGCGGGAGGAGGTAGTCGACCCGCTCCTCGGTCGTCAGATACCGGTCTCGGCGGATGGCCACATCGATGGTCGAGCCCAGGCAGGTGGGAATCAGCTCGTAGCGGTCGAGGGAGTCGCGGAAGGAGCGGATCTCGTCGGCGCCTAAGGCCAGGAAGTTCCTGAAGCTCTGGAAGCCGACCACCTCCACACCGGGGCCGACCCCGCTTTCGGCGACCGCCGCCAGCAGTGCGTCGAGATCGAACCGCCCGGCCACCCAGTCATGGTTGAACGAGTACAGCGTGACGCCGAGAAGCGGTGTTGCGTTCATGTCAGGCGGCAGCCTTTCCGATGGTGAGGGGGCGATGAGCCACGACGCGGCGCTCGAGCGGACCGAAGGGCTCGATGATCACGTACGGGAGGCGGATGGTGACCGCCACCTCCACGTCGATCACCACGCCGGGCGAGCGACCCTCCCGCGGAAGGTGAACGATGAGCGGGTCCTGGAGGAACCATTCACGAGCGTGCCAGTCGGCGACATCCGCGAGTTTGTAGCTGTGGCCGGCGATCGTGAACGTCAGGTTGTCGCGATCGGCGGGCACCCCGTCCAGGGTCACCTCGAGATCCATGAGGCAGGAGAGTGGCAGGCTCCGGTAGTGGGGCAGGCGAATCATGATGTCCAGCATCTCTCCGCCTGCCGTCACGCTGTCCGGACGCAGCACCAGTTCGGCATGACTCATCGGGTCGACTCCCATCGCCGTTGATCGACTCAATGCAAACGCACGATGGAGCCGAGGTTCAGATCTCTATGGCACAACTTAGTGTTGATAATTACGAAAGTCAACGCTATGTTTGCAGAAGAACAGAGCTGTTCGCGAGAGGACGATGAATGTTCAGCTTCGACGAGGCGCTCGATCCACGGCCGTTACCACGCGAGACGGGGTGGGAGCGTCAGAGCGATGGCTCGCTGCTCGTGTGCGTGCGGACGGACCTTCGGGGCGTGACGGGGAAGATGTTCGACTGGTGGTTCGGCTCGCGCCCAGGAACCCGTGAGTACCGGTGGTGGCATCCCCTGGACCACCAGTCGAGCTCGTGGACCGGAGGCGAGCGGGGAGCCGTGGTCGGATCGACGCACGTGATCATCGAGGACATGACCGAGCTCAAGGGGCTTCCGTTGCGGGTTCAGTTCGTGGAACCCACGTCCGTCCTGAGCGCGGATGCTTACCACCGCGCCGTCGCGGACGGGAACGTCTCGGTGGCCATCGCCGGCCGGACGGCGGACGGGCATGACGGTGCCGTCGACGAAGACGGGAACCTGCTCGGAGGGCGGATGCTGCACCTCGGACGCGACACCGAATGGGGCATGGTTCTGCGCAGTCGATTCCTGATCGGATCGGACCTCGCCGAAACTCATTCCCCTACGGAGATCGAGAAGCTGATCGACGAAGGGATCGGCCCGAATCTCGTTCAGCACTGCTACGAAGAGTTCACCTACCTCTCGCGAGTGCTTCCGGCGATCTACGCCGCCGAGAGCGGCGCCCATCTCACGAGGATCTGGTGAGATGACATCGCTCGGTCGAGCCATGACGGTGCTGGACGCGATCGCCGACGCCCCGTCGCCGATGAGCCTCACTCAGCTCTCGCTGCGGACGGGAATCGCGCGGTCGACGGTCCATCGACTGCTGGATGACCTGTGCGCCGCACAGTACGTGGCCCCGGCATCGCGCAGCGGCGGCTACCGCCTCGGGCCGCGGATCGTGAGCCTCTCGGTCACCAGCTATGTCGATGTCGTCAAGACGATGCGGCCGTCGATGATCGCTCTTGCCCGCACGGTCAACGAGAACGTCGACCTCGCGATGCTCACCGGTGATGACGTGATCATCCTGGAGCAGATCGCCTCGGCACACCGCCTTCAGGCGGTCGCCGAACTGGGCAAGCCGTTCGCGGTGCATGCGAGCTGCATCGGAAAGGTCCTGCTCGCGCACCGGTCGGAGGCCGACATCGCGCGCGTGGTCTCTCGGCCGCTCGCGCGGTACACACCGAATACGATCACGGACCCGTCCGCGTTGCGGCGGCAGCTCGATGAGATCCGCGCTACCGGAATCGCCTTCGACGACGAGGAGCACGACGTCGGCATCAGCGCGCTCGCCGTCGCGGTCGAGCGGCCTGATGGCCTGCTGCAGGCGGTGTCGATCGTGGCCCCGACGGCGAGGTTCGAGTCCCACCGACAGGACTTCGTGAGCGCGATCAAACGATGGCGGCGCCAGAGCCTGCCGGTGGTGGGTCCGGTGGAGGTGATGGCCGATGGTCTTGACGCCGTGGCCGGCGGCAGGTACGGCGCATTCAGGAAGCCGCTGTCGGCGACCGCGTGACCCGAGCGCTCACGCGCTCGAGGGTGGCTGGACGGCCACCCACGATCCCTC
>NZ_DATMIO010000074.1:0-3236 GCF_035554235.1 Microbacterium sp. | reverse complement strand
AGACGACGCCCATCACCGTGATGGCCGTCGCCGTCGTCTTCGTCCTCAGCGCCGGCGAGATCGACCTCTCGCTCGGGGCGGTCGTCGCTCTAGCTGCGCTGGTCACAGCGGACGTGATGCAGACTCACAGCGCGGTGCTGGCGATCGCCGCCGGGCTCGGCGTCGGCATCGGCGTGGGCGTCGTCAACGGTCTGTTCGTGACGGCGCTCGTGCTGCCGTCCTTCCTCGTCACGCTCGCGTCGATGGGGATCGTCACCGGTGTTGCGCGCTCCGTCACCGATCTCCAGTCCGTCGCCGTCGAGAACCAGCGGTTTGTCGACATCTTCGGCTCCGGCGACCTCGGCCCGATCCCCGGCTTGGCGTTCTGGGCGCTCGGCGCTGTTGCGCTCGGCCACTTCGTGTTCCGACACAGACGCTTCGGAGCGCACGTCGTCGCCGTGGGCGACAACGCGCGGGCGGCTCGAGCGGCCGGCATCCGCGTCGACCGCGTCCGCCTAGCCGTCTTCATGCTCAGCGGCGCATCGGCCGCGCTCGCCGCGATCCTCTACACGGGCCGGCTGCAAGGCGCGAGCTACACGCTCGGCGAGCAGGACCTGCTCACCGTCATCGCGGCGGTCGTCATCGGCGGGACACGCCTGTTCGGCGGCGAGGGCAGCGTCATCGGCGCGCTGGTTGGGAGCCTGCTTTTGGGAATGCTGACCAACGGCCTCATCCTGTGGGGTCTCACCACCTCCGAGCAGTTGATCGCCCAGGGTGTGCTGCTGCTGCTCGCGATCTCGCTCACGCTTCGCGGGCGGAGAGGACGCTGAGGTCGATGCCGCTCGTGCGAGTCGAGCACCTCAGGAAGGAGTTCGGGGCAGTTGTCGCGGTCGACGGCGTGACGCTCGACGCTGACGGTGGCGAGGTCGTCGCACTCGTGGGCGACAACGGAGCCGGGAAATCGACGGTCGTGAACTGCCTCGCGGGCGTCTATCCGCCGACGTCCGGGCGGATCCTGCTCGACGGGGCCGCAGTCCAGTTCCCCCACCCGCTTGAAGCCCGCAGGCAGGGGATCGAGGCCGTCTTCCAAGATCTCGCGCTGGCCGATCTGCAGCCGGTGTACATGAACATGTTCCTCGGCCGCGAGCTCGTACGGGGCCTCCTCCGCCGGCTCGACCGGGAGACGATGTCAGCCGAGACCCAGAGGCTCCTCGACGATCTCGACGTGCGCATCGACAGCCCGCGCAAGACGATCCGCGATCTCTCAGGCGGCCAACGCCAGGCAGTCGCGATCGCCCGGGCAGTGCACTGGGCGCAGCGGCTCGTGCTGATGGACGAGCCGACGGCCTCGCTCGGCGTGGCCGAGACGCAACGCGTCGAAGAGCTGATTCGGCGGTTGCGCGACCGGGGAACGGCGATCCTTCTCATCAGCCATTCACTCGACCAGGTGTTCGGACTCGCCGACCGAATCTGCGTGCTCCGGCGCGGCAAGCAGGTCGGGATCCGCACCGCAGCGCAGACGACGGGCGAGGAGATCGTCGCGATGATCACCGGCCTCGTCTGAGGTACGTGCAGATTCCACCCACACCGCGTCTGCCCAGCCTTCCAAGGTGACGCGGGCACCTACCCATCGGGTCTCGTACACGTGCACCGCCGTCGACGAAGCCGTTCCTTGGCGCGGTCCCTACTGCGCCTGTCCTCTGCTCGCCACAGCGCCGCGGGCCATCGGCACGACGAAGGCAGTGCCTGTGGCAGGGCACCGTCGTTGTGGTGCTCCGTCGGGTTCGCGCAGTCATGCCGAATAGTCAAATGCAGGCACGAACGTCCAGGATCATGCGGTTTCCACAGCCTCATGACCCAGGCGGATACCCGTGCCTGCCAAACCCATCATCCCCGATCCCAGCTGCCTGGCCCACCTCACGCCACCGACCACCGCCAGCTCCCGGACGCTGAAGCCCGCACCTGCTGGCCTACCTCGCCGCCGTCCCATGATGGCTTTGGAGTCATAGTGCTCCCCGTTCCAGGCAGGTACCGATCGTCTCGGCGTTGGTGCGTCATTACCGGGCCCGGTCGACTGCCCCCCTGCAGCTAGCAGGTAGGTGGGGTTTGCAGCAGACAAGAGGCAACAACTGATGCTGGTCGTGACGACAGCAGGCCGCCCCGGCGCGATCCTCGACGGCGTGAAGGCATCCACCACGATCGTCGAAGGAGGAGCCAATGGCGGCCGTGCAGCGAACCGCGGAAGTCGACTGGACAGGAAGCATCGCACGAGGCTCCGGGCATGCCTCGGGAGGCAGCGGCGCGCTCGGTGACCTACCCATCACCGTCGCGTCGCGGTTCGGTGAGCCCGAGGGCAAGACCAGCCCCGAGGAGCTCATCGCGGCGGCGCACGCGGCCTGCTTCACCATGGCCCTGGGGTCGATCCTGGCGGCACGGCGAACCCCTCCCGAGCACCTGTGGGTAACCGCGACCGTGACGCTGGAGACGTCGGGGACGCCGACGATCGTTTCCAGCCGGCTCGAGGTGCATGGTGTGGTGCCCGGCGCGGACGCGGCCTCGTTCGACCGGGCGGCGCAGGAGGCCGAACGCAACTGCCTGGTGTCGCGGGCGCTCCAGGGCAATGTCGAGATCGGCGTGCAGGCCACCTTGGACGAACATCCCGGGTCGTCGGGCGTCGGCGCCGCGTGAACCCGACCGCGTCTCGTCGCCTGGAATCGCCCCTTGCGAACTCCCGGCCGCCGGCAGCGTCGACCTGAGCAGGTGGCCGCCGGCCACCGGCCCGACCCCAGACCACCACGATGTGTCATTTCTTGAGCACGAGGGCGCAGTATGAACCGCATGCCCAGTCTGGAAGGAATGCACGCCGCCCCGCCGAGCACGACAGGATGGATCGAGACCAACGCGGTCCACGGGCCCCAATGCCTGTTCTGCGGCGACCCGGCGGCCACGTTCAAGCCACTCGACCAAGGCTGGAACTCCTCGCTCGAGCGGCTGTGGTGGTGCCGGCCGTGTGAGACCACCTGGATCGACTGACCGCTGGGGGTCACCGCGGACAACGCCATCCGGTCCTTGCGCGTCAGCGTCGCGGAAGCAGAAGAGTCCGGTGAAACCGGTGCCGATTGCTGCTAGCGGGTAGGTCAGGTTCCCGGCACACAGGAGGCGACGTTTGGTGCTCGCCACGACGACACCAGGCCGCCGGGGCGTCATCGTCGGTGAAGGTCGGCTCGACACCGGTGACCACAACAGCTGGTGCGCCA
>NZ_DATMIO010000073.1:0-8555 GCF_035554235.1 Microbacterium sp. | reverse complement strand
AGGCGGCGGCGCTCGCCGCCGAGGGCGCGCACGTCATCGCGGCCGACCTCGAGGCGCCCGCGGCCGGGCCGGGCGTCGAGCCGGTGGCGCTCGACGTCGCCGACCCCGAGGGCTGGAGTGCGCTCGCCGCCATGCTGCGCGAGCGCCACGGCCAGGTCGACGGGCTCATCAACAACGCCGGCATCACCAGCCGTGTGCGCCTCGGCGACGTCGATCTCGCCGAGTGGAACCGCGTGCTCGGCGTCAACGTCACGGGCCCGATGCTCGGCATCCAGGCGCTGATGCCGCTCATGCACGCGGGCGCATCGGTCGTCAACGTCGGCTCGATCGCCGCACTGATCGGCCACTACACGGCCGCGTACACGACGAGCAAGTGGGCGCTGCGCGGGCTCACGCAGGCGGCGGCGATGGAGCTCGGCCAGCGGGGGATCCGCGTCAACGCCGTGCACCCCGGCTACATCGAAACCCCGATGACCGCGTCAGCGCCCGCCGCGTTTCTCGAGGCCAACGTCGCGATCACGCCACTTGGCCGCCCCGGCCGCCCCGAGGAGGTCGCCAAGCTCATGGTCTTCCTGATGTCCGACGACTCGAGCTATCTCAACGGAGCCGAGATCACGATCGACGGAGGCCTCGTCGGCGGTGCCGCCGCGAAGGTCCTGTCCGACGCCATGCGCAAGGAGCAGTGATGGGTCACCTCGAGGGCAAGGTCGCGGCGATCTCCGGAACCGCCAACGGACAGGGCCGCGTCGCGCTCGAGCGCTTCCGGGCCGAGGGCGCGATCGTCGTCGGCGGCGACATCCGCAGCGACGACGACACGCCCTACCTCGACGTCACCGACGAGGCGTCGGTGCGCGATTGGATCGAGACCGCGGTGCAGCGCCACGGCCGCATCGACATCCTGTATGCCAACGCCGGGGCCGTCCGCTTCGGCGCGGTCGACACGCAGTCGTTCGAGGACTGGCGCTTCACGCTCGCCGCTGAGCTGGACTCCGTGTTCCTTTGCGCCAAGTACGCCTGGCCGCATCTCAAGAAGACACGCGGGACGATCATCACGGTCGGCTCGACGGCGGGGCTGACCGGCTCGGTCACCAACGACCGCGTCGCCCACTCGGCCTCGAAGGGCGGCGTCATCGCCGCCACCCGGCAGCTCGCCGCCGAAGGCGCGCGGCACGGGATCACGGCGAACTGCATCAGCCCCGGGATGATCGTGACGCCGGGCAGCCAGGAGAACCTGCTTGCGCCCGACCACCCGATGCGCGACATCGCCAGCGCCATCCCGCTCGGCCGCCTCGGCACCGCCGAGGACGTCGTCAACGTCGCGGTGTTCCTGGCCAGCGACGCAGCCGCCTATGTCACCGGCGCAAACGTCGTCGTCGACGGCGGCTGGTCGATCGTGCTCCCGGGCTGACATCTTGGCCCTTGCGGCTGCGCACGGGCTCTGTCGAGATCGTCAGCGGCGTTGTCCGTCGGGTCGACGACGCACCGAAACGAGGGATCAGCCATTGACCGGCGGAGGAACGCGAACCTACTGTCCGGCCGACACCCGGCCTCGGGCGAGCAACGCCCGGCACAAGCGGAGCGTCGATGGAACGCCACGGCAAGATCGCCCTCGAGGAGCACTTCGTCACCCCGGCCCTGGAGCACTGCATCGCACCGGTGGGGTGGCCCCCCGATGCCTGGCGGCGCGTGATCGCCGGCCTCCACGACGTGGACGAGCGGCTGCGGCAGATGGATGCCCTGGACATCGAGCGATCGGTCTTGTCGCTGGGCTCGGACGGCATCCAGGGCATCGCGTCGCACGAGCGCGCGATCGCGACCGCCCGCGAGGCCAACGACGCGCTCGCCGAGCTGGTCGCCAGCCGGCCCGACCGCTTCTCTGGGTTCGCGGCCATCCCGCTCCAGGATCCTGGCGCAGCGGCGGACGAGCTCGGACGCGCAGTGGGGGAGCTCGGGTTCGTCGGCGCGCTTGCCAACGGCTTCTCGGAACTGGAGGACGGCTCGATCGCGTACTACGACCAGCCCGAGTACGCACCGTTCTGGGCTCGTGTCGCGGAGCTCGGAGTGCCGTTCTATCTCCACCCACGCAACCCGCTGCCGGCGCACTCCCGGATGTACGAGGGGCGGCCGGAGCTGCTCGGGCCGGCGTGGGCGTTCGGCGTGGAGACGGGCACCCACGCGCTGCGACTGATCACGAGCGGGCTGTTCGACCGCCACCCCGACCTGCAGATCATCCTGGGCCATCTCGGCGAGAACCTGCCGTTCGCCATCGCGCGGCTCGAACAACGCATCGCGCACCGCGAGGACGTCGCGTTCGAGCGACCGCCGCGGACCGTGCTGCGGGAGAACTTCCACCTCACGATCAGCGGCAACTACCACACGGCATCGCTCATCGGCATCCTGCTCGAGCTCGGGGCCGACCGCGTGCTGTTCGCCGCCGACCACCCGTTCGAGCGCATGGAGGACGCCGCCAGGTGGTTCGACGCGTTGCCGATCTCGCCCGCCGATCGAGCCAAGATCGCGCACGGCAACGCGACCCGCCTGCTCGGACCGGCGATGAACGTCGATCGCCGCGCCGCGCGGTCGATCCTCCGTCCGGATCACTGAGGACCGGTACGGCTCCTCAGGCTCCGGATGCGCGTCCGCCCGACGCGAGGCGGAATTCAGGCGCCGCGAACGATCGCGTCACCCACCCGCAGCGCGTTCGCGATGACCGTCAGGCCGGGATTCACGCTCCCGTTGGTCGGATGGAGCGAGGCGTCGGCGACGTGCACGTTGTCCCACCCGTGCACGCGCCCGAAGCGATCGCAAGCCGACCTGCTTGGGTCATCGCCCATCCGGGAGGTGCCCGCCGCATGCTCGGAGAACGCGGTCCGCTGCAACATGCTCATCGGAGTGGCCGGCGTGAGCTCGCTCAGCCACTCGCAGCAGCGGTCCCGGAGGAAGTCGAGGAGGCGGTCCGTCGCCGGATGGCGGCGGAGCCGGATGCGCGCGACCGCCATGTCGTCCCGATCCGTCACGTCACGCGCGAGCATCACGCGCGACATCGCGTCGGGCACCTCTTGGCCGATGCTCATCGCGCCGATCAGGCTGCGCCGGCCGCTGCGCATCCAGCGCTCGTGCCCCGCCCCCCATCCGGGAGCGCCGAGCTGCTCTGCGACCCGTGCTGCGGCCAGCGGCAGCAGCGGCGGCGCGTCGAACAGCACGCCGCCGCCGAACGGCGCGCCGCCTCCATGGACGAACCTCAGCGTCGCGGTCGTGTGCCCAGGACCGCTGAAGTCGCCCAACCCCTCCGGTCCTCCGTCGGCGAGGACCGACACGATCGCGTGAGAATGGGCGTGCCGGCCGACGTGGTCGTTGCCGATCCCGGAGGCCAGCAGCAGCCGCGGCGTCTCGACTGCCCCGGCGCATACGACGACACGACCGCACGCGATCTCGCGCTCGCCGGCGTCTGCGAGCACCACCCGGACCGCGCGGGCCCGTGATCCGCGGACGACGATCTTCACGGCGCGCGCTTCGAACAGGACTGCGCAGCGTCCGGTCGTGACTGCGCGCGCGAGCACGGTGTTGTGGCTGCCGTTCTTGGCGTCGACGGGGCACGCGTGGCCCTGGCATTGATGGCAGCGGACGCAGGCCGCGCGACCGTTCCGCGGCTCGCTGTTGATGGCATACGGCACTGGGCCGGCGTCCCAGCCGCGCGCACGCGCGGCGGCCATGAACGCCTCCCCTGCAGAGCCGCACGGAAGCGGCGGCATCGGGTAGGCGTCGGCGCGCGTCGCGCGCCCGGTCGGCGCCAGCGGCGCGCCCGACACGCCGACCAGCTCCTCGGCACGGTCGTACCAGGGATCGAGCTCGTCCCGCCCGAACGGCCAGTCGACCAGGGTGCTGCCGGCGGGCACGCCGTATGTCTCGGCCATCCTGAAGTCCTCCGGCGCGAAGCGCCACGCCTGCGCCTGCCACAGACGCGTGCCGCCGCCGGCGCACATCGCGTTCAACGCCCAGCCATGCGGATCCTCGGTGACGTCGACAACCTCCGCCACGCCGTCGACCTCGGCCACACGCGGATGCCCGGCGCCGGGCCCGCCTGCGGCCACCCCATAGATGCCGAGCCGCTTGCCGTGAAGAT
The DNA here is from genome assembly GCF_035554235.1 of Microbacterium sp. Lineage (GTDB taxonomy): Bacteria > Actinomycetota > Actinomycetes > Actinomycetales > Microbacteriaceae > Microbacterium. The sequence continues at coordinate 4,432 of NZ_DATMIO010000073.1, read as the reverse complement.
GATCGCCGCGGAGCTCAGCATTGCTGTAATTCGTTGCGCGCTCCAGGACGAGGACGCGATGCCCCGCGGCGGCCAAGGCGTAGGCGACGGCGCCGCCGCCTGCTCCCGCGCCGACGACGATGGCGTCCCAGCGGTCGGAGACAGACGCGCTCGGTGCCGGGGGAAGCCGACCCGCGGCGTGCGTGCGTTCGTTCGACGACACCGGATCGAACCCGACGCGAGCCCAGCCGGGCGGGTCGGCGCCGCCCGATCGAAACGCGTACTGGGCCTCGTGGGCGATTCGCGGCAGGACCTGGGCGTCCTGCGAGCGCTCCGGGTCGCCGATCATGGACGCCAGCAACGCGTCGCGAGCCTCAGGCTCGAGCTCGGCGAACGTCCCGTGCGACAGCTCTGCCAGCCGCGCCGCCACGCGTTCCAGCGCAGGCATGAGCGGCGCCAGGTCACCGTGGCCCTCGGCGTCGAGGTACTCCCGCACCGCCATGTCCCACCCGCGCTCCGGCAGGATCCGGTCGAACGCGGCGGCGAGGACTGCCCGACCTTCCGCGGTCACGGCGCCCGACACGCGGATCCGCTCACGACAACAAGCCCACGAGGCTGCCTGCCGCGCGTACTGCATGCGCCACGCTGGTGAGCGTCGGGTTCGCGGCCGTCGCGGTCGGGATGACGCCGTTGCCGCCGACGAAGAGGTTCGGCAGCCCCCAGACACGGCACGACGGGTCGCACACCGACGTGCCGTCATCGTCGGTGCCCATGCGGAAGGCACCCTGGTAGTGCAGCGAGCTTCCCAGCGGCATCACGAAGGGCTTGCGCCCCGGAGCGAAGCCGCCGAGCGCATCGGCCATCCGGATCTGGCGCTGCTTGAGCATGTCGATCGTCGCGCGATCCTTCTCGGTCAGCGAGTAGTCGATCCGCATCTTCGGCATGCCGTACGCGTCGACCTCGCTGTCAGACATCACGACCCGGTCCGATGCCTGGATGTCCTTCGGGATCGAGAAACCCGCGCCCACGATGTCCGTGCGATCGGCCGTCATCCGCGCACCCATCTGCACCGGTGAGAGATCCAGGTGCATGACTTGGCTGTGGTACGGGTGATCGTCGCAGTACGGGATCCAGTACACGCCGATCAGCGTGTCGCCCGGGATCGCCCGGCCATCGACGAGGTTGCCGGCCTCCGGGTCGCCCGCCACCTGGGCGACAAGTGCCTGGTCCAGCGCCGCCGCGCCCATCAGCTGGATGTGGTCGTTGAGGTAGCGACCCAGCGCGGTCGGTCGGACGCCGGATGCCCACAGCAGCTGCGGCGTCCGGAGGCCGTCGCAGGCCGCCACGACCACCTTCGGGCGAACGACGGTCTCGGCGCCCGTCGCGACATCCCGCAGCACCGCCTGCGCGACGCGCCCGCCGTCGACCACCAGCCGGCGGCAGAGCGTTTTGGAGCGCAGCTCGAACGAGGCCGGCGGATCGGAGGCCAGCGGGCCGAGGACCATGTCCACCCCGGTCCAATACCGCGAGCCGTCGGGCAGGACGCGGCAGGCCAGCGGCATCGGCTGGACCTTGCGACCTTCCGGAAGCTCATCGTCGAACTCCGCCGACAGCGCGCGGCGCGCTGCCTCTCCCTGGATGGTCGCGGGATACGCGGCGGTCGTGACGCAGAGCAGGTCCTGCGCGCGCGCCAGGGCGGGCTCCCACTCGTCCGGCCCGATGAACGTCGGGAGCTCGCGGCCAGCCGGGTGCGGGCACGCGCACGTCCAATGGGCGCCCATCCCACCGACGTTGGTGGAGATCGCGGCCGCCGACATCGTGTCCGGCCCGCCGCGCAGGGCACGTTCCGGATCGACGTAGGCCGTACCGGGCCGGGCGCGATCACCGGTCGGTGCACGCATCGACATGCTCGCGGCGATCTCGATGTCGGCCTCGCTCCAATCTGGAGCCTGCGAGCGGACCTGGGCCACCAGCCGTTCGCGCTCGTCGCCGAGGTTCTTGACGTTCATCCCCGGCGGGTCGGTGAGCTGTGGACCGACCTCGACCATGAGGATCTCGGTCGACGGCCGGCGGTCGAAGATCGTCCGGGCGAACGTCGCGCCGATCGGTCCACTGCCGACGATGAGCACTTCTGGGTCGATGGAGACCATCGCAGGCACCTCCTCTCGTTGGGCGAGCTCCAGAGGCTCGCGCTGGGCACTGTCCGAGCGCGGCCGGCCCGCGCACCTGAGGATCCCCAGGCACGCGGGCCGCGTCAGCCGTTGGTCACTTCGCGCTGTCCCACGCGGTGTCGATCATCTTGAGCGCCTCGTCGACGCTGACCTGTCCGCTCAGGATCCCCTGCGTTGCCTTGTTGACGGTGTCGTAGACATCGCCGCTCGGGAACCCGAGGGCTCCGTACGCCGTCGTCTGCTTGGCCTTGACCGTGTCCTGCAGGCCGGCGAGGACCGGCGTCAACTGGCCCTGCTTGAACTCGTCGATCGTGGGGACGCCCATGGCGTGCGCGACGAGCTTGGACGGCTCGGGCTGCGCCACGAACTCGAGGAACTTCTTGGCCGCGTCCAGGTGCTTGGAGCTCTTGTTGAGCCCGAGCGCCTGCCCGTAGGAGATCGGCACGTGGGTCGCGTCGGCGGTCGGTCCAGGGAACGGGAAGATGCCGAGCTTCGTCTTCGGATTGGCCGCCGAGATGCCGGCTGAGGCGTCACCGGGGACGATCGACATGAGCGAACCGCCGTTCGCAAGCCGGCCGATCGCCTGCGGGATGTTGATCGCCGCGGCGCCCTTCGGGAAGCAACCCCCGTCGTTCAGTGTCTTGAACGCGTTGAGCGTCTCCTTCCACTCGGGGGATGTGGCGAACTTCACCTTGCCCGTGTCGCGCTGCTCGTTCCAGTCCGGGATCTTGTTGTAGACGTAGTTCGATGCCATCCCAACGACGAAGAGCGCAGGCACCTGGCCGGGGATGCCGATCGCGGACTTGCCCTTGTCCTTCAGCGTCTTGCAGACCTGCAGGATCTGGTCGAACGTCGTGGGCGTCGTCAGCTTGGCCTCGTCGTAGACCTTCTCGTTGTAGAGCGCTCCGATCGGGAAGACGGCGACCGGCAAGGCGTACAGGGTGGGACCAGAGTGGACGATCGCGCTCGCCTCCTCGGGAATCGACTTCGCGAACGACAGGTCGTTCAGCGGCGCAAGCCACCCGCGGTTGAAGAGCAGGCCAAGAGCGTTCGTGTTGCCGCGCCCGGGCGAGCCCCAGACGACGTCAGGCCCGTTGCCCGCCTGGAACTGCGTCGTCACGACCTGGCCGTACGAGTCGATCGGCAGGAAGTTGGCCTCGACCTTGATGTTGGGGTTCTTGGCCTCGAACGCCTTGATCAACGCGCCGACGGGCTTGTCGTACCCCGCCTGCCAGGTGAGCCGGATCTTTTGCTGGCCGCCGCTCGTACCACCGTTGTCGTCACCCGAGTCGCCGCACGCCGCCAGGGCGAACGCCGATGCCACGACGGTGAGGGTCGCGATGGCCAGCCTCCGTGTGCGTGTACCTCTCATGTGCTTCTCTCTCCTCCTGCGTTGGCCGGATGCCGCGCGGCTATCCGGTTTGTCCCTGCGGACGACTCAGCTGCCGACCGGTGCATCCACCGCGAGGTGGCGCCGGACCAGGTCCTGGTGAGCCTTCACCATGGCGATGCCGTCGGGATGCTCGGCCCAGTCGCGCCCCTCCCACTCGCTCGAGATGCCGCCCTCATACCCGCCCTCGCGGAAGACCCGCATCAACTCGGGATACGGGACGGACGGCTCTTCGCCGTTCTCGTCGATGTCGAAGAACTTCCCGTGCACGTGCACGACGCGGGGCATGATCTCCAGCCACTTCTCCGGCGGCTGCGCACCCCAGAGCGTGAGCGCTCGCCACGCGAACCCCAGCGCCTGCCCGCCCGCGTCGCGCGCCTCGAGATCGGCCATCAGCTCACGCCGGGCCGCAAACGCGTCTCGCGCCCCGTCATGGACGCTCTGCCACGTCGTGATGATCAGCTCGAGGACGTCCTCCGGCATTCCACCTTCGCGCTGCTGACGGACGGCGCCGGCGGGCATCGCGCTCACCGATGCGCCGAAGTCCGGGATGAACCCCAGGTACGGCGAGTCGATCTCGTCGTAGAGCTCCCGCAGGGCCACGACGGTCGGATGATCCACGGAATGTGGCGCGTGGATCTCCATCCCGAGCCTGACGTCCGCCTTCTCCGCAGCGGTGACGACGCGCCGCAACGCTGACGTCCTGGCGCCGAACTGGATCCGCATGACGGGGAAGCCCAGCGTGCGCGCCGCGTCGATCTGCGCTTCCAGGCTCTCGACCGTCTCGTCATCGGTCATGTGGCGATCACGACGGCGGGCCGTGTCGACGTTCGCCCCCAAGCAGGAGGGCACCAGGCCGGCCGCGTCGGTGAGCCGGCGAAATCTCGTGGCG
>NZ_DATMIO010000072.1:0-8094 GCF_035554235.1 Microbacterium sp. | reverse complement strand
GGATCAGTCGTCACGAACAGCTCGCGCGCGGGCCTCTCCGCACCAGCCGCACTTACGTCGCGGTCCAATGTCGGAGGCCCGGCGTACATTCGTAGTTATGTACGAAGCACTGCCCGTCGAGGAGCACGCCCGGTTCGACCCGGATGTGCTCATCGACGAGCGTGACGTCATCGACGCGGACGTCGATGTGCTCGCCGCCGGCCCATGGACGCCGTCGGCCGGTGAGTCGTTCGACGCCGGGCTGTGGGAGCTGGAGGGCGCAGCGGCACGCGCCCGAGTTCTCATTGCCGACCAGTACCGCATCATGGGCGAGGTACTCGATGCGGCAGCGAGCGACCCGACCCCCTGGGTGGGACCGGACCCCACGCTCGATCCGGAGTGGTTCGATCCGCGCGGGCGGTCCGTCGGCGCGATGCGCCGGGCGCGGAGCGAGATCGCGGTGCGCGCCGCGGCGGCCGATATCGCGGTGCGACTGCGGATGGCGGAGGGCACCGTCCACACCCGCGCGGGGAACGCTCGGACCCTTAAAGAGCGGTGCCCCCGGCTGTGGGAGGGCTTCCTGTCTGGACGCGTCGGGGAGGCCAACGCCGTCGCGGCCGCCCAACTCGCGAACAGCCTTCCGAACGATGCGGCGGAGGCCTGGCACGCGTTCGATGAGCAGCTTGCCGCGCCCGCCGAGCTGCTCACGGCGGGAAAGTTCCGGGTTCGCGCACGCGTCGTTCGCGAACGGGTGCACGCGGAGTCCATCGACGAGCGCCATCGGCGGGCCGCGAAGGATCGATCCGTGTGGGTGTCCGCAGAACTCGACGGGATGGCGATGCTGAATGCGTTCATGCCGGCGACCGACGCCCATGCCGCCGTGGCTCAGGTCGATGCGATGGCGAGGCGGCTCGCTTCGAACGAGGATGAGCGCCGGACCATGGCGCAGCTCCGCGCCGACGTGCTCGCCGATCTGCTGACCCAGCAAGTGAGCACCCAGTGGGGCGATGAACGCGACGCCGGGGGTGGCGGGGATGGCGTCGGCAATGGACGTGATGCCCGGAACGCGGATGCCGGCGGCATTGCCGACGGCGGTGGCGCAGGCGGCGCTGCACGCACAGGTGCCGCGACACGCGAAGCCGCCACCACGCGCGTGGGCGTTTCGGGCCGTACAGGCGCCTCGATCGCGATCACGATTCCCGCACTCACGTTGCTCGGTCGCGGCGACGAGCCCGCCACTCTCGACGGATACGGCCCCATCGACCTCGACACAGCGCGCAGACTCGCCGGCGGTGCCACGTCCTGGATACGGGTTCTCACGCACCCGGTCACGGGCACGGTGCTCGACGTCGACCGGACGACCTATCGGGTGCCGAAGGCGCTCCGAAGATGGCTCGGCGTGCGGCATCCGCTGTGCGTCTTCCCCGGATGCCGTCGGCCTTCCGCCGAGTGCGACATCGACCACTCGCTCGACTGGCAGTACGGCGGTCGAACGAGCGGCGACAACCTCGCCCCGGTCTGCGGCGCGCACCACACCGTGAAGCACGAGAGCCTGTGGTCGATGACGCGCGATCCCGTCACCGGCGAAATCGCCTGGACGAGCCCCACGGGTTTCACGACGAGTGCCGATCCACCGCCCTTCTGAGTCAGGCCGCGGCGCGCCGAAACCCCACGCCGCGGCCTGCTACGCCTCGAACCCACGCGCCGCCACCTCGAGCCCTACACGCCCCGCCCCCCGACCCATGTCAAATATTCTTGACACCCACCCGCAAAGCGGGTACCGTCGCAGATGTCAAACATATTAGACATCCAAGGGAGCCCGTCATGGGGTACGCAGAACGCAACACCTGGTCGCAGCTCATCGCGAGCGTCATCGGCACGGCGGTCTACGTCGTGCTCGTGCTGCCCCAGCTCTTCGCACGGCCGGTCGATGAGATCGACTGGGTCTGGCCGATGGTCTGGACGATCGTGGGCGCCATCGTGTTCTCGATCGTCGTCAGCATCCTCTGGGGGATCTTCGCCGGCATGCGCAACCCCGACGAAGATCACAAGGCCGACCTCCGCGACCGCGAGATCGAGTGGCTCGGCGATCGCGTCGGTCAGGCGTTCATGGTGATCGGAGGCGTCGTCGCCCTCGTGCTCGCCATGGTCGAGGGCGCCTGGTTCTGGATCGGCAACGCCATCTTCTTCGGGTTCTTCCTCTCCGCCTTCCTCGGCGGGTTGACGCGCATCATCGTCTACCGGCGGGGGATGCCCTGATGGTCAAACCCACGAAGGTCACGAACTCGATCCGCGCGCTGCGCGAGGTCGAGGGGATGACGCAGGCCGAGCTCGCGAGGCGCATCGGCGTCACCCGGCAGACGATCATCGCGATCGAGCAGGAGAAGTACTCCCCATCGCTCGAGCTGGCATTCCAGATCGCGCGCGTCTTCGGCGTCGGACTCGACGCCGTGTTTCAGTACCCCGAAGGGAATGCGTCATGAACACCAAGCTCGAAACCCGGACCATGCACGCGTGGACCCAGACCCGCTACGGCGCGCCCGACGCCGTGCAAGACGTCGTCGTCGACATCCCGCTGCCCGGCCCGCTCGAGGTGGTGGTGCGGGTGCGAGCATCATCCATCAACGCGGCCGACATCCACATCATGCGCGGCGAGCCCCTGCTGCTGCGGGCATTCTTCGGCATGCGCCGCCCGCGCGTGGGAACGAGGGGCCGGGATGTCTCGGGCACGGTCGTCGCGGTCGGATCCGGCGTCGCTGACCTCGCCATCGGCGACGAGGTTCTGGGCGAACTCGCCGGGGGAGGACTCGCCGAGTACGTGAAGACCCCGGCCGACCAGCTCGTGCGGCGCCCCGGCGCGCTCGACCCCGTCGCGGCCTCTGCCCTTCCGCTGGCCGGCGGCACCGCGTGGCAGGCCGTCGAACTGGGCGGCGTCGCCGCCCGCCAGCGTGTGCTGGTGATCGGGGCCTCCGGGGGCGTCGGCACCTACACGGTGCAGCTCGCGGCACTGCGCGGCGCGGAGGTGTGGGCGCTGTGCGGCGCGCGCAGCCGAAAGCTCGTCGAAGACCTGGGCGCCGCGCGCACCTTCGACTACAAGACGACGGATGCCGCGGGCCTGCCGGCGGCGTCGTTCGATGCGATTCTCGACATCGCGGGCACCGCGCCGCTCCGGCGGCTGCGCTCGATGCTGCGCCCGGGAGGAACCCTCGTGCTCGTCTCCGGGGAGGGCGGCAGGCTGCTCGGCCCGATCGGCCGCATCCTGCGTGCCGGTCTGCTCTCGCGGGGCGCCGGCGGGCGCCGCATCCGTCCCCTCGCCGCCCGCACCAAGCCAGAGCTCACCGCCGAACTCGCGGCGCTCGCGGCGGAGGGTCGCATCCGGGCAGCGATCGAGCGCACCTGGCCGCTCTCGGAGGCGCGGAACGCCCTCGCCCATGTGGATGCGGGACACACCGTCGGCAAGGTCGTTGTCGTGATGGCTCCCGCCTGACAGGCATGAGAGAATAGGTGCCGGCGTGCCCGAGTCGTCCTTTCCTCCCTGCGGTTGCTGAGCGAGCGCAGCGAGTCGAAGGGCCGCCGGGCCCATGGACAGCGTCCGCCGCCCCTTCATGAGGAGCCCCAGGTCCATGAACAACACCGCGTCCGTGAACAACACCGCATCCCTCGCGGAATCGGCCGTCACCCGCACCCAGCACCGCCGTCGGTACCTGATGTGCCGTCCCGAGCACTTCACGGTGAGCTACACGATCAACCCCTGGATGGAGCCGGCCAACCCGACCGACACCGCGCGGGCCCTGCGCCAGTGGAAGACGCTGTACGACACGTACATCGAGCTCGGTCACGAAGTCGAGCTGATCGATCCGGTCGACGGCCTGCCCGACATGGTCTACACCGCCAACGGCGGCTTTCTCATCGACGGCATCGCCTACGGTCCCAAGTTCCGCTTCCAGGAGCGCGCCGGCGAGGAGGGCCCCTTCATCGAGTGGTTCCGCGCGAACGGCTTCGACACGCGCGTTCCCGAAGAGGTGAACGAGGGAGAGGGTGACTTCCTGCTCGTGGGCGACACGATCCTCGCCGGCACCGGCTTCCGTTCGACGGGCGACAGCCACCGCGAGGTCGGCGAGGTCTTCGGCCGCGAGGTCGTCACCCTCACGCTGACCGACCCCCGGTTCTATCACCTCGACACGGCCATTGCGGTGCTCGACCCGATCGAGGGCGTCGCGAACGGCGGCCCCGAGCGCGCCAACATCGCCTACCTGCCGGCCGCCTTCGACGAGGCCAGCCAGGCGATCCTCGCCGAGCGCTACCCCGACGCGATCCACGTCTCCGACGAGGACGGCGCCGTTTTCGGCCTCAACTCCGCGAGTGACGGCCGCAACGTCCTCATCTCCCCTCGTGCGAAGGGCTTCGAGCGACAGCTGCGCGAGCGCGGCTACAACCCGGTGCTCATCGATCTCTCCGAGCTGCTGCTCGGCGGCGGCGGGATCAAGTGCTGCACGCTCGAGCTGCGCGGGGCATCCTCATGACCTCCGCCGCCGCCCTCGACGCCGACGCCGCGCGCACCGCGGGCATCATCGCGGCCGAAGAAGAGCACGTCGCCCACAACTACCACCCGCTCCCGGTCGTCATCGCGAAGGGTGAGGGGTCATGGGTCACCGATGTCGAGGGCAAGCGGTACCTCGACCTGCTCTCCGCCTACTCGGCGCTGAACTTCGGGCACCTGCATCCCGCCCTCGTCGCCGCCGTCCACGAGCAGCTGGGCCGCCTCACGCTCACCAGCCGCGCGTACCACAACGACCGCCTCGGCGCCTTCTCGGCCGCGCTCGCCGAGCTGTGCGGCAAAGACCTCGTACTGCCGATGAACACGGGCGCCGAGGCCGTGGAGACCGGCATCAAACTCGCCCGCGCGTGGGGCTACCGCGTCAAGGGCATCACGCCCGATCGCGCCACGGTGATCGTCGCCGGGGGCAACTTCCACGGCCGCACGACGACGATCGTCGGCTTCAGCGACGACCCGCAGGCGCGCGACGACTTCGGCCCTTACGCGCCCGGCTTCGTGACGGTGCCCTTCGGCGACGCGGCCGCGATCGACGCCGCGATCGACGAGAACACCGCCGCCGTGCTGATCGAGCCCGTCCAGGGCGAGGCGGGCATCGTGGTTCCCCCCGTCGGCTACCTGCGCGCGGTCCGCGAGCTCACCGAACGCCGCAACGTGCTCTTCATCGCGGATGAGATCCAGTCCGGCCTCGGCCGCGTGGGCGAAACCTTCGCGTGCGACCGCGAGGACGTGGTTCCGGATGTCTATCTGCTCGGCAAGGCGCTGGGCGGCGGCATCCTGCCCCTCTCGGCGGTCGTGGCCAACGCCGACGTGCTCGGCGTCATCCGACCGGGCGAGCACGGCTCGACGTTCGGCGGCAACCCGCTCGCGGCGGCGGTGGGGCTGCGCGTTGTCGAAATGCTCTCGACGGGAGAGTTCCAGGAGCGCGCCCGCGCCCTCGGCGCGCACCTCGAGACGCGCCTGAACGAGCTCATCGGGCACGGCGTCACCGGTGTGCGCGTCGCGGGCCTGTGGGCGGGCGTCGACATCGATCCCGCCATCGGCACCGGGCGTCAGATCGCCGAGCGGCTGCTCGCCCGCGGGGTGCTGGTCAAAGACACGCACGGCCAGACGATCCGCATCGCCCCGCCGCTGGTCGTGCGAGCGACAGAGCTGGACTGGGCCGTCCAGCAGCTGCGGCTGGTGCTCGCCGCCTGAACCCGGTGATGGGCGGGCACGGCATCGGCTGATGCGCGACGCCCTCGGCATCGGCTGCTGCGCGACGCCCTCGGCATCGGCTGATGCGCGACGCGCGGCTCAGCCGACGTCGATCTGGCGCGTGTGCCAGCCCGTCGCGCCATCCGGCGCCGGCGGCGCCTGCTTGTCGGTCTGCACGTCGCCTGACGCGCTGATCGCCCGGCAGCGCACCCGGTGCGGGCCCGCCGTGGCCGACCACGGCATGCTCCACTGCACCCACGTGTCGTCGGAGATGGCGCTCGCGAGCTCGGCATCGCGCCACGGGCCGTCGTCGACCTGCACCTGCACGCCAGCGACACCCACGTGCTGCTGCCATGCCACGCCGGCGAGCACGACCTTGCCGGCCGGCACCGACGTCCCGAATCGCGGCACGTCGATGCGGGACTGCAGCTTGATCGGCCCCCGCTCCGACCACCCGCGATCCGACCAGTACGCGCGCTTCGTGTCGAAGCGCGTCACCTCGAGGCTCTCGACCCACTTCGTCGCCGAGACGTACCCGTACAGCCCGGGCACGACCATCCGCACCGGAAAGCCGTGCTCGGGCGGCAGCGGCTCGCCGTTCATGCCCACGGCGAGGATCGCGTTGCGGTCGTCGGTCAGCACCTCGAGAGGGGTGGATGCCGTGAACCCGTCTACCGAGCGGGAGAGCACCATGTCCGCCTCGGCGAGGGGGTGGGCGCGCGCGAGCAGCGCGCGGATCGGGTAGCCGAGCCACAGCGCGTTCCCGATCAGGTCGCCCCCGACCGTGTTCGACACACAGGCCAGGGTCGTCGTGCTCTCCTCGAGGGGGAGGGCCAGAAGCTCGTCCCACGTGAGCTCGACCTCCCGCTCGACCATGCCGTGGATGCGCAGCTTCCACGTCGTGGGGTCCACCTGGGGAACGACGAGGGCGGTGTCGATGCGGTAGAACACGTCGTTCGGCGTGATCACCGGAGCAAGCCCGTCGAGCCCCAGCTCCGCCCCCGCCGGGACCGGCGGCGCGGCGACGGCGGGCGTCGGCAGCCGCAGCGTGTCTCGGATCGCAGTGATCGTGCGAGAACCCGCCCGCACCGCGGTCGCCCCGACCGCCGTCAGCACTCCGAGGGCGGCGGCCGCGCCGGCCCACACCAGCACCCGGCGGCGGTCGGGATCGCGCGCGACGTCGGCCGCGGCATCCTGAGCCCTCTTCTGCGGCCTCCGCAGGATCAGCAGCAGCGCAGCCGCCGACGCCGCGCCCGCGAGCATGGACGGCAGCCACGCCCACGGCGACGCCTGCGCCCGCGTCATCGCGGCGACCGCCCCGATGAGGCCGATCGCGACGAACACGACGCGGCCCCACGGGGAGCGTCGCAGATCCAGGATGCCGGCGCCCGCCGCCACCGCGAGGAGCACGACCGCGATGCCGACCAGCAGCGCGACTTTATCGGCGGTGCCGAAGAGCGCGATCGCCGCGTCCTTCGCCCACGGCGGGGCGAGATCGATGAGTGCGCCGCCGATCGCGGCGAACGGGCTGGACTCCGCCCTCTGAGAAGGCGTGGCGGCGATCAGCGCGGCCGTGAGTTCGCCGATTCCCGCCCCGAGCGCGGCGGCTGCCACCCCCGCGAGACCGGCCGCGAGCGTGTCCCGCGTCTTGCGCGTGATCCCCACAATCCGAGGGTACGCCGCCCCGTGCGGCGGGGCGGGCAGGGTTTCGGCGCTCATGGCACCAGGCGCGCCACCGCGAGGCCGGTGGTACCGTGTGGCCATGTCCTCGGGCGGGGGTTCCGGTCCCACGAGTGCGGGCGCGAGCGGGTTCCGATGGTGGATCGTGATCGTCGCGGTCGTCGCCGTGCTGCTTCTGGTCGGCGCCGCATATCTGGTCTCTGCGCTCACTCGGCCGGAGCCCGACACGCTTGCCACGACGGGCGAGCTCGACGTGCCCGTGCGCGACGCGATCATCGATCTCGAGACCGCGGAGATCTTCGAGTCCACGTACGGGGAAGTCACACCCGGGGGCGACGTGTGGTTCAGCGACACGGACACGTTCTTGTCGGGTCTGCCCGGCCCGGGGCCGCTCTTCGTGAGCAGCTTCGCGTCGGGGATCGCCGTCGTGCCCGACGGCGGGCACGACACGTGCCGAGCGGCCATGCAACCGGTCGAAGGCGTCACGTCCGAGAACTTCGTCGAGGTGCCCGATGCATCTGAGCCCACTTTCGTGTGTCTCATCACAGGAGAGCGGCAGTACGCGGTGCTGGAGATCGCGCCGCAGGAAGAGGGCGTGCCCACGCGCGTGGTCAGCTACGCCGTGTGGGGAGGAACAGCATGATGACCCTCGGCCATATCTGAAACCCTCGGCCCTATCTGAA
>NZ_DATMIO010000071.1:0-3919 GCF_035554235.1 Microbacterium sp. | reverse complement strand
TCGGGTACGAGCCGGAGCATGTGCGCGCGCCGATCGCGTCGGGCGCCGAGCAGGCGCGCCAGGACGAAGCCGCCGCGCATTACGACGCGCTCCGCGAGAGCGGCGAACTGCCGACCCCGGAGAAGAGCGCCCACAAGAGGTAGCTCGCGGCGGCCTGAGGTATCGGGGTCGTTGACGCCAAGATGCGTGATGCGTGATGATTGATGCATGCGCACGACCGTGACGATCGATGACGATGTGCTCGCTGCCGCCAAGCAGTTCGCCGACACGCGTGGGCTCACCCTCGGCGAGGCGCTGTCTCAGCTGGCCCGGGCGACGCTGACGGAGCGCCGACGCTTCGGCACCCGCAACGGCATCGTTCTGCTCCCGGCATCCACGACCGCGGGGCAGGCCTCGCTCGAAGACGTGAACACGCTGCGAGACGACCCGTCGTGACCCGGCACCTGCTCGATGTCAATGTCGTGATCGCCCTGATCGACCCGCTCCATGTGCACCACGACCGCGCGCACCGCTGGTTTGCGGAGCGGGGCGCGTCGCCGTGGCACACGAGCCCGACCGTGCAGAACGGCGTCGTGCGGGTGGTGAGCCACCCGAAGTATCCGAACACGCAGCCCGCCCCCGTCGTGCTCGCGAGTCTGGCGAGCCTTGCCGCCCGCGACGATCATGCCTTCATCGCGGATTCGGTGAGCCTGCTGGATGCTTCGGTGCACACCGAGCGCCTGCTCGCGAGTTCGCAGGTCACCGACACCTACCTGCTCCACCTCGCGGCGTCGAACGACGCGCTGCTGGCGACCTTCGACACGCGCATCGTGACGACGGCCGTGCCCTCGGGGGCAGAAGTCGTCGCGCTCATCCCCTGAGCGGGTCGGGTCGCGCCCGCTAGCGATGGATGTCGAGCAGGAGCCTGGGGAGGGCGTCCTTGAGCCAGGCGCCGAGGTGATCGACACTCCAGCCGCGATCGATCGTGTACGCGAGGAATGACTGCGGCGACAGCGTCGTGGCGAGAACGTCCGCACCCTCTTCCACGCTCAGCCCGGACCGCAGCGAACCGTGGTCGGCGAGCGCCTGCGCCATGCGCACGCACGCATGGAGCCGCATGCTCTCGCTCCGCGACCACCACTCGGCCATCTCGGGGTCGGAGAGATATGCCGAGCGACCCGCGTCACTGATCGCGGACGTGCGTTCGTAGACCGGGAGCGCCATGTCGACCCACAGCATGAGCGCCTTCCTGCCGTCGGGCTCGGCGAGGGCGCGCGCAAACAGGTCGGTGTCTTCGGGCGGCCCCACCTCACCGTCCCTCGTCCGTCCGAGCACGGCGTTCCCGACGAGCTCCTGCAGGAGCCCGCTCTTCGTGCGGAACCCGAGGTAGACCGTCTGCACCGCGACGCCGGCCCGCTCGGCGATCGCCGCCATCGTCGTGTCGTGGTAGCCCCGCTCGGTGAATTCGGCGAGCGCGGCATCCATGATGCGCCAGCGCGTCTCGAGGGCCTTCTGCCGGCGAACCCCGCGGTGAGCAGCAGTGGCTCCCGGGGTTCGGGGGCTGGGGGCGGGGGGCGGCGTAGTGGCATCGATCACAGGGAAATTCTACTAGACAATTCCACTAGTGACTCACTATAGTGAGCAACTAACGCGAACGCGCGTCATCCGGCATCGTCTTCGGGGAAGGCCGACATGCGGATTCTCATCGCCACCGTCCCTGCAGCGGGTCACTTCAATCCGCTCACCGGTCCCGCCGTGCGCCTGGCTGAACTCGGCCACGATGTCAGGTGGTACGCCGGGCCGCAGTATGCCCCCCGGGTCGAGAAACTCGGGCTCGCCGTCATCCCGTACCAGGAGGCGATCGAGGTCACGGCGGACAACTTGAACACGTTGTACCCGGAGCGCCCGAAGCTCAAGGGCATGAAAGCGCTCGAGTTCGACGCCGATGTCTTCTTCGCGCGTCCGGCTCGCTCGCAGTTCCATGACATCCGAGACGGGCGGGAGCGATTCCCCTTCGACGCGCTGCTGATCGACGGCGCGTTCTATGCCGGCTACCTCGTGGCGAAGCGCCTCGACGTGCCGGTGTTCGTGATGGGCTCCATCGCCGCGCCGAGCCTGCGGGGAAAGAACGCCATCACCCCGTTCTTCGGACTGCGCCCGCCGAGGACGTTCGTCGGACGCATCGTCAATCGCGTAGCCCGCGCGATGCTCGTGGCGGGCACCCGAAAGGGTGTCGAGACCTTCAACGGATTCCTGGCGGACGAAGGTCTGCCCCCGGTGACGGTCGAGGACTACTTCGACTGCACGCTGCAGCCGGACGTCGCGCGTCGCGTCTTCAACATCGGGCTGCCCGAACTCGACTTTCCGGGCGACTACGTCCCGCCGAACGCCGAGTGGGTCGGCGCGCTGCTGCCTCACCGCCCGCCGGCGACGGCACCGCTCGATCCGCGCATCGTGGAGCGGTCGGGCCGGGTCATCGTCGTTTCGCAGGGAACCGTCGACAACCACGACCCGCGCAAGCTCATGATCCCCGCGATCGAAGCGTTCGCGGGCGGCGACCGGCTTCTGGTCGTCGTGACGGGCGGGGTGGGCACCGAGCAGCTTCGATCCCGGTACGGGAGCGACAACGTGCTGATCGAGCACTTCGTCGACTTCGACCTGCTCTTTCCGCACACCGAGCTCTATGTCACGAACGGCGGACTCGGCGGGGTGCTCCTGGCGCTCAGCCACGGTATTCCGCTGCTCGTGGCGGGCACGCGGGAGGGCAAGGGCGACATCAACGCCCGACTCGCCTACCGGGGTCTGGCGGTGGATCTGCGTTCGGAGACCCCGTCCGCGCGAGCGGTCGCGCGCGGCGCCGAGCGCGTGCTGAAGGACACGGACATGGCAGACCGGGTCGCGGCCGTGGAGACCGCCCTGTCCGCATACGACTCGGTCGGCATCATCGAGCGCGGACTGCTCGAAGGACTTTCGCGGGCCGCCCCGCAGCGAAGCAACCCGGCCGGTATCACGGATGCCGACTGAGTGCTCCTGACACTGGTTCCGATATCGCCGCACCGTGCGGCACACGACGAGGAGGTTCACATGCGCAAGGTATTCCTCACGATCAACGCCCTGTTGGTCGTGTCGCTCATCGCTCAGCTCTACCTGGCGGCGCTCGGCGTCTTCTCCGAACCGGAGGAAGAGCTCTTCCGGTTCCACGGCATGAACGGGCGGATCGTCCTGCCCATCCTGCTGATTCTGTGGATCGTCTTCGGCTTTCTCGCCCGGATCGGGCGGAGGAACATCGGCCTCACGTTCGTCGCGCTGGTGCTGCTCGCGCTGCAGACGGTCTACTTCATCATCGCCGGTGCGATGGGTGCGACGCCGCCGCCGAACGCCACGACGCCCGGTGCGACGCCCTATGTGCTCGCGCTCCACGGCCTCGGGGGGACGCTCCTGCTTCTGCTCACGGTGTGGGTGTTCTTCCGGGTGCGGGCGATGGGTCCGATCGTCCGGCCATCCGGCGAAGGGGAGCCTGCCGAGCAGGGCGTCCGGTCGGCGACGCCGGCGCCGTGAGCGCGGGCGTGTGAGGGGGAACGCCGGTGCCCGTGGTGCTGCTCGGCCTCGGATACCTGCTGCTCGCCGCCGCGGGAGCCGCGGCGTGGGGGCTCGCTCTCGCCGGCTCGCTCGGGCCGCTTCGCGACCGTAGCGCGTCGGCATCCCGCAACACGAGCCTCGCCGTCGCGGGAGCGCTCGCCGCGCTCGCCGCCCGCTGGCTCGTCACGTGGCTGCTCGCCCTGCCCGATCTGGGTTTCGCCCAGGAGAAGCTCGTCGTCGGGCTGCCGATCAGCACGGGTGCGTCGATACTGGCAGCCGTGCTGTGGTGGATGCCGCGCCACGGCGCGCCCGCGCGCGGCGGGGCGGAAGTGCCCCCGCACCGCGAGGCGGCGGTGGCTTC
>NZ_DATMIO010000070.1:0-16776 GCF_035554235.1 Microbacterium sp. | reverse complement strand
ACGCCGAGGCATTCGGGTGGACCGACTGGCCCGCGTCTCAACTGGTGCAGCTACGGGTGGACGAGGAGGGACGTCGCGGGGACGGGCCGTTGTACGCGCAGGGCCTGAACTACTCCATGACCGGCGTGTTCTACAACAAGGAGCTCGCGGCGCAGATCGGGCTCGACGAGGCTCCGGCGACGCTCGACGAGCTCGACGCTGCACTGCAGGCGGCGAAGGATGCCGGAATCGTGCCGATCGTGCAGTTCAACGGCGGCGCGACGGGTGGGCTTGCGTTCCCGCTGCAGGGCTTGATGGCCTCCTACGGTGATCCCGCGGCGATCAACGAGTGGATCTTCCAGCAGCCGGATGCGACGATCAACACACCCGAGAACGTCCAGGCGGCCGAGCACCTGCAGGGCTGGATCGACGCGGGCTACTTCGCCCCCGACATCAACTCGCTGGACTATGCGCAGATGATGAGCCGGTTCATCGGCGGCGAGGGGTTGTTCATGTTCAACGGTGACTGGGAGTCGGGCACGCTCGACAAGCAGATGACCGGAAACGCGGGCTTCTTCCTCGTGCCTCCGCGTGAGCAAGGCGGTCAGCTCGGGGCGATGTCCGCGCCGCTCACCTACGGAATCGCCGCCGCGGCCGAGCACCCGGACTGTGCCGCGTTCTTCCTCGACTGGACCGCGACGAACGATGAGGCGCGCGCATTGACGGTCGAAGTCGGCGGCTCGCACCCGATGGGCCCCGCGGATGCGTTCATGCCGCCGGTGGCGGAGGGCTCGACCACCGAGGCCACCCTGGCAGCGGGCGCGACCATGAGCGAAGCCAACGGCGCCATGGACTTCATCGCCAACGCCACCGGCTCGATCTACGCCCAGAGCTGGACGCCGAACCTCCAGAAGATGGTCGCCGGTGAGCAGACGCCGGCGGGTCTGCTGGAGTCGGTCCAGAGCGACTACGAGGATCAGATCGGGAACTAGCTCCACGATGACCGAACTACGGGCAAGCGCTGCTGCGCCGGTGAAACCCGCCGGCGCAGCAGCGCTCTCCGATTCCCAAGTCCTTGCCCGGCGGCGAAGGCGCCGAATGCTGCGCAGCCTCAGCGCCTACGGCCTGGTGCTCCCCGCCGCGGGGTTCTACATCTTCTTCGTGCTGCGGCCGATCGTGCTGTCGGCACAGTTCTCGTTCTACGACTGGAACGGCATCGCGCCTGCCACATGGGTGGGCTTCGACAACTACATCGAGGTGTTCAGCAATCCCAAGCTGGTCGGATCGATTCTCAACGCCTTCGAGCTGATCCTGTACTTCAGTGTGATTCCGGTGGTCATCGCCCTGCTCGCAGCGAACGTGATCAGGGCGATCGCCACCGGCAGGCTGGCGACGGTCTCCCGGACCGTGCTGTTCCTGCCGCAGGTCATCCCGCTCGTGGCCGCAGGCATCATGTGGAGCTGGCAGCTCTCCACCGATGGATTGGTCAATCAGATTCTGCGGCTGATCGGTCTCGGAGGACTGACAAGGGCGTGGCTGGGAGATTTCACCACAGCCCTCCCTGCCGTCGGCGTCATCGGTGCATGGGTCCAGGTGGGGCTCTGCCTCGTGCTGATTCTGGCGGGCATGACGAAGATCGATCCGGCGCTCTACGAGGCCGCCCGAATCGACGGCGCGGGACCGATCCGTGAGTTCCTGGCCATCACCCTCCCCGGTGTCCGGCAGGAGGTGGCGGTCTGCGTCACGGTCACCGTCATATCGGCGCTCGCCAGCTTCGACATCATCTACATCGCGACCCAGGGTGGACCGGGGGAGAGCACGCTCGTGCCCGGGCTGCAGATCTTCTACCTGGCGTTCTATCAACGTGAGATCGGGATGGCATCGGCCTTCGCGATCGTGCTGATGGCTCTCGTCCTCGTCGTCGTGCTCCCCCTGCAACGTATTCTCCGAGGCAGAGAATCGTGATCGTCAACGCCCGGGAGAAGTGGAGCGGCCGCGTGCTGCTCGTCGTTCTGATGCTCGTCATCCTGCTCCCCTTCGTCAGCCTGTTCGTGACGGCGCTCCACGAGCCCGGCACCTACCCACGGGGTCTCGAGTGGCCGGAGACGCCGCATTGGGAGAACTTCGGTCTCGCCTTCCAGTCGGCGAACATGCTCGCGTTGCTCGAATCCAGCCTCCTCATCGAGCTGGGCGTCGTGCCGATCGCGGTTTTCATCGCGACCCTGGCCGGGTTCGCCCTCGGGCACCTCAAGCCGATCGGCAGCAAGCTCGTCTTCATCGTCTTCCTTCTCGGACTCACCCTGCCGTTCGAAGGGATCATCACCCCGCTGTACTTCCAGATCCGCGAGCTCGGCATCCTGAACACCCGCTGGGCGATCATCCTGCCGCTCATCGGTCTTTTCATGCCGTTCGCCGTGATCTGGATGCGCGCGCATTTCGTCACGATGCCCGCCGACCTGTCCGAGGCCGCCCGGGTCGACGGTGCAACGACCTGGCAGCTGTTCTGGCGCATCCACGTGCCGCTGTCCATCCCCGCCCTGTCGTCGCTCGCGATACTCATGTTCCTGTGGACCTGGAACCAGTTCCTCCTGGCGATCGTGCTCGTCGACGACCCCGCCAAGCGCACCATGGCAGGTGCCCTGGGGGCATTTCAGGGCCGGTACGGGACCGACATTCCCCTGCTCTGTGCCGGATCCTTGCTGATTCTCACCCCGACACTGATCGTCTTCCTCGTCTTCCAGCGCCAGTTCGTCTTCGCCTTGATGCAGGGCTCGCTCAAGGGCTGAGCGCGATCAACAAGGGCTGATCAGCCCCTTCGCGGCGCGCAGGCGATTTAACTTGTGCGCACAAGTGAATCTGTCTAGTATCGCGAGCAGACAACACGTTCGACAAGGGAGTTGAAGATGGCGACAATCGCCCAGCCTGTGGAGGCCGCACGCGCGGACAACATCGTGACGCGAGAGCGTCTGTACGGTTCTGCCGCCCGCTGGAGGCGCTTCGGTGAACCCACGCCTCCAGGAGCATCGCTGAAGGAGGACGGTTCCCCCGATTACGGCGTGTTCGGTCCGGGCACCGTGGCCTGGCAGGTGCTCCTGCACCCGGCCACCATCGTCTTCCAGTTCGCGTTTCAGCAGAAGCTTCAGCTCGCGTACAAGCCGATCGCCGCCGGGATCCGAGACCGGGACCCCATCTCCCGCAAAGCCCACCAGGGGACGTTGAACCTGTTCGATGTCTTCGAGCGCGGACAGCGGAACTGCGGCATCCACGCCCCCATGTGGCTTGCCGACACCGAGTCGGCCCGACGGGTCGCGCATCACATCCGCAACATCCACGCGAAGGTCGCGGGCGATGTCATCGACGTGGGAAACCCCGAGCTCGGCGGCTACGCCGCCAACTCGCCCCGCGACGCGATGTGGGCGGCCTTGACCGAGATGCACTCGATGCTGTGGCTCTACGAGTCGTTCGCGTTCCGCGACGGCAATGCCCCGCATCCTCTGTCGGACGCCGAGCGCGACCAGTTCGTCGCCGAGGTTGCCGCGTACTGCCGCCTGTTCGACTCGCCGGAAGACGAAATCCCGACCACGATGGCAGAGCTCGAGGCCCTCTATGTGAAGTACGACGAGTACTTCCAGCCGAGTTCCACACTGTGGATCGATCCCGCGACGGGCGCGAACGTTCAGCATCTCATGGGGGAGGCGCTCGCCCGCAACAAGCACCACTCGCAGAAGTGGGTGGAGCGGCCGGTGATGGCGCTGTTCTTCAAGTACGACGACGCCATCGATGGGGCCATTCCGCCCGCGTACCGCAAGTACCTCGCCCTCACCGAGGAGCAGGATGCGCAGGCGACACGCGCGCTGACCGAGAAGCTCGGCAACATCCGCCGGATGCAGGGCCCGCGGTCGGAGCAGCACTACATGAAACTCATGTGGGGACCCGATGCGACCGCCCTCATCGAGGCCGCGCGGAAGCTGCAGGCGCAGGCCAAGCAGGGCGCCGCCTGACCACCGGGTCTTCGACGAGTGGTGACTCGGGGATCGAGTGACGCGCGTCAGGTGCCGCTGGGGGTGCCCGGCATGGCCGTGGTGGACTCTCGCGCGATCAGAGTGAACAGCGCCTCGCCGGGGGCGGGGTGCTGTTCGCCTCTGATCGTTGCGAGCACAAGAGATGCCATGTGCCGCCCGTAGGCCGCAGCGTCGACGGCAACCGAACTCAGCTGGGGTGTGAACAGCCGAGCCAGGGACGTGTCATCGTGCCCGATGACCGCCATGTCGTCTGGTGCGCTGAGTCCCTGGGCGTGCATTGCCCTGAGGACCGCGGCCGCAACCTCGTCGGTGAATCCCGCGACGGCGGTGACGCCGGCGGAACGCCAGTCCTCCAGAGCGCGAGCCGCCGAGTCGTCGAACAACGACACCGTTCGCACGAGCGGAGCCGGCGCGCCGAGGCGCGTCGCGGCATCGGTGAAGGCTTCGACTCTGGACTGGCTCACCGCGGCCATGCGTTGATCGGCACTGGCTGCGAAACCAAGCCGCTGATGCCCGAGCCCGACAAGATGCTCCGCTTGAAGCGCACCGCTGTCGCCTCGTTCCGCGCTCATCAGCGTCATGATGTGCGAAACGCCGGCGGAGTGCATGTCCTGGATCTCTTCATCCGTGAACGGCACGACCCCCGCCACGAGGAGCGGATCGATGCTGCGCCAGACGGCACGGTGATACGTGGGCGGGATCACCTGGGTGACACAGGACAGGCCGGCATCGGCGAGGAAGGCCGACGCCGATTCGACCGCCGCAGAGAATGACTCGGACGAGGGCCAGTCCGGGAGCACGACGAGAACGACGTCGCTGGTGCCACGCGCCAACGTCTGCGCGGATCGATGCGGCTGATACTGAAGCTCCCGGGCTGCGTCGAGAACCCGGCGCGTGGTCGCGGGGGAGATCGTCTGCCCCTTGGTCCCGTTGAGCACGTACCCGACCGTCGTGCTGGACACGTGCGCTCGCGCTGCCACATCCGCAGCCGTGACACGGCGACGCTGTCCCCTCTTTTCGGCTTCCATGATGTCCACCGTAGTCCGAAAGCCTCGCCGCGCTTCCGGCCGTGGCGGCTACTCGCTCAGGATCTGCTGCCGCATCTGCTCACGGGGAAAGGGCTCTCCGCAGCGCATCGACCTGGCTCCGCCAGAAGGCCTGGGCGACCTCGGTGCGCTGGAACACGAAGTCGAAGCCGTGGAACGCTCCGGGGACGACATCGAGTTCGCAGGCGACCCCGGCCGCCCGCAGTCTCCGCGCGTACTCGACGTCCTCGTCATGGAACAGGTCGAGACTTCCCACTCCGATCCACGCGGGGGCGAGCCCCGCGAAGTCCTCCCGGCGTGCGGGTGCTTCGTAGGGTGTGACGTCCGCACCTCCGGGAGGGTGTCCCAGGTACGACGTCCAGCCGAAGACATTGCTCTTCGGCGACCAGCCCCTCATCGATCGCGGGTCGATGTCGGTGCGTGTGGCGGTGCGATCATCCAGCATCGGATAGCGCAGGAGTTGCAGGGCCGGCGTCATCACCTTCCGGTCGTGGAGGAGCAGCGCGAGGGCTGCGGCGAGGCCGCCACCGGCGCTTTCGCCCCCGACCGCGATGCGAGCGGGGTCCACACCCAGGGAGCGTGCGTTCTCGAGGAGCCACAGCATGGCGGCATGGCAGTCATCGAGTGCCGACGGCGACCGGTGCGCCGGCGCCAGCCTGTAATCCACAGAGACGACGGTGATGCCGAGCTCCTGCGCGAAGCCGATGCTCGAGACCTCGTTCTGGTGCGCCGTGCCCGCGACGAGCCCGCCTCCGTGCATCCACAGCAGCGCGGGCGTCTCACCCGTCACGCTCGAAGGCCGGTATACCCGCAGGGGAACGGCCGGGGCGCCCGCGCCGGCGGGAGCGATCGGAGTGGTGATCGTCATGCCCGCGGGGGCGGCCGGGGCCTTGGTGCCGGTGCGGCGGGCGAGCGCGAGGAGCACTGGTCCCACGTTGAATCTCGGAATGAACCGTGCACTGGCGAGCTCGGGATGGAAGTCTGTCATCGGATTCCCCGTTGCGGTGTGGCGGCTGCTCTCGCGGATCACCTCCGTATCGAGGGAGGTCTCGACCGCACTGTCGAGCTGGTGAGCTTGTGCGCACCAGTAGAAGCGTCTATTCTAACTTGTGCGCACAAGTTAGCGCTACGAGCGAATTGCAGATGACCGTCGATGCGGACGAGCCGTATGTCCGCCGCGTCAGGATTCCCGATCCGCTCGAACAGACGAACGCGCGCGAGCCGGCGTCCCGGCCTCGCGGGTGGTGACCACCCCCTCGAGCCGGAGGGGACACGACAGGAACGGGAGACGAAGATGTCCACGATCGAGACGACGCCTGAGCAGCAGTCGATGCTCACTCCGCTTGCTGCGGCAGCCGCCGTGCGAGAGGGGTTCCGCAGCGGAATCACCCGCCCGCTGGAGTGGCGTCGAGAGCAGCTGATCGCGCTGGATCGGATGATCGCGGAGAACGCCGAAGAGTTCGAGCGCGCCGTGCGCGACGACCTGGGAAAGCCAGGGCTTGAGGCGTTCCTCACAGAGGTTGCCGCCGTCCGCATGGAGGTCGCACAGACGCTTGAGCTGATCGGCACCTGGACCGCCGAGCGCGAGGTGGAATCCCCGCCGGCCGCGCTTCCCGCGACCGCCAGCATCCACCGCGAGCCCCTCGGAACGGTGCTGGTGATCGCGCCATGGAACTATCCCGTCCACCTTCTCTTCCTGCCCGCGATCGCGGCGATCGCTGCCGGCAACGCCGTGGTGCTCAAGCCGAGCGAGGTCGTGCCGGCGACGTCGGCGCTCGTGGCGCGCCTCGTCCCCGGATACCTCGATCCGCGCGCCATCCGCGTCGTCGAGGGCGCCGTGGCGGAGACGACCGAGCTGCTGGAGTTCCCCTGGGACCACATCTTCTACACCGGAAATGGAGCGGTCGGCCGGATCGTGATGGCCGCCGCGGCGAAGCACCTGACGCCGGTCACCCTGGAGCTCGGGGGAAAGTCGCCCGTGTGGGTCGACGATTCCGCCGATCTGGATGCCACCGCGAAATGGCTCGCGTGGGGAAAGTTCCTCAACGCAGGTCAGACGTGTGTCGCGCCGGACTACGTGCTGACGACCGCGGATGTCCGTCCGCGGCTGGTGGAGGCACTGCGCCGGGAGATCACGGCCATGTACGGAACGGATCCGCGCACCTCGGCGGATTTCGGACGGATCGTCAATGAGCGCCACCTGAACCGCCTTGTCGGCCTCCTCCCCGAGTCTGGCGTCAGCATCGGCGGAGAGTGGGAGGCTGCCGACCTCTACATCGCACCCACGGTGTTGGAGGACGTCACCCTTCAGGACCCCGTGATGGGTGAGGAGATCTTCGGCCCGATTCTGCCGATCCTCACGGTGGGCGGGCCCGACGAAGCCATCGGGATCATCAACGACCGCGACAAGCCGCTGGCTCTCTACGCGTTCACGAACTCTGCCGCGACGCAGCGGGCGTTCCTCGAGCGGACGTCGTCGGGTTCTCTGGTCGTGAACGCCGTCATCCTTCAGCTGGCGGTGCACGAGCTTCCGTTCGGCGGCGTGGGAGCGAGCGGGATGGGCGCCTACCACGGAGAGCATGGCATCCGCACCTTCAGCCACGACAAGGCGTTCCTCGTGAAGCACGACGGACCCGACCTGATGGCCATCAGCCGACCGCCGTTCACGCCCGAGAAGGAGCAGATGCTCCGCGGCGCGTCGGCCTGACCCGACCCGGCTGCTGACGCCGATCGTGGTGACCCACTTCCGACCCTTCCTCCGTTCATCGTAAGGACGAAACGCCATGCCACTGCACTCCAACATCCACGACGAGACCACGGATCTCGACATCTCCAGCTATGCGTTCTGGGCGAAGACCTTCGACGAGCGGGAGGAGACGTTCGCGGCGCTCCGCGCCGAGCATCCTGTGAGCTGGCACCGTCCGCTCGAGGAGGTCGCGTTCACCCCGGAACAGCATGGCCAGACCGGGTTCTGGGCGGTCACCCGGGCGGAGGACATCACCTTCGTGAGCCAGCATCACGAGCTGTTCAGCTCAGAACTCGGCCACACGATCCTGCGCCCCGGACCGCCGGAAGCGCAGCTCGCGATGAGCTTCCTCGAGCTGGACCCGCCCCGTCACACGGCATTCCGCAAGATCATGAGCGCCGGATTCACGCCGAAGGCGGTTGCGCGGTTGAGCGACAAGATCGAGGAGCGCGCGGCGCAGATCGTCGACCGGGTCGTCGGCGCGGGGCCGATCGATTTCGTGGCCGAGGTGTCGTCCCGACTGCCGATGATGACCGTCGCCGACCTCGTGGGCGTCCCCGAGTCACTGATGGAGACCTTCGCCACCGCCGGGGACGACATCGTCCGGATCGCGGATCCCACGGCGCTGAGGCCCGACGAGAACCCCATCGAGGTAGCGCAGCGCTCATTCGGCACGATCGCTGCGATCGGCGCGGAGCTGGGGGCGGCGCGACGCCAGACACCGCAGGACGACATCATGACCGCCCTGGTCTCCGCCGAGATCGACGGCGAAAAACTGTCGGATCAGGACATCATGATGGTTCTGGTGCTGCTCAGCGTCGCCGGCAACGACACCACGAAGCAGACGACGACGCGCACCGTCATCCAGTTCGATCGCCACCCCGACCAGCGCGCCTGGCTGATGGAGGATTTCGACGGGCGCATCACGGGCGCGATCGAAGAGTTCGTGCGGCACGCATCGCCGGTCATCCAGTTCGCCCGGACGGCGACCCAGGATGTCGAGCTCGGCGGGCAGCAGATCCTGGCCGGCGACAAGGTCGGCATCTTCTACTGCTCGGGCAACCGAGACGAGCGGGTCTTCACCGACCCGGCGAAGTTCGATCTCTCACGCGGACGCACGCCCCATGTCGGCTTCGGTGGCGGTGGCGTTCACTACTGCCTCGGCAACGGGGTGGCGAAGGCCCAGCTGCGGGCGCTGTTCCAGCAGATCCTGACCAAACTCCCCGACATCGAGGTCGGCGAACCGGAGTACCTCGGCAGCGACTTCATCAACGGCGTCAATCGGCTGCCGGTCGTCATCCGCTGACTCCCCTTCCGCACATTGGAGCACCCATGAGCACTTTGCGCATTCTCGTCGATCGCGGTCGCTGCACCGGTATCGGCATCTGCGAGTCGCTGGACCCGGACCGATT
Organism: Microbacterium sp.; assembly: GCF_035554235.1. Lineage (GTDB taxonomy): Bacteria > Actinomycetota > Actinomycetes > Actinomycetales > Microbacteriaceae > Microbacterium. Next base: position 7,571 of record NZ_DATMIO010000070.1, on the reverse strand, counting down.
CGAAGTGGATGACGACGGCTCGCTCGTCGTCCACGATGACACGGTCGCCGACGCCGACCGTGAGGCGACCATCGCCGCAGTGGAGAGCTGCCCCGCGCGGGCACTCACTCTTGTCGGAGCGAGCGCCGAATGAGCGCAGGAATCGTCGTCGTAGGAGCGTCTCTCGCGGGCATCCGTGCGGCGGAAGGCGTGCGACGCGGCGGGTATCTCGGGCCGGTCACGCTCGTCGGCTCGGAGCCCCATCTGCCGTATGACAGGCCTCCGCTGTCCAAGGCATATCTCAGCGGTGAGGCGAGTGCGGACTTCTATCGCAGCGAAGCAGAGATCCGCGATGACCTCGGAGTCGACCTGCGTCTCGGCACGACGGCAACCTCCCTGCGGCCGGATGACCACGTCCTCGTCACCGACGGCGGCGAGCAGCCGTACGAGCGATTGATCGTTGCTACCGGTGCCAGCCCGCGGGTCGTGCCCGGCATCCCCGACCTCGACGGCATCCTGACCCTGCGGACTCTGGACGACGCGGACGCGCTTCGTGAACGCATTCGTCCCGGCGCACGGGTGATCGTCGTCGGTGCCGGCTTCATCGGCTCCGAGATCGCGTCCGCCGCCGCGCATCTCGGCGCTCACGCGACGGTGATCGAGGCGGCGGCGATCCCCTTGGTGCGCGCCGTGGGCTCGGAGGTCGGCGGCGTTCTGGCCGCCCTGCACGGCCAGCACGGCACGCGCCTGCTGCTCGACACGCGAGTGGCGGAGTATCTGGGCGCCGATCGAATCGAGAGCGTCCTTCTCGACACCGGCGAGGTGGTCCCGGCCGACGTGGTCGTGATCGGAATCGGCGCCGCCCCCGCGACCGAGTGGCTGCGGTCCTCGGGAATCGACCTGCATGCCGTCGATGGCGGGGTGGTGTGCGACGAGTACCTCCGGAGTTCGCTGCAGGATGTGTACGCGGCGGGGGATGTCGCGCATTGGCCCAACGGCGCTCTCGACAGCGTGATGCGGTTGGAGAACTGGACGAACGCGGCCGACCAGGCGACCCGGGCCGGGCTCAACGCGGCAGACCCAGGTGCGGCGCAGCCGTATGAGACCGTCCCCTATTTCTGGAGCGACTGGTACGGGCAGCGCATCCAGTTCGTCGGCACCGCGATCGCCGACGAGGTCGAGTTCCTCTCGGGTGGCCCCGGCGAAACGCGCTTCGTCGCCGTCTACCGGACGGGGGACCGGATCGTGGGGGCGGCGACCCTCAACGAGCGGCGCGCGATCATGAAGCTGCGCCGAGTCATCGGCGATCGAGGCGGCATCGGCGCGGCCCGCGATGTCGTTCACGCCACACGAGCATCCGTACCCGCGAGAGGAATCACGTCATGACGACCACCACGACCGCCGCTGTACTTCGCGTTCCGGAGGGCCGGCATGAGTTCGAGGAGATAACCCTCGGCGACCTCGGCCCAGGCGACGTGCTGGTGCGCATCGTCGGCGCGGGCCTCTGCCACACCGACATGCTGCCCCGAGGCATGCTGGCGGGAGTTCTGCCCGCGGTCCTCGGGCATGAAGGGTCCGGCATCGTCGTCGACGTCGGACCGGGTGTCGACCGGGTGCGCCCCGGTGACCCTGTCGTGCTCAGCTTCGCCTCCTGCGGGAGCTGCCGTGCGTGTGAGAGCGGGCATCCCGCGTACTGCGATGCCTTCTTCCCCCTGAACCTGAGCGCGCGGAATCTGGATGGCAGCGGCTCCGCCGCGGACTCCTCGAATGCGCCCGTGGGCACCCGGTGGTTCGGGCAGTCGTCGTTTGCGCGACACGCGATAGTCAGCGAACGAAGCGCGGTGGCCGTCGACAAGGATCTGCCCCTGGAACTGATGGGGCCCTTGGGATGCGGCATCCAGACCGGCGCTGGTTCCGTCCTGAATGTCATGAACGTGCAGCCGGGCCAGTCGGTCGTCGTGTTCGGCGCAGGAGCCGTGGGCTTGGCCGGTGTGATGGCGGCCCGGCTCGCCGGCGCGGGGGAGATCATCGCCGTCGACCTGCACCAGAGCCGACTCGACCTGGCTGTGGAATTGGGCGCAACCCGCGCTGTGCTGGCCAGCACCGACGATCTCTCCGCTGCAGTTCTCGGCGACGCTGCCGCCGTCGACCACGCGTTGGATACGACCGCCGTGGGTTCGGTCATGGAGCTCGCGATCACCATCGTCCGCCCGGGCGGAACCGTCGTGTTCGTGGGTGCCGGCGAACAATCGATCACCGTGCATCCCACCCAGCTCACGGGAAAGAACGTCACGTATGCGCTCGAGGGGGACGCCGATCCGCAGGAGTTCATCCCCGCGCTCATCGAGCACTGGCGCGCAGGACAATTCCCCTTCGATCGGTTGGTCACGACCTTCCCGTTCGATGAAATCAACACCGCCGAGGCGGAGTCCCTCTCCGGGGCCGTGATCAAGCCCGTACTCGTCTTCGGTCCGCATGCGGACTGAGGAGTGGGTCGGGCAGCGTCTGGGCACTGACCTCGTCTGGGGGGTTCGAGAGACGTTCCTCCGCTACGTCGAAGGCGTGGGCGGTGCCGTTGAGGTCGTCTCTCCCGCAGTGCGCACCCCCGAAGGTGCGGTGCGCTTCCCCCTTTCACGTGAAACTTCCGGGCAGCTCGAGTTCAGCGGCGGCGTGGCGTTCCGCGCGCACCGCGGCGCGCTGCACGTGTCCTTCAGCGATCCCTCGCTCGAACCTGTCCACGGCGCGGAGGGGGGCGCGCTGCTCACTGTGACAGACACGTCTACCGGCTCTCCGGCGCGGATCGTTCTCGCGACGGTCGATGTCGCGGGCAACGTCGCACTGGCGGACGAGGCTCTCGCGCTCTTCGACTTCCAGTATCCGGCCGGGACCGCCCTCGATCCGATCGCGTTCGCCGATCCACTTCCCGGCGGATGACTCCGATCGCCCGGCAGCGGCCGACGGGCGGGGTGGTCGCCGTGCTCATAACGTGCGGGATCCTCGCCTCGATGATGCAGACCCTCGTGCTGCCGCTGCTGGGTGAGCTTCCGTACATCTTCGACACCACGCCGAGCGACGCGTCCTGGATCGTCACCTCGACGCTGCTGGCCGGAGCCGTCTCCACCCCCGTTCTCGGGCGCCTCGCCGACCAATACGGCAAGAAGCGGATGCTGCTCATCGCGCTCCTTTTCCTGATTCTCGGTTCTGTCGTATGCGCGCTGGCGACCGCGCTGATCCCCATGATCGTCGGCCGCACACTGCAGGGATTCGCGACGGGCATCGTGGTGCTCGGCATCAGCCTGCTCCACGACGTGCTCCCCGCCCGGAAGGTCGCGGCGGGCATCGCTTTGATGAGCGCCTCGCTCGGCGTGGGCGGGGCGATCGGTCTGCCGATCGCCGCAGCGCTCGCCGAGTACACGGATTGGCGCACCCTGTTCTGGTCGGTCGGCGTGGCGTCCGTCGTGGTCGGCGCGCTCATCGTGTTCCTCGTGGATGCCCCCGCGACACGGCGAGCCGCGGTCCCGTTCGACTACCTCGGCGTACTCGGGCTGACGATCATCCTGTTGAGCGTCCTTCTTGCCATCTCCAAGGGCGGGGAGTGGGGGTGGACCAGCGTCACAACTCTGGGACTCGTCGTCCTCGCCATCGTGGTGACACCGATCTGGTGCTGGCTCGAACTGCGCACCCGAAGCCCGCTGGTGAACCTCCGCGTTGCAGCCCGCGGCACGGTGCTCCTGACGAATCTCGCTTCGATCTTGGTCGGCTTCGCCCTATACGCTCAGTCGCTCGTCATTCCGCAGCTGATGCAGCTTCCCGTCGGCACCGGCTACGGACACGGGCAATCCATGCTCCAGATGGCGCTCTGGGTCGCCCCATCCGGGATCGTCATGATGCTCGCCGCCCCGTTCGCCGCGCGGCTGACGGCCACCCGAGGGGCGAAGACCACTCTCGTCAGCGGTGCCGTCATCATCGCGCTCGGGTACGCCGCCGCCACACAGGTGAGCGGGTCGCTCTGGGGTCTGACCATTGCGATGTGGATCTCGAGTATCGGCACAGGGTTCGCGTTCGGGGCGATGCCCACGCTGATCCTCGATGCGGTCCCGGCCTCGGAGAAGGCGGCCGCGAACGGTCTCAATGCGCTCATGCGATCCCTCGGCATGACGGCATCGGCGGCCGTCATCGGTGCGGTTCTCGCCCACCTCACCACCGAGTTCGGCGGACGCCTGATTCCCACCGAAGCGGGATTCATTGCGGGCCTGGTCATCGGCTCTGGCGCGGCACTGTTCGCCGCGCTCGTCGCGGGCGCCATCCAAGGGCCCGCTGAAGGCGTCGTCGCCGTCGACGCGCGGACCTAGGACCGCCGGGCCTGTCGGCCTAGGCGTGCTACGACGGCGGGGAACGAGTCCGACTCGCCGCTCCGGGAGCACTCGGCGCGGCGTGTCGCACGAATCCCCGCGGCTGTGCACACGGCATCCAGACCACCCGCTGTGCCGACAGCGGTCGGATGTCGCGCGCCCGAGATCGTGCCGGGTACGACGAAGCGCCCGACCCCCGAGGGGACCGGGCGCTTCGCAGAGAAGACTAGACGAGGCGGATGTTCTCCGCCTGCAGGCCCTTGGGGCCACGAGCGGTGTCGAACTCGACACGCTGGTTCTCTTCGAGGCTGCGGTAACCGCTGGAAGCGATCGCGCTGTAGTGGGCGAAGACGTCGGCGGTGCCGTCGTCAGGGGCGATGAAGCCGAAGCCCTTTTCGGAGTTGAACCACTTGACGGTGCCGGTGGTCATAATGTATTTCCTTACTTTCGTTTTACGGGGCCTGTATTCCGGCCCCTTCTTTCCGCACGCGCCGAAGCGCGGACGCTCTATGGGCGACGCTAGACGCGTCGGAACTCGCTCACAAGGGGGCAGTCGAAGGGATTGCGGGCCGAGAGGCCGACGCGGTTGAGGTACTCGATGACGATTCCGTACGACCGGATGAGGGTGGTCTCGGTGTACGGGACGTCGAGGGTGCGGCAGTACTCGCGCACGATCTCCCGTGCTCGGGCCAGATGCGGCCGCGGCATGTTGGGGAACAGGTGGTGCTCGACCTGGTAGTTGAGCCCGCCCATGAGCGTCGATGCCCACCAGCCGCCCGAGATGTTGCGCGAGGTCAGCACCTGCTTGCTGAAGAAGTCGATCTTGGCGTCTTTCGGGATGATCGGCATGCCCTTGTGGTTGGGGGCGAAAGACGCGCCCATGTACAGGCCGAAGACGGCGAGCTGGACGCCGAGGAATGCGAAGGCCAGGCCGAGGGGCAGGAACCAGAACAGGACGCCGAGGTACAGCGTGAAGCGCACGGCGATGAAGGAGAGCTCGATCCAGCGGCCCTTGACCGAGTCGCGGGTGACGAGCGTCTTGATCGACAGGAAGTGCAGGTTGAGGCCCTCGAGCAGCAGCAGCGGGAAGAATGCGTAGCCCTGCCTGCGCGTGATCAGGGCGCGCAGGCCCTTGGCCGATGCGGCATCCTCTTCGATGAACGAGATCGTGTCGATCTCGATGTCGGGATCCTTGCCGATCTGGTTCGGGTTCGCGTGGTGGCGCGTGTGCTTCGTCATCCACCAGGCGTAGCTCATGCCCACGACGAAGGACGCGAGGAAGCGGCCGAGGCGATCGTTGGACGGACCCGACTTCAAGATCTGACGGTGGGATGCCTCGTGCGCGAGAAACGCGAACTGAGTGAAGATGATGCCGAGCGCCAGGGCCATGAGCAGCTGCAGCCAGCTGTCGCCGAGCAGCCACATGCCGAAGCCGGTCGCCACGAGCGCCACGGTGAGGGCTGCACCGACGAGCGCATAGAACCAGCGTGCTCGCTGCAGAAGCCCCGATTCCTTGACCACGCGGGAAACGGCGGAGTAGGACTGGGTGATGTTCGGCGCTCCGCTGTCGCGGGGACGGGTTCCGCGGACGGGGCCAGGCCCGTCGAGAACGGAATATGCGGCTGTAGAGATATGTCTCTCGATCCAGTCGGCGGCCCTGCGGAGGCCTGACGTACGCCAAAGGCAGACCGCCGATCGCTATTTCCCACAGTAGCGTGCCCGCGGTCCCGGGGCCTGGCAGGAGCCTGGCAATTCATCGAGTCGTTACGCGTACGACGCTCGTTCGAACGATGCGAAGCCGGCGGCGCATGCAGCATCCTGCAGCGGGAGGAGTTGCGCGCGGGCTGACGCGCGAGCACCGTCATCCCACTCCCTCGTGGCCGCGACCCGGTCGCGGAGCCCGTCCTTGCGTCGACCCCCAGAGCCTAAGCCCCCCTCATCCACCCGGGGCGATACGGTGTGATCGTGGTGACACCCCCTCTCTCTGTCGCGGTGGTGATTCCTTGTCGCGACGACGCGCGCTTCCTCGACGCGTGCCTCGCGGCGCTCGCCGCACAGACGCGTCGCGCGAATCGCATCATCGTGATCGACAACGCCAGTTCGGATGACTCGCCCGCCGTCGCCGCCCGGCACGGGGTCGAGGTGGTCCGCGAGAACCTCGTGGGGGTCTGGCCGGCAGCGGCCCGCGGGTATGACGTGGCCTCGGAATCGGCCGACATCATCGCGCGGCTCGACGCCGATTCTCGCCCGCATCCGGATTGGATCGAGCGCATCGAGCGCGAATTCGCTCGGGATGCGACGCTCGGAGTGCTCACGGGTTCTGCCGAGTTCTACGGCTCCACGCCACTCGTGAACTACCTCGGGGAGCACTGGTACATCGGAGGCGGGCACTTCTGGGTGCAGCTCTGGCTCGGGCGACCGCTCGTCTTCGGGTCGAACTTCGCGATGCGCACGGCGGTATGGCAGCGGGTGCGCACCCGGGTCGATCGCGCGAACCCCCGCATCCACGACGACCTCGACCTCTCGATCCGGCTTCGCGGCTCCGACGGCGTGCGCGTGGATCGCACGCTGAAGATGCCGGTCTCGGCGCGGGCGGTGACCTCTCCGGCGGGCCTGTCGCGGCGCGTGTGGCAGGTCGTGACGACGTTCCGGGCCAGCTGGCCGGAAGGGGCGTTCCGGCGGCGCGAGGAGCCGCCGCCGGCGACGGAGCCCGCCGAGGCGATATGACCCCCTCGCGCCCGCTCGGCGCCGGGACGTAGGGTGACGTGCATGGCTGAGCTCGAGACCTCCGTGATCGTCGACGCGACGGCGGGTGAGGTGTGGGAGGCGTTCACCGACCCGCACGTCTTCGCCGCCTGGCTCTGGCCGGCGTCGTTCGGCACCGTCGCCGAGATAGACGCGGAGACCGGCGGATCGTGGTCGGCGCGGTCGACCTCGGTGGGCATCGGGGTCTCGGGCGTGTACTCCGAGCTCGAGGAGCCCCGTGTGCTGCGCTCGACGTGGGTGTGGGATGGCGAGCCCGAGGTCACGCAGGTCTCCGTGGAGGCGAGCGCGGAGTCCTCCGGGGCGACCAGGGTCACGATCACCCACGTCGGCTTCTCCGATGACGAGACCCGGGACGATCATGTCCAGGGCTGGGACGACTGCCTGAGCAGACTCGTCGACCGGTTCGAGACGGCGGAGCCCGCGTGAAGATCGAGTTCGACAGCGAGGTCACCCTGTGGGGCGCGCGCGAGGACT
>NZ_DATMIO010000069.1:0-13505 GCF_035554235.1 Microbacterium sp. | reverse complement strand
CCCGAACTTCAGCGCCACACGGACCCGCTCGTCCGATGGCGTCACCCGGGCGATCGCGCGCACGAGGCTTTCGGCTCCCTCCTCGCGCGCGCGGCACAGGCGCGCGACGAGCCGATCGTTGCCGATCCCGACGACGGTCCTGCGCAGGAGCAGCGACTGGATGTGCTCGAGGGTCGCTATCAGGGCGGACCCGTCCGCGTCACCGCGGGCGTAGTCGCGGTACGCGCGCAGCACGAGCGGATACATCCCTCGCCCGAACGTGTTGATGTGGCCGAGCTGCAGCGCGATCTCTTCGTCGCGCTCGTGCGCGGGTTCCAGGAGCGTGCGGTAGATCTCCGAATAGTCTCGCCACTCGGCCGCATGCCTGCGCAGCGTCGCCAGCTCCAGCCGCGGGAACTCGTTGCGGAACGCGTCGTACACCCCGCGCTCGCCCTGGACGGCTACCTCGCGGCCGGTCGTCATGATCAGGTAGTGCCGCCAGAAGCTGCCGATGGACTCGCCGGTGTTCTGCTCGATCGGCATCCAGAATGAGCCCTCGATCTCGCTCTGCTCCGCATGCGAGAGGCCCATCAGCACGTAGTTGTGAATCAGCTCGTGATCGCGGAGGGGTTCGCCCGTGGAATTGAGGCTCTCGAAGATCTGCTGCGCGTTCGCGTCCACGCCGAGGGTGATCGCGACGTGCTCGAGCTTCTGCAGGCCCCGCCAGATGCGCGGCACCTCGTCGGCGCTCACCTGGCTGCGGAAGAAGGCGTAGTTGTCGTCGAACCGCGAATCGCGCAGGTCATCGGCCCCCGAGCGGCGATCGAGCACCACGCTCTCGAACGTCTCCGCCCACGCCCGGTGCGGGCGCAGTTTCGTCCGGACGGGATCGGTACTGCCGACCAGCACCTTCTCGAGCTGGGCGGCGAGGGAGGGATCCTCGGCTCGCACGGTGTGGTGGAGCGCCGCGATGAGCAGCATCAGCGTCGTGATGCGCTGCTGGCCGTCGATGAGCACGAGCTCGGGGGCGGCGTCCGTCGCGCTGAGCGACGACAGGATCGAGCCGATGAAGTGCATCTGCCGGTCGTGCGTGTCGGCGACGGCGCGGATGTCGGCGAGCAGCTTCTCGCACCCGCCGATGTCCCAGCGGTATTGGCGCTGGTAGACCGGGACGACGATCGTCGTCTCGGCCGCGGAGAGCCACGAAACGGTGTTGACGGCAGTCGCATCGATGTTCGTGGCAGTGACCATGCTCTCGCTTCGCCCCTCGGAACGCGGTGATTTTTGCTGGGCGAACGGACCCACGTCATCCAGTTTATGCGGGCGTCCATGCGGTTCCGATAATCGCGGCCCCGGCTCCGGGGCCGCTCAGGGGACCGATGTAGGCTTGCCTAAGTTGGGCCTGTTAAAACGTGCTGGCCCCCTACGAAAGGTCATGATTCGCATCATGGGTTACATCAAATCCGCCGCTCTCGAGGAGACCGGCTACGTCGTACTCGACCGCTACAACCAGGAGCTCGACCCCAAGGAGTGGCTCGACATCGAGTACAACGACTGGAAGTCCTCGGGCGACACGCGCTTCGCGCCGCTGGCGAGCTTCGCCGGCGAGATCGAGTGCAACGGCTTCTGGAACCACAAGCCGCCGCGCACCGACAAGGGCGGCGTCTGGATCGACTCACAGGTCGAGAAGGCTCCGAACCTCACGCGCCGGGCGCAGGAGCCGGGGGCCGATGTGGGCCGCTGCCGAGTCATCGAACTGCAGCCGAACACGTACGCCGACTGCCTGTACAACCTCCACCAGGACGACAACAACCGCCTGAACCCCGACGGCACCGGCTGGGTCGTGCGCGGCTTCTTCAACCTCTCCGACGACAAGGACAGCTACTTCGTGCTGCGCGAGAACCGCACCGACCCCAGCGTCGAGTACCGCATCGCGCTCCCGGCGGGCGCTCAGCTGATCGTCGACACGCAGCGCCTGTGGCACGCCGCGACCCATCCCGGTCCCGAGCCGCGCTACTGCCTCATCACGTCGTGGACCTCGGGTCCCGAACTCGACGCCTATATCGAGAAGTACAACGGCAAGCCGCGCGTCGACAATGTCGAGGTGCCCCAGGACCTGCTCGACGCCGGTCAGGCGGAGCAGGCCCGCCGCCTCGCAGCCCGCGCGGCGTACTACGCGGCCAAGGGCCAGGCCGAGCAGACGGTGATGAGCGAGGCCTGATCCTCGACTCGTCGCATGCGGAGGCCCCGGTCGTTGACCGGGGCCTCTCGCGCTCCTCCCGCTGACACCGCGAACACACCGAATCACATGCTTGTCATTCCGCGCCGGGATGGGCGATAATGCAGGTACAACCGCACATCGCCGTACTCCGTTGGTCAGGTCGTTGGGGAAGACGCACCTGAACGAAACGGAGAGATCATGGCGACACCACAAGCGCGCGGAGTGATCTTCATTCACTCGGCGCCACGAGCATTGTGCCCGCACCTCGAGTGGGCTGTTGGTCGCGCCCTCGATCGCGCGGTGAGTTTCGAGTGGACCGACCAGCCCGTGCTCGGCGGCGCACGCCGCTCGGAATTCTACTGGGAGGGCAGGGCGGGAACCGGCGCCGCCCTGGCCACGTCCATGCGCGGATGGGAGCACTTGCGCTTCGAGGTCACCGAGGATCCCACACCGCGTAGCGACGGTGGCCGCTGGCTGCACACACCCGGCCTCGGCATCCACTATGCCCAGACCGACTCCGCGGGCAACGTCGTCGTCGGCGAGGACCGGATCCGCTATGCGATGGAGGTGTCGGCCGGCGATCCGATCGAGCTTCAGCGCGAACTGTCGATCGCCCTCGGCTCTGCCTGGGACGACGAGCTCGAGCCCTTCCGGCACGCGAGCGACGACGCCCCCGTCGTCTGGCTGCACAAGGTCGGCTGACGAGAGCAGAAAACCGGCTGTCGAGTAGCGGCGTAGCCGCGTATCGAGACACAGGCGGTCGAGGCGTCACTACCGGCCATCGGAGGACGAGTTCCCGGAGGCTGTGAACGCGAATCGCCCGCCTGACACGACAGACGCCCCCGATATCGGTCCCTGAGCTTGCGAAGGGACCCCGGGGGCGTCTGTCGTATGGTCCGGCGGATGCCGGGGGCTACACGGTCGCGAAGGCCGCCACCGCGTTGTGCCCCCCGAAACCGAAGGAGTTGCTGATCGCGACGAGGTCGCCCTCGGGCAGTGCCCGCGGGGTGGTCGCGACATCCAGCGGGATCTCGGGATCCTGATCGGTGAGGTTGATCGTGGGCGGTGCTGTGCGCTCGGCGAGCCCGAGGACGGTGAACATCGCCTCGATCGCGCCCGCGCCACCGAGCAGATGACCGGTCGAGGCCTTGGTGGCCGAAACGACGATGTCATCGAGGCCGTCGCCGAAGACCCGGCGCAGGGCGTTGTACTCCGCGATGTCGCCGACCGGAGTGCTGGTCGCGTGGGCATTGACATGCCGCACTTCGGCGAGGCCGCGACCGGACCGCTCGACGGCCTGACGCATCGCCCGTGCCGCGGCCGATCCCTCGGGGTCGGGCGCGGTGATGTGATAGGCGTCGCTGGTCACGGCGCCGCCGAGCACCTCGGCGTAGATTCGGGCGCCGCGGGCGACGGCGTGCTCGTACGTCTCGAGCACGAGCGCCGCGGCACCCTCGCCCAGCACGAAACCGTCGCGGGTGAGATCGTACGGGCGCGACGCGGTCGCGGGATCGTCGTTGCGACGCGAGAGCGCCTGCATCGCGGCGAACGACGCGAGGGGGAGCGGGTTGATCGCCGCCTCGGAACCGCCGGCGACGATGACGTCGGCATAGCCCAGCTGCAGGTGCTCGTAGGCGTTGACGATCGATTCGGTGCTCGACGCGCACGCCGACACGACCGTGCGGATGCCCGCGCGAGCGCCGAGATCCATTCCGATGGCCGCGGCGGGGCCGTTCGGCATGAGCATCGGGACCGTCATGGGCAGCACGCGACGGGGGCCGCGCTCACGGAGCGTGTGGTAGGCGTCGAGCAGGGTCCACACGCCGCCGATGCCCGTGGCCCAGTCGATCGCGAGTCGCTCCGGCTCGACCTCGGGCGCACCGGCATCCTGCCACGCCTCACGACCCGCGACGAGCGCGAACTGGCTCGACGGATCGAGCCGCTTCGTCTCGAAGCGCTCCAGCACATCCGCCGGTGAAACGGCCGCCTGCGCGGCGAACGTGACGGGCAACTCGTTCTCGCCCACCCAGTCGTATTCGAGCGTGCGGGCGCCGGAAACCCCCGCCAGGAGGTTCTGCCAGCTCTCGCGGGCGGTGCCTCCCACCGGGGACGATGCCCCGATGCCGGTGACGACGATGCGCTTGCTCATGTGGTTCTTCCTTGCCCTGTGAGACAGGGATGCCACGACCCGGTCCGATGACGCGGTCGTGGCATCCGGAGTCCTACGCCTGGTTCGAGGTGATGAAGGTGACGGCGTCGCCGACGGTCTTGAGGTTCTTGACCTCGTCGTCGGGGATCGTGACGCCGAACTTCTCCTCCGCGTTGACGACGATGGTCATCATCGAGATCGAATCGATGTCGAGGTCGTCGGTGAACGACTTCTCGAGCGCGACCTCATCGGCGGAGATGCCGGTCTCGTCGGTGATCAGCTCGGCAAGGCCTGCGAGCACCTCGTCTGTGGTGAATGCCATGGGGGTTCTCCTCTTTCAATGGGGCTTGTGCGGTCCGGAAGACCGCGTTCAGTCTAGGGTCGGCTCTCGCGTGCTCACGGCAGCACCACGACCTGGGCGCCGAAAACGAGCCCCGCGCCGAAGCCGATCTGCAGGGCGAGACCGCCGCTGAGCTCGGGATTCTCCTGCAGCAGGCGGTGAGTGGCGAGCGGGATCGAGGCTGCCGATGTGTTGCCGGTCGTCTCGATGTCGCGCCCAATCTTCACGCTATCGGGCAGCTTGAGCTGCTTCGCGAACTCGTCGATGATGCGCATGTTCGCCTGGTGGGGAATGAATGCCGCCAGGTCGGATGCCTCGACGCCGGCCGCCGCGAGGGCTTCCTTCGCCACCTTGGCCATCTCCCAGACCGCCCAGCGGAACACGGTCGGCCCCTCCTGGCGCAGCGTCGGCCACGGGACCTCGCCGTCGCGGAACTGCGTGAGCGTGCCGTTCATGCCGACCGCATCGGCCTTCGAGCCGTCCGAACCCCAGACCGTCGCCGAGATGCCCGGGAAATCGCTCGGGCCGATCAGAGCGGCGCCGGCGCCGTCGCCGAGCAGGAACGAGATGCTCCGGTCGGCGGGGTCGACGATGTCGGAGAGCTTCTCCGTGCCGATGACGAGCGCATAGGTCGCGGCCCCGCCACGGATGAGCGCGTCGGCCTGCGCGATGGCGTAGGCGTACCCGGCGCAGGCGGCGTTGACGTCGTACGCCGCAGCGGGGTTCGCGCCGACGCGGTCGGCGACGATGGCCGAGACGGAGGGCGTCTGCTTCGGGTTGCTGACCGTTGCCACGATCACGAGGTCGATGAGCGCGGGGTCGATGCCTGCCGTCGCGATGGCCTCGGCCGCGGCATCCGTCGCGAGATCGATCGCATCGGTCGCGGGGACCGCGCGGGTGCGCGTGATGACACCCGTGCGCTGGCGGATCCATTCGTCGCTCGAGTCGATGGGTCCGATCAGGTCGTCGTTGGGCACACTGATCTCGCCGCGGGCGGCCCCGTAGGCGTAGATGCGCGTGTGGGCGGCGCCCGTGCGCTGGTGCAGGACTGCGGTCATGAGGCGTCTCCAGACAGAAGGGATGCGGCGGCCGCGAGATCGTCGGGGGTTCTGATCGCCACCGAGGGAACGCCGCGAAGCGCGCGCTTGGCGAGCCCGGTGAGCGCGCCGGCGGGGGCCAGTTCGACGATACCCGTCACGCCCTGCTCCGCGAAGGACGCCATGCACAGGTCCCACCGCACGGGGGAGGCGACCTGGCCCACAAGCAGCTCGACGGCGCGCGCGCCGTCGTCGACCGTCGTTCCGTCGCGGTTCGTCCACAGACGCAGGCGGGGGTCGGAGACCCGCCCCGCGGCGGCGAGGTCGTCCACCGCGGCCTGGAGCGCGTCGCGGGCGGGGGCCATGTAGTCGGTATGGAAGGCGCCCGCGACCTGCAGCGGGATGACGCGCGCGCCGCGCGGGCCGTCCGATGCGAGGGCGGCCAGGGCCTCGAGGGGGCCGGCCACCACGAGCTGACCGCCGCCGTTGTAGTTCGCGGGTGAGAGCCCGTGCTCGGCGACCTTCGCGAGGACTTCGGCCTCGTCGCCGCCGACGACCGCACTCATGCCGGTGCTCGCGCGAGAGGCCGACTCGGCCATCGCCCGGCCGCGGATGCCCACGAGGCGCATCCCGCTCCCGGCATCCAGCACCCCCGACGCCACGAGGGCCGCGATCTCGCCCACGGAATGTCCCGCAACGCCGCCGACGCCGGCGGTCGCATCGCCGAGGGCCTCCCAGGCGACCAGGCTCGCCGCCACGATGAGGGGCTGCGCCACGCTCGTGTCGCGGATTATGTCGGCATCGGACACGGTGCCATGAGCGACCAGGTCGACCTCCGCGGCATCCGACAGCTGCTCGAGACGCGCCCGCACGCCGTCTCGTTCGAGCCAGGGACTCAGAAAACCGGGGGTCTGGGATCCCTGACCCGGGCATACGACGACGATCACCTGTTCAGTCTGCCAACGAAACGGTGGGGATGCTGGCGCGACCCTGACAAGAATGCCGGAAAGCTTTGTGCGCGCCCGACAGAGTCAGCGCCCGTGCCGGGGCATCGCCGCGCGCCGCCTGGCCGCATCGCTCGTACCGATCGATCCGAGGATGAGGGCGGTCTGCAGAATGAGGGCCTCCCGCGGACCCGTCGCGTCCCACCCGATGACCTCCGACACGCGCTTCAGGCGGTACCGGACCGTGTTGGGGTGCACGAAGAGCTCACGCGCGGTCGCCTCGAGCGACCTGCCGTTGTCGAGGTAGCTCCACAGGGTCGTCACGAGGTCGCTCGAGTGCGCCAGCAGCGGACGGTAGATGCGCTCGACCAGAGTCTGCTTCGCGAGCGGGTCGCCGGCGAGCGCCCGCTCGGGTAGCAGATCGTCCGCCTCCACCGGGCGGGGCGCACTCCGCCACGCACGGGCGACGGCGAACCCGGCGAGGGCCGCACGGGCGCTCGCGCTGGCGTCAACGAGCGCGGGCACGGGCGGGCCGAGCACGAGGTAGCCGGGGCCGAAACCGGCCTCGAGCTGGCGGCCGATGTCGAGGAACGGCAGCTCGGGCCCCTGGTCCTCGGGCGAGCGACCGGGAATCTGGGCGCGTCCGATGACGAGCACGAGGCGGGACCCCTGCACGCCGATCAGCACGTCCACGCCGAGCTTGCGGGCGGTCCGGCGCAGGTGATCCACATCGAAGAGCGGGGGCGTGGTACCGACCAGCACACACACCTCGCCGTGCCCGTGCCAGCCGAGCGCGGCGATGCGGCTGGGCAGCTCCTCATCGGCCTCGCCCGTGAGGATCGAGTCGACGACGAGGGCTTCGAGGCGCGCGTCCCACAGGCCTCTGGCCTCCGCCGCCCTGGCATAGACATCCGCCGCCGCGAAGGCCACTTCTCGCGAGTACAGCAGGATCGCCTCGCGAAGGTGCTCGCCCTTGCCTGCGACCCGCTCCTCCGTGACCTCCACCGTGACGCGGATCAGCTGCAGCGTCTGCGTGAGGCTGACGCTGCGCAGCAGCTCGCGGGGCGCGGCCGCGAAGATGTCGGCGGCGATCCACGGCGTCGAGGCGGGGTCGTCGTACCACTGGATGAACGAGGTGATGCCCGCCTGAGCGACGAGCCCCACCGCCGATCGGCGGCCGGGAGGCATCTCGGCATACCAGGGGAGCGAATCCTCGAGACGCTTCGTCGTCGCGGTCGCCAGATCACCCGAGATGCGCCGGAGCCAGGACAGTGTCTCGGGCTTGTTCATCTGGGCCTTGTCTGCGGGTGCCGGCGGATTCGCCATCCGCGTGTCAGCTCTCCCCGCCCGCGTTCCCGGACGTCCCCGCGCTGACATCGTGCAGCCGGTACCTGTCGATCGCCTGTGCCGCGAGCGAGCGGTCGACGGCACCTTCGTCGGCCAGGGCCTGGAGCGTGCGCACGACCATCGACGGGCCGTCGATCTTGAAGAACCGCCGGGCGGCCGGTCGGGTGTCGGAGAAGCCGAAGCCGTCGGCACCGAGCGTCGCGTAGCGCTGCGGCACCCACGGGCGGATCTGGTCCTGCACCGCGTGCATGAAGTCGCTGACCGCGATGACGGGGCCCTGCGCCTCCTTCAGCTTGTCGGTGATGTACGGAACGCGCGGCTCGGCGTGCGGATACAGGAAGTTGTGCTCGTCGGCGGCGAGGCCGTCGCGGCGCAGCTCCGTCCACGACGTCACCGACCAGACATCGGCGCTCACGCCCCAGTCGTCCCTGAGCAGCTGCTGCGCCTCGAGCGCCCACGGCACACCGACACCGGACGCGAGAAGCTGCGCGCGAGGACCGTCGCCGACACCGGTGGAGATGTGGTGGATGCCGCGCACGATGCCGTCGACATCCACGCCCTCCGGCTCGGCGGGCTGCACGAGCGGCTCGTTGTAGACCGTCAGGTAGTACATGACGTTGGGGTCCGGGTGGCCGGTCCCGTCGGGACCCGGCCCGTACATCCGGTCGAGCCCCGCGCGCACGATGTGCGCGATCTCGTACCCGAAGGCGGGATCGTACGACAGCGTGGCGGGGTTGGTGGATGCCAGCAGGTGCGAGTGCCCGTCGGCGTGCTGCAGGCCCTCGCCGGTCAGCGTGGTGCGTCCCGCAGTGGCGCCGACGATGAAGCCGCGCGCCATCTGGTCGCCCGCGGCCCACTGGGCGTCGCCCGTGCGCTGGAAACCGAACATCGAGTAGAAGATGTAGACCGGGATCAGCGGTTCGCCGTGGGTCGAGTACGTCGTGCCCACACCGGTGAAGGCGGCCATTGCCCCCGCCTCGTTGATGCCGACGTGCATGATCTGACCCTGCGGGCTCTCCTTGTAGGCGAGCAGCAGTTCGCGGTCGACCGAGGTGTAGTGCTGGCCGTTCGGATTGTAGATCTTCGCGGTCGGGAAGAACGCGTCCATGCCGAACGTGCGCGCCTCGTCGGGGATGATCGGGACGATGCGGTGCCCGAAGTCCTTCGCGCGCAGCAGGTCCTTCAGCAGGCGGACGAACGCCATCGTCGTGGCGATCTCCTGCGTGCCGGAGCCCTTCTTGGGCTGGGCGTAGGCGGCGTCGCCGGGCAGGGCCAGCCCGACGTGCGTCGAGCTGCGCTGCGGAAGGAAGCCGCCCAGGTCGCGACGGCGATCCATGAGGTACTGGATCGTCTCGTCCTGCGGGCCCGGGTTGTAGTACGGGGGCAGGTACGGGTTCTCTTCGAGCTGGGAGTCGGCGATCGGGATGTGCATCGCGTCGCGGAACAGCTTGAGATCATCGAGGGTCATCTTCTTCATCTGGTGGGTCGCGTTGCGCCCCTCGAAGTGCGGACCGAGACCGTAGCCCTTGATCGTCTTCGCGAGGATCACGGTCGGCTGGCCCTTGTGCTCGACGGCCGCCTTGAAGGCGGCGTAGACCTTGCGGTAGTCGTGGCCCCCGCGCTTGAGGCCCCAGATCTGGTCGTCGGAGTAGTCCTTGACCAGCGCGGCCGTGCGCTCGTCGCGACCGAAGAAGTTCTCCCGGATGTACGCGCCGTTCTCGGCCTTGTATGTCTGGTAGTCGCCATCGGGCGTCACGTTCATGAGGTTGAGCAGCGCGCCGTCTGTGTCCCGCGAGAGCAGGTCGTCCCACTCGCGACCCCACACGACCTTGATGACGTTCCAGCCCGCGCCGCGGAAGAAGCTCTCCAGCTCCTGGATGATCTTGCCATTGCCGCGGACGGGGCCGTCGAGGCGCTGCAGGTTGCAGTTCACGATGAAGGTCAGGTTGTCCAGACCCTCGTTCGCGGCGACCTGGAGCTGACCGCGGCTTTCGACCTCGTCCATCTCGCCGTCGCCCAGGAAGGCCCAGACGTGCGAGTCGCCGACGTCCTTGATGCCGCGATTGGTCAGGTACCGGTTCGTCATCGCCTGGTAGATGGCGTTGATCGGCCCGAGGCCCATCGAGACGGTCGGGAACTGCCAGAACTCCGGCATGAGGCGCGGATGCGGGTAGGAAGGGATGCCGTTCGGCGCGGCCGACTTCTCCTGCCGGAAGCCGTCGAGCTGCGCCTCCGTGAGGCGGCCCTCGAGGAACGCACGGGCATAGGTGCCGGGCGACGCGTGACCCTGGATGAAGATCTGGTCTCCGCCCGCGGGATGGTCGGCGCCGCGGAAGAAGTGGTTGAAGCCCACCTCATACAGGGCGGCGGACGACGCGTAGGTCGAGATGTGGCCCCCGACGCCGATGCCCGGGCGCTGCGCGCGGTGCACGGTGACCGCGGCGTTCCAGCGGATCCAGGCGCGGTAGCGGCGCTCGATCTCTTCGTCACCGGGGAACTCGGGCTCGTTCTCGGGAGCGATCGTGTTGATGTAGTCGGTCGTCGGCACCATCGGCACACCGAGGTGCAGCTCCTTCGAGCGCTTCAGCAGGCTCAGCATGATCTCGCGGCCGCGGCCGTGGCCCTTGACCGCCACAAGCTGGTCGAGCGACTCCTGCCACTCGCTCGTCTCGTCCGGATCGCTGTCGAGGGGGCCCTGAGAATACGGATCCTGGTCGTGAACGGTCACGCGCGGCCTTTCGTCGTTTTTCTGGCAGATCGTGCCAGGGAAGCTCTCTGGGGGCACGGGCGGCTTTGTCGGCCGTGCGCAACGCACCCGCGTGCAAGCCTAGCGACTTCACGACGGTGAATCGCTCCTGCAGGCGCCGCCTTCGTCTCGCCTAGACTTGACGCGCACGGGCCTTTAGCTCAGCTGGTAGAGCGCCACGTTTACACCGTGGATGTCGTCGGTTCGATCCCGGCAGGGCCCACCGTGATTCCGCATCCTCCGACGTCGCCGTCGAGATCGGCCGGCGGCGGCTGCGGGGGATGCCCGAGGTAGGTTGGTGTCGTGAATGCCAGCCCCGCAGAACAGCGCGCCCTCCTCGACGTCGCCGACCTCGATCGGCGCGCGCGCCGGGCCGAGGCATCCCGCCGCACGCCGCCCCAGGCCGCTCGCATCGCCGAGCTGACGGCCCAGCGCACGGCGCAGGGGCACGAGCTGTCGCAGCTCGCCGGTGCCCGCGACGACGTGCAGGCCGAGCTGGCCCGGCTGGAATCCGACGTGTCGGTCGCCGAGGCGCGCCGTGACCGCGACGCGAGCCGGCTCGCGGCGACCTCCAACTCGAAGGATGCGACCGCGCTCGAGCACGAGCTCGCGAGCCTGAAGAAGCGGCTGAGCGATCTCGAGGACGCCGAGCTCGATGTCATGGAGCGCCTGGAGCAGGCGGATGCCGCCCTCGCCGCCCAGCAGGCGGTGATCGACGAGACCAACGCCGAGGGCGCCCGTCTCTCGGGCGAGGCGAAGGCCGTCGTGGCCGAGGCCACCGCTGAGCTGGAGCAGATCGCCCGCGACCGCGCCGCAGTCATCGGCGCGCTCCCCGGCGAACTCGTGGCGTATTACGACAAGGTCGCGCAGCGCAGCACGGGCGCCGCGCTCTTCACACGCGGAACGTGCGAGGGCTGCCGCATGGTGCTCTCGGGCACCGACCTGCAGGCACTGCGGAATGCGCCCGCCGACCGTGTCGTGAACTGCCCCGAGTGCGGCTGCATCCTCGTTCGCACGGAGGAGTCCGGACTGTGACCCGGCGTCTTCTCGTCGAGGCCGACGGCGGTTCGCGCGGCAACCCGGGGGTCGCCGCCGGGGGCGCGGTCGTGATCGATCCGGCCACGGATGAGGTGCTCACCGAGCTCGGCGTATACGTGGGCATCGCGAGCAACAACGTCGCCGAGTACCACGGGATGATCGCCGGGCTCGAAGCCGCGTTCGATCGCGCTCCCGACGCTGCCGTGCAGGTGCGCCTGGACTCCAAGCTCGTCGTCGAGCAGATGACCGGAGGGTGGAAGATCAAGCATCCCGATATGCAGGTGCTCGCGCGCAAGGCGCACGCGGTGATCGACGGCCGCGAGGTCGCGTTCGAGTGGGTGCCGCGCCTGTCGAACAAGCGAGCGGATGCCGCGGCGAACGAGTCGATGGATCGGCGCGAGAGCTTCCGCCGTGACTTCGAGCCCTCGCTCTGACGCACCTCCCGCCTGGATCCTGCTCGGGCGGGGCGCCGAAGGCACGGTGCGGGCGGTCCTCCTCGACGCCGACGCCGGCGAGACCGGGCGGGTCGAGATCGCGGCCGGCGCGCTCCCGGCATGGGTGGATGCGCGTGAGCGGGAGGCGGCGCCGCGCTGGGTGTGGAGCGATACCGCCGTCTGGTACCGCGGGCTGCTGGATGCCGGAGTGCGGGTCTCCCGGTGTCACGATCTGCGGCTGACCCATGCCATTCTGCGCGACAGCGCGTTTGCGGCCCTCCCGGAGGCGCCGGAATGGAATGCGGGCTCGCCCGACGCGGAATCCGGGAGCGAGACGCTCTTCGACGTCGCCGGAGCATCCGGAGTGCCGGATGACGCCGATGCGGCGAGCGCGGAGTTCGCGCGCCAGCGCACCGCCCTCGGGTCGAGCCCGCAGCCCGATCGCCTCCGGCTGCTGCTCGCCGCCGAATCGGCCGGTGCGCTGATCGCGTCCGAGCTCCGCGCGGCCGGGCTGCCGTGGGATGCGGCTGCCCACGACACGGTGCTCACCGAAGTGCTCGGCCCTCGGCCTCTCGCCGGCGGCACACCGGCAGAACTCGAGCGCACCGGCGCGGCCGTGCGCGAAGCGCTCGCAGACCCCGCACTCAGCCTGGACTCGCAGCCCAAGCTCCTCCGCGCCCTGCACCGCTCCGGCATCCTCGTGGAATCGACCAGCCGCTGGGAGCTCGCACGGCACGACCACCCGGCGATCGCGCCCCTGCTCGCCTACAAGAAGCTCGCCCGCCTGCACGCGGCCAACGGCTGGGCGTGGCTGGCGACCTGGGTTCACGACGGGCGATTCCGGCCCGTGTACGTGCCGGGCGGCGTGGTCACCGGTCGCTGGGCGTCATCCGGCGGCGGGGCGCTGCAGCTGCCGCGCCAGCTTCGCGCCGCCGTGCGGGCCGACCCTGGCTGGACGCTCATCGTCGCCGACGTGGCCCAGCTCGAGCCCCGCGTGCTCGCCGCCATGGCGCGCGATATGGCGATGGCCGAGGCCGCACGGGGACGCGACCTCTACGCGGGCATCGTGGAGCGCGGGGCGGTCGCCACCCGCGCCGAGGCGAAGATCGCGACGCTGGGGGCGATGTACGGCGCCACGACCGGAGACAGCGGGCGCCTCGTGCCGCGCCTCCGTGCGGTGTTCCCGCGCGCGATGGAACTCGTGGATGAGGCGGCTCGAACGGGCGAGGAGGGCGGCATCGTCACGACCTGGCTCGGCCGCAGCAGCCCG
>NZ_DATMIO010000068.1:0-2368 GCF_035554235.1 Microbacterium sp. | reverse complement strand
ATGGCGTGACGGTGCTCGGTGCCGTCTCGCTGGCAGACGTCGCGCGGTGGCACGGCGCCGAGGTCGAGACTCCCGCGCTGCCGCCGGTGGCCGGACCGCGACACGACACGGCTGAGAGCGCGCCGGCAGACCTCGTCGATGTCGTCGGGCAGCGCGAGGCCGTCGAGGCGCTGATCGCGGCCGCCGCCGGTGGCCACCACCTGCTCATGACCGGCCCGCCTGGAGCGGGCAAGACGATGCTGGCGAGCCGGCTGCCCGGCATCCTGCCCGCCCTTGACGACGCCGCGGCGCTCGAAGTGGCCTCCGTGCGATCGCTGTCGGGAGATCCCGTCCTCGGCCTCTCCAAGCGGGCTCCGTTCGAGGCCCCGCATCACAGCGCGAGCGTCGCGGCCCTCGTCGGCGGGGGATCGCGCCTCGTCCGCCCCGGAGCGATCGCCCGTGCCAGCCACGGCGTGCTGTTCCTCGATGAAGCGGCGGAGTTCGCCACCAACGCCCTCGATGCCCTGCGCCAACCGCTGGAGTCTGGTTCCATCGTCATCCATCGGGCCGGGGTTACCGCGTCCTTCCCCGCGCGGTTCCAGCTCGTGATGGCCACGAACCCGTGCCCTTGCGGCAACTTCGGCGTGCGCGGAGCCGCCTGCGTCTGTCCCCCGCACTCGATCCGTCGCTACCTCGGCCGCCTCTCAGGGCCGCTCCTGGATCGCATCGACATCGAGCTCGGGCTGACGCGGGTCTCCGTCGC
The DNA here is from genome assembly GCF_035554235.1 of Microbacterium sp. Classification (GTDB taxonomy): domain Bacteria; phylum Actinomycetota; class Actinomycetes; order Actinomycetales; family Microbacteriaceae; genus Microbacterium. Next base: position 1,626 of record NZ_DATMIO010000068.1, on the reverse strand, counting down.
CCACCACGCGGAGTTCGCGCGAGACGCGGTCTCCACCGAGCACGCGCACACGCGGGTGGTCGAGGCGCGCGCCCGGGCGGCCCATCGGCTGAAGGAGACGCCGTGGCGGCTCAACGCGCATGTGTCGGGCCCGTGGCTCCGCCAGGGGCCGTTGGCACTGCCGCCGGTGGTGCGCAGGCCGCTCGATGCCGCGCTGCACCGTGGCGCCCTCACCCTGCGCGGCTACGACCGGGTGCTGCGCATCGCCTGGACGCTCGCCGACATCGCGGGCCGAACCACCCCTACGACGCACGACATCGGTCGTGCTCTGTTCATGAAGAAGGGCGTCTCCTCGTGAAGCACGAGTTCCCGAACGGCCGCGAGATACTCGCCCGGCTCGCCCCGGTGCGGGGCGGTGGAGTGCCGGATCCAGATGCGCGCAGGATCTTCGCGCTCGTCGCCTGGAGCGTGCTCGTCGAGCCCGGCGATGGTGTCGCGGGGCGCCTGGTCGCCGGGCTGGGGCCCGAGGAGGCGCTCCAGTGCGTCGTGGCGCGGCGGCTGGATGCGTCGGCAGCGGATGCCGCGGGCGTGACTCCGGCGGAGTTCACGGCCGGCATCGCGCGGTGGTCCCCGCGCCTCGACGTGCGCGAGGTGGCCACGGCGCTCGACACCGCGGCGCGCGCCCGCATCCGTCTGCTCGTGCCCGGCGACCCTGAGTGGCCGGCTCTCGTCGACGACCTCGGAGCGCATGCCCCGCTCTGCCTCTGGGTGCGCGGCAACCTCACCGCGCTGGCCGGGGCCGAGCCCGCGGTCGCGCTCGTCGGCGCCCGCGCCGCCACGGGCTATGGCGAGCACGTTGCGATGGAGTTCGGAGCCGAACTCGCCGGACGAGGGGTGACGGTCGTCTCGGGCGCCGCCTATGGCATCGACGGGATGGCACACCGCGCCACACTGGCCGCCGGAGGCCGCACGCTCGCCCTGCTCGCGGGCGGAGTCGACCGGCCCTATCCGGCGGGCCATGCGAACCTCCTCGAGCGCATCGCGTCATCCGGTGCCGTCGTCAGCGAGGTGCCGTGCGGGGGAGCGCCCACGAAGTGGCGGTTTCTGATGCGGAATCGGCTCATCGCGGCTCTGGGATCGGCCACCGTCGTGGTCGAAGCGGGGTGGCGAAGCGGCTCGCTCAATACGGCCGGACACGCGGCGACGCTCGGGCGTCCCCTCGGGGCGGTTCCGGGGCCCGTCACTTCGGCCGCGTCGGCGGGCTGTCACCGCCTGCTCCGCGAGTTCGACGCGCGGTGCGTCACCAGCGTCGACGACGTCATGGAACTGCTCGGCGCCACGCTCTCCGGGCGGCTCGACGCAAGGGAAGCCGGCGGCCCGACCAGTGACGACACCCGCGTGCTCGACGCACTCAGCGTCCGCGCGTGGCGCGAGACGGCGGATGTCGCCCGACGGTCGGGGCTCGGCATCGCGGAGGTGGAGGGGATCCTCGGCGTGCTGTCGCTCGACGGCACCGCGCTCAGGGACGAGCGCGGCTGGAGGCGCACGGCGACGACGATGTGAGGGCAGTGTGGCGTTCTAACGGTGTGTCGAGTCGGAGAGGTGGTTCTGCCGCGTGCCGCGCGTCCGGGAGGTTGGTCTCCCGCG
>NZ_DATMIO010000067.1:0-6855 GCF_035554235.1 Microbacterium sp. | reverse complement strand
AGCGGGAGACCTTCCGCTTCGGGGGGTTACCTGCCATGGCTTGCTCTCTTCTTTGTGCTTCGGCGGTAAAGCTCTACGCTTCACTGCCCTCGTCGGTGAATTCCTTGAGCGCACCCCAGCGTGGATCGATGGGCGCGCGTGGCTCTGTGCCGGGTCTTTCCGCCAGTCGCTCGCCCGTAGCCGGATCGAGGCCGGGGCAATCCGGCTGGCATACCGGCTGAAACGGAAGCGACAATACGATCGCGTCTCTGACCAGAGTTTCAAGATCCACGTGGTCGTCTTGAACCTCGAAGTCAGATGTCTCTTGTCCAGGATACGTGAAAAGCTCCTGAATCTCGACTTCGACCGGCTGGGCGATCGCCAGGAGGCACCGGCTGCACTCGCCCTCGTAGACGGTTTCGATGGTTCCGCTGACCAGGATCCCCTCGTGCACCGACTCGAGGCGCACATCGAGTTCGATGGGCCGAGCGGCTTCGACCGCGACGAGCCCCTCGCCCCAGCGTTCCGCGGGGGTGACATCGAGCGAGTGCTCGCGCATCTCGCCCGGCCTGTGTGCGATGTCTCGCACATTGAGCATGAACGAGGTCGGGCGCCGTGTTCTCACGGTCGCAATGCTACCCGGAGCGGGATATGGCCGGGGCCCTCGCGTATCGGGCGACGGGAGGGACGGTCAGTCGTCGCTGCCGAGGCCCGAGGCGGTCGGGAGGGCACCGGCGCCGGTGTCGAGGAATCGGGCCACCGCGGGCGGCACGAAGGGCGACACGTCTCCCCCGAGTCCCGCGACCTGGCGCACGAGCGAGCTGGAGACGAGGGCATGGGCGGGATCGGGCAGCAGGAAGACCGTCTCGACATGGGCGAGGTGGCGATTGACGATCGCCATGGGCGTCTCGTAGGCCACGTCGACCTGCGACCGGATGCCCTTCACCAGCACGCCGGCTCCGACATCCGTCGCGTAGTCGACCAGAAGGCCCATGCTCCACGATGCGACGATCACGTTCGAGTCGATGTCGCTCTCGGCGATCGACTGCTCGAGCAGGGCCAGGCGCCGGGCGAGCGGCAGCATCGCCTCCTTGCCGGGGTTGTGCACGACGAGCACGTGCAGCTCGTCGTACAGATCCGCCGCGCGGCGGATGACGTCGAGGTGACCGAGGGTCGGAGGGTCGAATGACCCCGGGACGACGGCGATCCGGCTGCTCATATGCCCAGCCTATTGGCGATTGCTGCGGATTCGATCCGTGGTACGACGGTGACGGTCAGTTCTTCGCGAGGGCCGCGCGTTCCTCCATACCGACGCGGCGCTCGATGGCGGCGGCAAGTCCCGCGTGCGCCAGCAGGGCCGGATCGTCGGCCAGGATGCGCTCGGCCTCCGCCCGCGCGTCGGCGATGATGTCGGCATCCTTCACCACCCGCAACAGGCGCAGGGAGGATCGCGCTCCGGACTGCGCGTCTCCGAGCACATCGCCCTCGCCGCGGAGCTCGAGGTCCACCTCGGCGAGTTCGAAGCCGTCGAGGGTCGCGGCGACCGCCTCGACGCGGGCACGCGCGGGGGTGCCGGGCGGCGCCTCGGTGACGAGCAGGCATAGTCCGGGCACACCGCCGCGACCCACCCGCCCCCGCAGCTGGTGCAGTTGCGATACTCCGAAGCGGTCGGCGTCGAGGATGATCATCGTCGACGCATTCGGCACGTCGACTCCGACCTCGATCACCGTGGTGGCGACGAGCACGTCGATCTCGCCCCGGGAGAACGACTGCATCACCGAGTCCTTCTCGTCGGACGGCAGCTTTCCGTGCAGGATCGCGACCCGCAATCCGCTGAAGAGCGGATGCCGCGACAGCACGTCGGCGACCTGGACGACGCCCCACTGCGCTTTCGGGGCTTCGCCTTCCACCGGCGGCGCCTCGGCGTCGGCGTCGCGGGCGCCCGCCTCGGCGTCGATCGCGGGGCACACCACGAAGACCTGGTGCCCCTTCGAGACCTCTTCGGCCGCGCGCTCCCACACGCGCCCGAACCAGCCGGGCTTCTCGGCGACGGGTGCGACGAAGGTCTGAATCCCGGCGCGCCCGCTCGGCATCGTGCGGATCGTCGACACGTCGAGGTCGCCGAACACGGTCATCGCGACCGTCCGCGGGATGGGCGTCGCGGTGAGCACGAGGGCATGCGGGCTGGAGCCCTTGCCGCGCAGCGTCTCGCGCTGCTCCACGCCGAAGCGATGCTGCTCATCGACGACGACGAGCCCGAGGTCGGCGAACGTCGTGGTCTCGCTCAGCAGCGCGTGCGTGCCGACGACGATGAGCGCCTGCCCCGAGGCCACGCGCAGCGCGGCCTTGCGACGCTCTGCTGCAGGCATCTGGCCGGTCAGCAGCGTCGGCATCAGCTCCGGGGCGAGCGTCGGCCCCAGCATCCGCGCGATCGTGCGCAGGTGCTGGCCCGCCAGCACCTCCGTGGGTGCGATGAGCGCGGACTGCCCGCCGGACTCGGCGACCTGCAGCATGGCCCGCAGGGCGACGAGCGTCTTGCCCGAGCCGACCTCGCCCTGCACGAGGCGGTTCATCGGCCACGCGCCGACGAGGTCGGCCGACACCCGCTCTCCCACCTCTGCCTGGTCGGGGGTCAGCTGCCACGGGAGGCCGGCGTCGAAGCGCTCCAGCAGCCCCCCGGGTCTCGCGGGCCGCGCGGTGGCCGACAGCGCGCGCACGAACTGCCGTTGCTGAAGCAGGGCCGTCTGCAGCACGAGGGCCTCGTGCATGCGCAGGGTCTGGCGGGCGGGTCCGATCTGATCGTCGAAGTCGGGCCGGTGGATGCGCTCGATCGCATCGCGCGCGGGAAGCAGACCACGCTTCGCGCGGACCTCCCCCGGCAGCGGATCATCGAGCGGCCCGAGGCCATCGAGCACGAGCGCCGCGATCTTCTGGATCTGCCAGCTCGCCACGGTCGATGTCGCGGGGTAGATCGGAATCGGCTGGTTCGCGAACGCCTCGGCGTTCACGCGCGCCTCGTCCTCGTCGTCGAAGAGCTCGTAGTCGGGATGCGTGAACTGCATCGCGCCGCGGTATTCGCCGACCTTGCCCGAGAAGACACCGCGCCGCCCGGGTCGCAGCTCCTTCATGCGCCACGCCTGTCCGAAGAAGGTCAGGCTCATCTCGCCATTGCCGTCGCCGATGACGACCTCGAGGATCGTGCCCTTGCGCTGCTGCATCCGCCGCTCGTTGACGCGCTTGACCTCGGCGACGATGGTGACCGTCTCACCGAGCGGCAGCAGCCGGATGGGTGTCAGCTCGCCGCGGTGGGCATAGCGGCGGGGGTAGTGCACCAGAAGGTCGCCGACCGTCTTCATGCCGAACGCGCGCGAGAGCACCCCCGCCGTCTTGCCGCCGACGGCGCCGTCGAGGCGCGACTCCAGCGTGAACGACATGGCACGAGTCTAGGCAGGGGCGAGGACGCCCGAGGGCGCGAGAAGAGTGCGCCCGGGCCGCATCGGCGGGAACCCCCGCGCCGTCCGCGCCGGGAGGGACGCCGCTATCGTGATCGTGTGACACGCATCATCTCGGGCCGCGCGGGCTCGATCCCGCTCGAGGTGCCCGACGCCGGCACGCGACCGACGAGCGACCGCGTGCGCGAGAGCCTCTTCGGCGCACTCGAGTCCGCCGACGCCCTCCGCGGCGCCGCCGTGCTGGATCTGTACGCCGGCTCCGGTGCGCTCGGGCTGGAGGCGGTCAGCCGGGGCGCGGCATCCGCCGACCTGGTCGAGAAGGCGCCGCGCGCCGCGGCCGTGGCCGAGCGCAACGCCGCCCGCGTGTCGAAGTCGGTCGGGTCGGATGCGGCGATCACCGTTCATCGAAGCTCGGTCGATAGCTACCTGCGCGCCTCACGGGGGTCATTCGATCTCGTGTTCATCGATCCGCCGTACGACGTCTCCGAACGCGAACTCACCGACGGCCTTCGCCTGCTCGCGGCATCCCTCGCCCCGCATGCGACGGTGGTGATCGAACGCGCGTCGCGCTCCCCCGAGCCCGCGCTGCCCGATGGCCTCGGGCACGCGCGCAGCAAGAAGTACGGCGACACCACGCTCTGGTGGGTGCGACCGACCGCCGAGTAGCGCCTACCCCGCGTGCGAGTCCCAGTCGCGGTAGGGATCCCAGCCACCAGGCCCGGCATGCGGTTCCCCATCGACGAGCACGCCCGCGCTCCCCGCCGCGAGCACGCGGCCCAGGGGCCGAAATCCCTCGGGCAGCGCCGCCGCCGACGGGAACGTGGCCAGCAGCGCGTGATCCTCACCGCCATCGACCGCCCATGCGGCGTGCGGGCCGAGGGCGGTGGAGTCGAGATCGAGCGTGACGCCGGATGCCGCGGCCATGCGCTCGCCGTCGAGGGCGAGCCCGTCCGACACGTCCATCAGCGCGGTGGCGCCCGCGAGGGCAGCCGCGGCGCCCGCGGCCACGGGAGGCAGCGGGCGAAGCTGCCGCGTGACGCACGCCGCTTCGGTCGGGCCCAGACCCGAGGGGTCGTACGCGAGAGGCTCGCCGGCGGCATCCGTGAATCGCCGGAACAGCACCGACAGCCCCCGCGCGGCCGCGCCCGCGTCACCGGCGAGCGCGAGAACGTCGCCCGCGCGGGCGCCCGATCGCAGCACGGGCGCCCTGCCGTCGAGCGATCCCAGCGCCGTGACGGCGATCGTCAGTGTGGGCGAGACGGTGAGGTCTCCCCCGACCACCCCGCATCCGGGTGCGAGGGCGTCGCACGCGGCCCGCAGCCCGTCGGCGAGTTCTTCGACGAACGAGACCCGCGTCTCGTTCGGCATCGCGAGCGCCACCAGCAGCGCGGTGGGCCTGGCGCCCATCGCGGCGATGTCGGCGAGGTTGACGGCGGCGGCCTTCCAGCCCAGGTCGTAGCCGCTCGACCACGCGAGGCGGAAGTCGGGGCCGTGCACGAGGGTATCGGTCGTCGCGACGACGGGTCCCGCATCCGCCAGCACCGCCGCGTCGTCGCCCGGGCCGATCGTGACGGCTGCGGCCGCGCCGGTGCGGGCCAGGATGCGGCGCAGGATGCTCCCCTCCGACAGCTCCCCCACGGTCGGGTCCTCTGCGGCGGCGCTCACCCCTCCACGCTACCGGCCGGGCGACCCGGGTCGATCGCGGACGTTAGCCTGGAAGGCGTGTCCCGATTCCGTTCCGCCGCCCTTGTGCTCGCGGCCGCGGCCGTCGCCACGAGCCTCAGCGGCTGCGCGACGACCGTGACGATAAAGCCGGCCGACGATGCGAACAACCCGCTCTGCGCCGACGTCAGCGTGCGCCTGCCCGGCACGGTCGCGGGGCTCGACCGGCGCTGGACGGACGCGCAGGCGACGGGCGCGTGGGGCGAGCCGTCGGCCGTGCTCCTGACGTGCGGGGTCGCACCCCCGGGCCCCACGACCCTGCCGTGCCAGTCGGTGGACGGCGTCGACTGGATCATCGATGACTCCGACGCCCCGCGGTACCGGTTCACGACGTACGGCCGCACCCCCGCGGTGGAGGTGTACCTCGACTACGACGTCGTGTCGGGAAATGACGCGCTCCAGAAGCTCTCGCCCATCATCGGCCAGCTCCCGGTCGACGCCGAGTGCGTCGCCCGAGAGGACGCGACACCCGCGCCGTAGCCGATCAGGAGTCGCATCCGGCCCGCAGCGGCTCTGCCACCTCGATCGCGTTCATCGCCGGCGTGTGCACGATCGACGGCTGCACGTCACCCGGATCGGCGGCCACGAACCGGAACACGAGCGTGTCGGTCTCGCCGGGTTCGAGATTCAGGCGGGCCTGGCTCGTGGCGTAGCCGTCGGCTTCGGTCTGGATCGAGTGGCGCGCGCCCTCATTCCTCGACACCGCGCCGAAGAACGTCCCAGAAGGTGCCGAGACGGTCACGTAGGTGCCGATGTTGCCCGGCGCGACGCCGTACATGCCGTTGCCGGTGAGGCTCACGGGCAGGGTGGATGCCGCGTCCGCCGCGGCGGTGTTCGTCAAGGTCACCGCCACGGTGATGTCGCGCCGACCGTCCGCGCGGCACTCCGCGACGGTGGTCGCGATGCCGGCGCTCAGGAAGCTGTCCATCTTGGCCCCGGTCGCGTCGTTGAGGTACACCGCGAACGCGTCATCGCCGACCGCCCTCTGACGGGCCGCCGGGCCGCCGAGCGGGCCCGCGGCGAGCACGGCCTGCTCGTCCTCGTGTGCGCTCCACGCCGAGATCCGGCCCTCGGCGATGGGCTGCTGGAGGCCCGTGAAGAGCCCGACCGGATTGGCGGATCCCGCCAGCAGGACGCCGAACGCACTCGCGGCCGCGTCTTCGAAGACGGCATCCTGCTGTTCGCTGTCGGCGAGGGTGAGATACGGCTCGACGAGCAGGCGATGCGCGGCGTCGTCCCCGGTGAGCTGACCCCAGCCGGGAACATCGACCGGTCCGAGCACGGCGAGCGCCGCCTGAAGCGCGAGAGGATCGACCGAGACGACGAGGTCGGGCCGGTGCCCCGTGCGCAGGTTCCACCATTCGGAGGCGAGTCGCCCCGACACCTCGAAGTCGGCAGGCATCGTGATGTTCTGCACCCACTGACCCGCGGCGGCGCCATACAGCGTCGTCGTCGATTCCGGCAGCGCCATGATCGGCTCGTCGAGCCCGGGGAAATCCCCCGAACTCGCCTGGTCGACGAGCGTGAGCGCCCCGCCCTCGGCGCGCACCTCGGCGAACGCGGCCGTGATGCCACCGCCGGTGCGGAGTTCGGCGTTGTTCTGGAACGCGAGCAGGATGCTGCGCGGTCCCTCGGAGCCCAGCATGCTCGGGAGCACGGACGTCACATCGGCAAGCTGGGTCGTGACGACGAGCGCCCGATC
>NZ_DATMIO010000066.1:0-40298 GCF_035554235.1 Microbacterium sp. | reverse complement strand
GCCGCCGCGCTGCGCCTCATCCCGAGCCGCGTGTTCACCCTCGAGGAGCTGCGCGCGCCGTCCATCGCCCGCGACCTCGTGCTCAAGCCCCGCGGCCTGGTGCTCGTCACGGGCCCGACCGGGTCGGGCAAGTCGACGACGCTCACCGCGATGGTCGACATCGTGAACAACACACTCCCCGCGCACGTGCTGACGATCGAGGACCCGATCGAGTTCCAGCACACGAGCAAGCGGTCGCTCATCCACCAGCGCGAGATCGGCAGCGACACGACATCGTTCGCCGAGGCGCTGCGTCGCGCCCTGCGCCAAGACCCCGATGTCATCCTCATCGGCGAGCTCCGCGATCCCGCCTCGATCTCGACCGCGCTCTCCGCGGCCGAGACGGGCCACCTCGTGCTGTCGACGCTGCACACGCAGAGCGCCGCGAAGAGCATCAACCGCATCGTCGACGCCTTCCCGTCGCATCAGCAGGATCAGATCCGCTCGCAGCTCGGCGACACCCTGCAGGGCATCATCAGCCAGACGCTCCTGCCGCTCGCGCAGACCGGCGGACGCACGATCGCGACCGAAGTGCTCGTCAACACGCCCGCCGTCGCCAACCTGATCCGCGAGAACCAGGTCGCGCAGCTGTATTCCGCGATGCAGGCCGGGTCGAGCCTCGGGATGCACACGCTCGACCAAGACCTCGTGCGCCTCGTCGCGGACGGATCGGTCGCGCCGTCGGTCGCCCGGATGTACGCGTCGGACGCGCGCAGCCTCGACGACGTGCGGGTGCGGCCGAGAGACCTCGATGCCGAGGCGTGGACGACCCATTCCGGTGAACGCCAACTGGCCGGCTGGGGGAACTAGAGATGCCGCTCGTACAGGAGTACAGCTACCGCGCGGTGGATGCCGGGGGCGGAGGGGTCGTCAAGGGATCGCTCGAGGCCACGAGCGAAGCGGCCGTCGCCTCGAAGCTGCGCGCGCAGGGCCTCACGCCGCTCGATGTGACCGCGATGTCGAAGACCGGGCTCAACCGCGACGTCGCGATACCGGGCTTCGAGAAGCGGGTGAAGCCCGCCGCGCTCGCCGTCTTCTCGAAGCAGATGGCCGGGCTCGTCAACGCCGGCCTCCCGCTCATGCGCACTCTCGCCATCCTGACCGAGCAGGCCGAGGACAAGACCCTGCAAGCCGCGCTCGTCACGGTGCACGCGGATGTCGAGGCGGGGATGTCGCTGTCGGCCGCCTTCGCGAAGCAGCCCGACGTGTTCCCGCCCCTCATGATCAGCATCGTCCGGGTGGGCGAGACCGGCGGCTTCCTCGGTGACTCGCTGACCTCGATCGCGCGCACCTACGCGAACGAGGCCGAGCTCAAGAACAAGATCAAGTCGGCGACGACGTATCCGATGGTGGTGCTGGTCGTCGCCATTCTGGGCGTCGCCGCGATGATCATCTTCGTGGTGCCGATCTTCAAGGGCATGTTCGAAGGCATGGGATCGCAGCTCCCGCTGCCGACCCAGATTCTCGTCACCCTGTCGGAGAATGCGGTCTGGATGCTGCCCCTCGGCGCCGTTCTCGCCGTGATCGGCTGGGTCGCCTGGGTGCGCAATCGCGACAAGGACTCGGTGCGCAAGGTCATCGATCCGCTCAAGCTGAGGCTGCCCGTCTTCGGGCCGCTCGCGACCAAGATCGCCGTCGCGCGCTTCAGCCGCAACCTGTCGATGATGCTCGACTCCGGAGTGCCGCTCATCCAGGCGCTCGCGATCGTGGGCCAGGCATCCGACAACTGGGCCATCGAGCAGGCCGTCAAGGATGTGCAGGAGTCGGTGCGCCAGGGCAGGTCGTTCGCCGGCCCGCTCGGCAAGGCGGGCGTCTTCCCGCCGATGGTCGCCCAGATGGTATCGGTCGGCGAGGAATCGGGCACGCTCGCGGAGATGCTCGGAAGCATCGCCGACTTCTACGAGAACGAGGTGGCGACCGCGACCGAACAGCTGACGTCGACGATCGAGCCCGTGCTCATCGTCGGCATCGGCATCATCATCGGCGGAATGGTCATTTCGCTCTACCTGCCGATCTTCTCGATCTACGGCGAGATGGGCGGCTGACTCGTGTCGGACCCGTCAGACCCGCCCCCGCCCAACCCGGACACATCACACAGAGACGCGCAGCACCTCTTCGATGGTCGTCATACCCTGGGCGACTTTGCTCCACCCGTCGTCGCGCAGCGACACCATGCCCTGCTCGAGGGCGAGCTGTCTGGTGTCGCGCCCGGTCGCCCGGTTGACGATGAGCTGCTCCAGCTCCTCCGTGACCGTCATCACCTCGTGCAGCCCGATGCGCCCGCGGTACCCCGTCCCCGAGCACGCGGGGCAGCCGACCGCACGGAAGAGCTGGATGCCGCCGCCGTCCGGCCGCGGGAATCCAAGGTCCGCCAGTACCTCCGGCGCCTGGGTGTGCGGGGCGCGGCAGCGCAGACAAAGGCGCCGCGCAAGGCGCTGGGCCACGACGGCTGACAACGCGGTAGCCACGAGGAACGGTTCGCAGCCGATCTCGGTGAGGCGGGTCAGCGCGCTCGGGGCGTCGTTCGTGTGCAGGGTCGACAGCACGAGGTGCCCCGTGAGCGCCGCCTCGATGGAGATGTTGGCGGTCTCGTGATCGCGGATCTCTCCGACGAGCACCACATCGGGGTCGGAGCGGAGGATGGAGCGCAGCGCCGCCTGGAAGGTCAGGCCCGCGCGGGCGTTCACCTGCACCTGGTTGATGCCCGCGATGCGGTACTCGACCGGGTCTTCGACGGTGATGACGTTCACCTGCGGGCTGGCAACGGTGCGGAGAGCCGTGTACAGCGTCGTCGACTTGCCCGAGCCGGTGGGTCCCGTCACGAGCACCATGCCGTGCGGGCGCGAGATCGCGGTGTGGAACCGCTCCTCGTTCTCGGTCGAGAAGCGCAGATCGCTCATGCCCATGGCCTGGCCGGAGTTGTCGAGAATGCGCATGACGATCTTCTCGCCCCACACCGTCGGGAGCGTCGCCACGCGCAGATCGATCTGGCGACCGTCGTGCGTCACCGAAAGCCGGCCGTCCTGCGGCCGGCGTCGCTCGGCGATGTCGATCGCCGACATGATCTTGAGGCGCGAGATCACTCCGTCCTGGATCGAGCGGTCGGCCCGCTGCATCTCGTGCAGCACGCCGTCGATGCGAAAGCGAACGGTGAGCTGGTGCTCGCCTGGTTCGATATGGATGTCGCTCGCGCGGTCGTTGATGGCTTGGGTGATCAGCAGATTGACGAACCGGACGATCGGGGCGTCGGCATCCTGCTCGTCGAGCGATTCGCTGAAGACGGCCGCCGATGAGGCCGACGCCTCGCCGATCTGCTCCGAGAGGTCGCTGAGCTCCTCGTCGGAGCGGAGGTAGCGTTCGAACACCTGCTGGAGGGCGTCGGCCGCGACGACCACCGGCTCCACGTGCAGAGCGGTGAGCGAGGTGACGCTGTCGATCGCGATGATGTCGGTGGGATCGACCATCGCCAGGATGAGCTCGTCGCGCACCCGTTCGAGGGGGATCAGCTGGTAGCGCCGGCAGATCGCGCCGGGGACAAGCGTGATGGTCTCGGGATCGAGCTCGGCGCCGACCATGTCGTAGAACGGATGGCCGGTCTGGCGCGCGATGGCTTCGGCGACCTGCGCCTCGGTCACCAGGCGGGCCGACACGAGATGCTGCCGCAGGCCCGGTCCGTCGCCGATCTCGGCGACGGCGGCCGACATGTCATCTGGGCGCACCGCGCCCGCCTCCACCAGCGTGTGTGCGAGTCCTCTCACGACGTCTCCCTCTTCGGCACAGCCTACGCTGTATGCCTCCCGCGACATCAGTGCCGGGCTCACGACTCAACCGTCGGGTGGCAGGTCGTGCCGCATCCGGGCGCGGGAAGCGACCACGAGCGCCACTTTGCGCGGGCGCGCGGCCCATCGCGCGGCTACGACGGAATCTCGGGCAGGGGCGCGACGTCGACCGCGACGCGCAGCGTCGACTTCTTCGCCTTCGTGAAGATGATGCCCTTCACGGGCGAGACGTCGCCGTAGTCCCGGCCCCACGCCACGGTGACGTAGCGCTCGCCGGCCCACTGGTCGTTGGTGGGATCGACGGCGAGCCAGTCGGCGGAGCCCGGCATCCACACGGCGACCCACGCGTGCGACGCATCCGCGCCGATCACTCGATCCCTGCCCGGAGGAGGCTGTGTCGCGAGGTAGCCGCTCACGTACCGCGCGGCCAGGCCGTGGCTGCGCAGGCACGCGAGCGCGAGGTGCGCGAAATCCTGGCACACCCCGGCGCGCTTGCGCAGCACATCGGCGACGGTGCTCGTCACGGTCGTCGCCGTGCTGTCGTAATCGAAGTCGGCGTGGATGCGATGCATGAGGTCGGTCACCGCCTCGCCGATCGGACGGCCGGGAGTGAGGGATGCGGCGGCGTACTCGGTCACGCCTTCGGCGTGCGCGGCCCGCGGCGACTCGAGGGCGAACTCGACCGCCGCCCACCCGCCCGCGGCGTCAGGGTTCTCCAGCGGGCGGGCGAGCTCCCACGGGGTCGACAGGGAGTCCTCGTCGTAGCGCGGGGGGAAGACGGTGACCTCGGTCTTCGCCTCGATGACCAGCTGCTTGTGCGCCCGGGCGACCTGGAAGTAGGTGACGGTGTTGCCGTACAGGTCTACGTCGCCGTTGACGTCGGCGGGAAGAGGATCGGCGTGCACCACGTGCGAGGTCACCTCCTGCCACGGCAGCGAACGCGGCCGGAGGTGATACAGCCCACGGCTGTCGTGCACGGCCGAGCTGTACGTGTACGCGGTGCTGTGGGAGACGAGATAGCGCATGTCAGCCCGCCAGTTCGATGATCGAGAGCGACGAGAGCGGCTGCGGCGGCGGGCCGCTGGAGAAATGCAGATCGGCGATCGAGTCGGAGAGGCGCCGCAGCTGCGCGTTCATGTCGATGACGAAGTGCTCGAGCCTGCGCCGGCGTCCGCCCTCCACCCTGCCGAGGGCCACGATGTCGACGTGCTCGAGCGCCGTCTCGAGGTGCTCGAGCAGGCGTTCGGGTCGCGTCGAGCCGGTCGACGTGGGCATCGCCGCAAGGTGCGCCCGCACCTGCTGGAACGAGAACGCGAGCGACCGCGGATTGTCGCGGTCGAGGAGGAGCAGCTGCAGCACGCCGTCGGTGCGAACGGTTCCGCGGTACCGGCGACGGAACGTGACCGAGCTCTCCGCCGACGAGAGCACGGCCTCCAGCACCTCGCGCTCGGCGCGCGCACCGCGCCCGAGGGTCAGCGCCGAAAGGAGGGTGCAGACCTGCAGCGGGCGCTCGAGGTAGCGCCCGGCCTCGATCATGTGCCAGCCCGGGTCGCGGATCATGCTCGCCGTCACGCCCTGCAGCGACAGCACCGCCGTGAGCATGCGCCCGGACGATTCGGCGATGACGTGCGCATGCGGGGTGGCCCGCAGGGCCCGCCGCGCCCGGTCGGTGTTGGAGAAGACCCGCCAGATGTCGCTGGAGAGCTGATCGCGCACCCCCTCGAGCGCGTCGCGAAGCCGGTCGGTCGCGTGCGCGGCAGATCCGCGGCGTCCGGTGTCGAGCAGCAGCGAGCGAAGCTCCGCTTCGGCGTCGCGCGATCGCGTGCCGGACAGGCGATGCAGGATGCCGCGCAGCGCCACGCCGGCGGCACCGTGCTCGGCATCCGCCGTCACGTCGAGGGGATCGCTCTCGCTGTTCAGGGTGAGCAGCACACGGAGCATGTCCTCGGCGCGCTCGGCGTAGCGCCCCGCCCAGAACATGTCCTCGAGCGCGCGCGGGGACAGTGCGGGGATCGTCGGGGTGAACTCGAGCGGGGCCACCTCGACGAGGCCCTGATCGGCATCCTCCCGTGCGGCCTTCTGCACCCAGACGTCCTTCGACATCGACTGGTTCGCATCGCCCTCCCGCACGATCGCGAGGCCGCCCACGAGGGGGCGGTAGGCGGAGCGGAATCGAACGGTGAACGTGCGCAGCACGAGCGGACGGGCATCGGCGCTCTCGTGCGAGCCCCAGACCGGTGCCTGCGACAGCGGCAGGCGCTCCTGCCCCACGAAGCGGTGCGGCGTCGCGCTGATCCGCGCGCGCAGCTCGTCGCGGCTGAGGTGCGCGAGCGCGCTGCGCGGCCCGTCGATCGTCCGCACGACGAACCCGTCATCGTGTTCCGACATGCGCCGAAGCACCAGGTCGAGCCCGACCGGATCGCCGCACCACCACGTCGGGACGGCCGGGAGGCGCAGCTGCTCGCCGAGCAGTCGTTCGCAGATGGCGGGCATGTAGGGAAGCAGCGCCGGGTTCTCGAGCACGCCGGCCCCCAGCCCGTTGACCACGCGCACCCGCCCGCGGCGCACGGCCTCGGTCAGGCCGGCGATGCCGAGCCGGGAGTCCCCGCGCAGCTCGAGCGGATCGCACCAGTCGGCGTCGACGCGACGCAGGATGACATCCACGCGCTCGCTGGGCTCGGCCTTCGGGCCGCCGGGGGGCTTGATCCACACCCAGCCGTCACGCACGGTCAGGTCGCTGCCCTGCACGAGGGGGAAGCCGAGGGCGCTCGCGAGGAACGCCTGGTCGTAGGCCGTCTCGGAGTGGGTTCCGGGGGAGAGGACGACGACGCGCGGCTCGCCGACGTCTTCGGCGGCGGAGTTCATCAGCGCCGAGCGGAGCGCCGCGAAGTACGGGTCCATCCGGTGCGAGACGCTCTCGTGGTACAGCTCGGGAAGCACCTGCGCGAGCACGCGACGGTTCTCCATCGCGTAGCCGAGACCCGAGGGCGCCTGCACGCGGTCGGCCAGCACCCGCCACTCTCCCGAGGAGTCCCGGCCCAGTTCGGTCGATGACAGCAGCAACGACTGCGCGTCGGCGGCGCTCGGGCGGGCGAGGGGACGGAGGAATCCGGCGTGCGCGAAGATCGCGGCCGACGGCACGATCCCCGAGGAGAGCAGCTCCTGCGGCCCGTAGATGTCGGCGAGGAGGGCATTCAGCAGCTCGGCGCGCTGGGCGAGGCCGACCTCGAGGCGCGCCCATGTCGGCACGTCGATGACGAGCGGCACCGGATCGAGCTGCCATGGCTGGGCCTCCCCGCCGCGGGGCACGTACGTCACGCCGTCGTCGGCGAGGAAGCGGGTGATCTCGCCCGAGACCCGCTTCAGCTCGACGGCGGTGAGCGAGAGCGCCGCCGAGGCCATCGTCTTCCACGCGGGGCGGAAGGTGCCGTCGGGAGCCACCACCTCGTCGTAGCGCGGGCCCGCGGCCTCGCCGGACCCGAACGGCAGGGTGGGCTGGGCGAGGGCGGTCGCGTAGTCGCGAAGAACCGTCACGTCGCCGGCACCCCCGCGTGCTGATGCACCCTGCGCAGATCGAGGGTGTGCGGGTAGTCGGGGTTCGCCGCGCGGCGCGCCGCCTCGCGGAGCGCCGCGATGTCGACGCGGCCCGTCGTGTGGCCGTGCCTCTCGAAGCGGCTGGCCCGCCGGGCTTCGGCCTCGTTGGCGTTCACGGGTGGATGCTCGTACGACCGGCCACCGGGATGCACGACGTGGTAGGTCGCGCCGCCCAGGCTGGCGGCGCCGTCCACGTCGATCACGTCGAAGGTCAGGGGCGCGTGGATCGGGATCGTCGGGTGCAGCGCCGACCACGGCTGCCACGCCTTGTACCGCACACCGGCGTAGTACTCGCCGTGCCGTCCCGTGGGCGTGAGCGGCACCGGCACCCGATTGCACGCGACGAGGTGGCGCTGCGGGTCGACGCCGCGCACGAGCACCTGGATGCGCTCGACCGACGAGTCGACGTAGCGCGCCGTGCCGCCCGTCCTCGCCTCTTCGCCGAGCACGTGCCACGGCTCGATCGCCGCGCGCAGCTCGAGGTCGATGCCCGTGCGGGGGCCTGTCGCGATGCGCGTCATGCCGATGCGCGGGAAGCGGAACTCGGTGAACGCGTCGAGCCAGGTCTCCTCGAACGCGATGCCGTGCCCCCTCAGGTCGGCGACGACCTCGCCGATGTCGCGGATCGCGCCGGCCGGCAGAAGGAAATCGTCGTGCAGGCGCGTGCCCCACCGGATGAGCGGCGCGATGACGGGACGCTCGCTGAGCATCGCCACGAGGCTGCGCACGAGCAGCGCCTGGACGAGGGCGAGTTCTGGATGCGGCGGCATCTCGAATCCGCGCAGCTCGAGCAGTCCGAGCCGGCCGCGGCTGCCGTCGGGGCTGTAGAGCTTGTCGATGCAGAACTCCGCGCGATGCGTGTTGCCGGTCATGTCGGTCAGCAGGTGCCTGAGCGACCGGTCGATCACCCAGGGGAGGAGGCTGCCGCCCTCGGCCAGCGCGGTGAGCCGCCGGATCTCCTCGAGCGCGACCTCCATCTCGTAGACCGCTTCGGGGCGGCCCTCATCGAACCGGGGCGCCTGGCTGGTCGGCCCGATGAAACGACCCGAGAAGAGATAGGAGAGGCTCGGATGCCGCTGCCAGTAGGTGATGAGGCTCGGCAGCAGGTCGGGGCGGCGGAGCATCGGCGAAACCACCGGCTCCGCGCCGCCGAGGGTGAGGTGGTTGCCGCCGCCGGTTCCGGTGTGTGTCCCGTCGACGTCGAACTTCTCGGTGGTGAGCCTGATCGACCGCGCCGCCGCATCGAGCGCGAAGGTGAGCTCGCGCAGCTCCGGCCACGACGAGCTGGGCTGCACATTGACCTCGATGACGCCGGGATCCGGGGTGACCGAGAGCTGGCGCAGCCGGGCGTCGGGCGGTGGCCCGTAGCCTTCGAGCACGAGCCGGCACCCGGTGTCGAGAGCGGCGAGCTCGATCACGTAGAGCAGGTCGGCGTAGCCTTCGAGCTCCTGGGTCGGGGGGAGGAAGACGTGCACGTGGCCGTCTCGCTCCTCGAACGTGAGGGCGGTCGTCGGCGCCCCGTCCGCCCCGACGACGGTGACCTCGCGCACCCGTGGATCCAGCGGCGGGCCGGCGGCGAAGTACGACGGCTCGCCCGGCCACTCCGGATCTTCCCACGACACCGAGTCCAGGGGCAGCCGTGACCCGATCGCGCTGGTGCCCGGGCGCAGCACGAGGCGTCCACGCCGGAATCGCCAGGCCGGGCTGGTCCAGTCGCCGTCGGTGGTCAGCGGCAGCACCCATCCCGTGGCCTCGGCGACGGCCCGGTCGAGCGACTCCAGCGCGGGGGCGTCGACCTCGTCCGTGCCGGGGCGCGGGCCGTTGGGCCTGCGCACCTCGTCGGCGAGCTCGGCCAGCGGATCTTCGTACGCGCCGAGCAGCTGCCCCTCCGGCAGTCCGAGCAGCTCCGTCACCCTGCGCGCGAGCGCCTCGGCGGCCGCGGCGTCGCCGGTCGCGGCATCCGTCGCCCACGGGTCGGCGAACAGCTCGGGATGCCGCCACAGGGCCACCCCGTCGGTGCGCCACTGCAAGGAGATGCTCCAGCGCGGCAGGCGCTCGCCGGGGTACCACTTGCCCTGGCCGCGATGCACGACGCCACCCTGCGCGTAGAGCACGCGCAGCTTCTCGGCGAGCTCATTCGCCAGCGCCCGCTTCTGCTCGCCGTCTGCGGCGATCTTCCACTCCGGGCTGTTCCCGTGGTCGAGGGCGACGAAGGTCGGCTCGCCGCCGAAGGTCAGGTTCACGTCGCTCTCGCGGAGGCGCTGGTCGACCTGCTCGCCGAGGGCGTCGATCCGCGCCCACTGCAGTTCTGTATAGGGCTTCGTCGTGCGCGGATCCTCGTGCACGCGCCGCACCTCGTTGCGGTAGCTGAACGCGACATCGACAGGCTCGGTGGCGCCCGTGATCGGCGCCGCGCTGCTCGGATCGGGGGTTGCGCTGAGCGGGATGTGGCCCTCGCCCGCGAAGAGGGCGCTCGTCGGGTCGAGGCCGATCCACCCCGCACCCGGCACGAACACCTCGGTCCAGGCGTGCAGGTCGGTGAAGTCGGTCGCCGTGCCGCTCGGGCCCTCGAGGCTCGGCCGGTCGGGCGCGAGCTGCACGAGGTAGCCCGAGACGAACCGCGCCGCGAGGCCGTACTTGCGGAGCATGCTCACGAGCAGCCATGCGCTGTCGCGGCACGAGCCGATCGCGAGATCGAGCGTCTGATCGGGCGTCTGCACGCCGTGCTCCATGCGCAGGCTGTACGAGACGTCGTCGTAGACGGCCTTGTTCAGCGCTGCGAGGAATTGCACGGTCGGCACCCCATCCGCGGGGAGCGGCGGCCGGGCCCGCATCCATTCATCGACGGCGTCGCTGTCGGCGACGGGTCGCAAGTAGGGGGCGAGGTCGGCCTTCAGCCGGGGCTCGTACTCGAACGGAAAGCGCTCGGCACTCTTCTCGATGAAGAAGTCGAGGGGATTGATCACCATCATGTCGGCGACCAGCCCGACGGTGAACGAGAGCCGGCTGACCTGTTCGGGAAACACGATGCGCGCCACCCAGTTGCCGAACGGGTCCTGCTGCCAG
Source organism: Microbacterium sp. (assembly GCF_035554235.1). Lineage (GTDB taxonomy): Bacteria > Actinomycetota > Actinomycetes > Actinomycetales > Microbacteriaceae > Microbacterium. Next base: position 29,820 of record NZ_DATMIO010000066.1, on the reverse strand, counting down.
TTGATGAAGTGGTTCTTCGGGCTCACCTCGAGCGAGTACGCGTCGATCGGCGTGCGCGAGTGCGGGGCGGGCCGCAGCCGCACCAGATGCGGCCCGACGGAGACCGGGCGCGCGAACTCGTAGACCGTCTGGTGCTCGAGCGCCACCTTGATCGACATACGCCAAGCCTCACCCAGAACAATTGCAAACCGATTACGGCCACACTACCCAGGCCGGCGTGTCAACGGGTTCCCTCGCCGGCGCCGCGGGTCATAGCCTGACCCGATGGCGGTGACAGAACTCTGGCTCGTGCGACACGGAGAGAGCATCGGGAACGCGGCGGCGACGGGAGCCGAGCTCGAGGGCCTCGATGTCATCCCCCTCGACATCCGCGATGCCGATGTGCCGCTCTCCGCGACGGGGGAGGAGCAGGCGGCCGCGCTCGGCACGTGGCTGAGCGAGCACCGCTCGGCGATCGACGTGTTCTGGGCCTCGCCGTACGTGCGTGCCCGGCAGACGCTCGCGATCGCGCTCGGCGACGCCCCGCTCACCTCCGCAGTCGCGGTCGACGAGCGCCTGCGCGACCGAGAGCTCGGCATCCTCGATCTGCTGACCAGACGCGGTGTCGCCCGCCGGCACCCGGAGGAGGCCGAACGCCGGCGGCACCTGGGCAAGTACTACCACCGGCCGCCGGGCGGGGAGTCGTGGGCGGATGTCGCCCTGCGCCTGCGCTCGTTTCTGCGCGACGCGCTGGAGGGGCCCGGGCACACCGCCCTCGTCGTGGCGCACGATGCCGTCGTCATGCTGATGCTCTCCCTCCTGCTGCCGATGGAGGAGGCGGTTCTGCTCGAGTTCGCCGCGGCCAACACGGTGCTCAACGCCTCGGTGACGCACGTCGTGCTGACGGAGAACGGGTGGGAGCTGGTCGAGTTCTCGGCGGTGGGCCACCTGCAGCGCGAGGGCGCGGAGGTCACCGTGCATCCGGGGAGCCCTGATGTCGCACCCGAGTGACGAGGTGACCCTCGAGCTCCTGCGGGAGTGGGGGCTGCCCGACCCGGGGGAGTCGAAGAAGGAGCGCGGGCGCGTCATGGTCGTCGGCGGCTCGCGGCGATCGCCCGGCGCGGTGCTGCTGGCGGGCGAGGCGGCGCTTCGCGTGGGAGCCGGGCGCCTCGGACTCGTCGTGCCCGCCTCGATCGAAGCGCGGCTCGGGGCCGTGATGCCGGAGGCCGGGGTGCTCTCGCTCCCGACGCATGCCACCGACCCGATCGCGGGGCCCCTGCGCGACGAATTGCGCTCCGCCGACGCCGTGCTCGTCGGCCCCGGCTTCGACGACGCCGACGAGACGCGGGCGACGCTGCTCGCGGTAGCCGAGGCCGGGGTTGCGGTGCTGGTGCTCGATGCCTTCGCGCTCGGCATCCTTCCCGGCGTCGAGCGCGGACTGCTTCCGGCGGCGCTCGTGCTCAACCCCAACGAGGAAGAGGCCGGCATCCTGCTGGGGCGCGACCTCGGCGACGATCGCATCGCCGACCTGCGGGAGATCGCCCGCCGGTACGACGCCGTGGTCAACTGCTACGGCGACATCGCCACGCCCGAGGGCACCGTCTGGCGCGTGGCCGCGGGCGGCCCGGGACTCGGCACCTCGGGCAGCGGCGACGTGCTCGCCGGGGCGATCACCGGGTTCGCGGCCCGCGGAGTCGATCCGGCCCGGGCGGCCGTATGGGGAAGCTGGGCGCACGCGACGGCCGGTGATCGTCTCACGGCCCGCACCGGCATCGGGTTCCTCGCCCGCGAGTTGCCCGCGGAGCTCTCCCTCGCGGTGGCCGACGCGCTCGGACCCCCTGCCTGATTCGGCCCGGTAGCGCTTGCGCGCGCGTTCGAGAGCGCATACCTTGTAGTTCTACGTACCTAGCACCTCTAGGTACGGGCTCGAAGAGGGGGAGACACGATGCGCATCGGCAAAGACCTGGTCGCCGCCGCCGCGACTCCGCTCGTGCTGGGCATCCTGGCCGAGGGCGAGTCCTACGGCTACGCGATCCTGCAGCGCGTCTCGCAGCTCTCCGACGGAGATCTCACCTGGAGCGACGGCATGCTCTACCCCCTGCTGCACCGCCTCGAACGGCTCGGCTACGTCGAGTCCGCCTGGCGGGCCTCGCCCACGGGGCGCGCGCGCAAGCACTACCTGCTCAGTGCGCGCGGACGTGCGACGCTCGCCGAGCAGCGGCAGCAGTGGAGCGTCGTCAGCAAGGCGCTCGAGAAGGTGTGGAACCCGGGATCCGGTGGCCCCAGCGCGTTCCACGCCCAGCCGGCGGGTGCGTGATCATGGCGGCGCAGCAGCTGGGCCTCGAAGCGCAGATCGCCTCGTGGACGGAGTATCTCCGGCGACGCCGGGCCGTGTCGGGGGCGGATGTCGATGAGCTCGAGGCGCACCTCCGAGACCAGATCGCAGATCTGACCGCGGCGGGGCTCTCCGACGACGAGGCCTTCATCGTCGCGATCAAGCGGATCGGGAGCATCGACGAGGTGTCGCGGGAGTTCGCCCGGGAGCACTCCGAACGGCTATGGAAGCAGCTCGTGGTCGAGGACTCGACGACGCCGTCGCGCGCCTCGGCTCGCGTGCTCGTGATCGCCGGACTCGCCGTGGCCGCGGCCGTCGCCGTGCTGATCCCCGCGATCTTCGGGCTCACGGTCGCGTCGGATCCCGCGTTCTTCGCCCTCAACGCCGGGGTGCTCGTGCTCCCGTTCCTGGCCGCGTTCTTCGCGTGGACAAGGCGGCTGCGCGGCGCCGCGATCGCCGCGATCGCCGTCGCCTTCGTCTCGATGGCGGTGATCCTCAACGCCTACCCCTTCTCAGCCGGCGGCGCGACGATGTCGCTCGCGGCGACGCACGCCCTCGTGGTGCTCTGGCTCGCCGTCGGCGTGGCGTATGCGGGCGGCTCGTGGCAATCCGACGCGATGCGGATGGACTTCATCCGGTTCACCGGGGAGTGGGTGGTCTACTACCTGCTGATCGCGCTCGGGGGCGGAGTGCTCGTCGCGCTGACGTTGGGGGTCTTCGGCGCGATCGGCATCGACGCGGAGTCCTTCCTCACCACGTGGGTGGTTCCGTGCGGCGCCGCCGGCGCCGTGGTCGTCGCCGCGGGCCTGGTCGAGGCCAAGCAGAGCGTCATCGAGAACATCGCGCCGGTGCTGACCACGCTCTTCACGCCGCTGTTCACCGCGATGCTGCTGGCATCCATCGTGGCGGGCCTCATCCAGTGGAACCTCGTCGAGACGAGCCGCGATCTGCTCATCATCTTCGATGTCGTGCTCGTCGTCGTGCTCGGCCTGCTGCTCTACTCGCTCTCGGCGCGCGACCCGCAGGCGAAGCCGGGATGGTTCGAGCGCCTGCAGCTGGTGATGCTCTCGAGCGCGATCGTCGTCGACGCGCTGGTGCTCATCGCGATGATCGCGAGGATCGGCGCGTTCGGCTTCAGCGCGAACAAGGTCGCCTCGCTCGGGCTCAACGTCATCCTGCTCGTGAATCTCGTGTGGTCGGCCTGCCTCCTCGTGGGCATCCTGCGCGGCCGGACGGCGCCCGCGGCGCTCGAGAAGTGGCAGACGGGTTACCTCCCGGTCTACCTGGGCTGGGCGCTCATCGTCGTGGTCGTGTTTCCGCCCGTGTTCCAGTTCGCCTGAACGACGGCGCCCGGGCGCATACATGGCGAGCCACCGCTGTCAACGGGCTCCCCGGCGTTCAGGATGCTGTGTCAGGCTGATGCGCGATGACAGACCTGGGTTCCGCGAGCACGGCCGCCGTCGGCGAACTGCTTGACGGTCGCTACCGCCTGGACGCGCTCATCGGCACGGGCGGAATGGCCTCGGTCTTCCGCGCGTCGGATGAGGCCCTCGGCCGCACCGTCGCGATCAAGGTGTTCCGCGCGGGCGCGGCCGATCCCGCCGACGAGGTGCGCCGGGAGTCCGAGAAGAGGCTGCTCGCCTCGCTCAGTCATCCGGCGCTCGTCACGCTCTTCGACGCCCAGCTCGCGAACCCGGAACGCTCCTACCTCGTGATGGAGTACATCGACGGCGGCACGCTCGCGTCGCGCATCGCCTATGAACCGATCTCTCCGCTGGATGCGGCATCCCTCACGGCCGATCTCGCCGAGGCGCTGCACGTCGTGCACAGCGCGGGGATCGTGCACCGCGATGTCAAGCCGTCCAACGTGCTGCTGCGACCCCCGCTCACGCCGCGCCACACCTTCCGTGCGGTGCTCGCGGATTTCGGCATCGCCTATCTCGTCGACACGGCCAGAGTGACGACGCCGGGGACGACGATGGGCACGGCCGCGTACATCGCGCCGGAGCAGGTGCGCGGCGCGGAGCCCACGTCGGCATCCGACGTCTACGCCCTCGGACTGGTGCTGCTGGAGTCGCTGACGGGCCGGCGGGCGTTTCCGCAGCGGTCATCGCAAGAGGCGATCATGGCGCGGCTGGTCGCCTCGCCCGAGATCACTTCGGATGTCGGCGAGGGGTGGCGGTCGCTCCTGACGGCGATGACGGCGCTCGATCCGGACGACCGCCCGAGCGCGCTCGAGGTCGCCTCGCGCGGACAGGCCATCGACGAGTCCCTTCCGGAGCCCGAGGTCACCCGGCTGCACGAAACGACGAGGGATGCCGGGGCAGCCCCGGTCGAGAGCGTGGACCCGAAGACGAGGCTGCTGCCGCACCACACCGAGGAGACCTCCGTGCTGGTCGACGCGTCCCCCTCGCCGGACATCGTGCACAGGGCCGACGAGACCAGGGCCGACGAGCCCAGGGCCGGTCGGCCGCCCACGAAGCACCGGCGGTGGTGGGTGATCGGTGCCGCCCTCGTCGTCATCGCGGCCGTCGTCGTGGCGCTCACCCTCTGGAACGCCGCCGCGAACGAGCCGCCGGCGCCGCCCACCCTCCCGCAGGTCGATGAGCCCCTGAACACGCACCTCGACGACCTGCTCGAGCAGGTGACACCATGACCCGCTCGCGCGCGGCGCGGCGCGGCATCCTCTCGTTCTTCGCCCCCCTCGCGATCGCGGGCGTCCTCCTCACGGGATGCGCCGGCGCGACGGAGCTCTCGCGGGAGACGGCCGCCCAGCTGCAGAGCGGGGTCGTCGCCGTCGCCGAATCCGCCGCGAGCGGCGACCCGGCCGGCGCCCTCGCCCGGCTCGATGAACTTCAGGCCGCGCTCGCGACAGAGCTAGCGGCCGGCGGCGTGAGCGAACGGCGAGCCGCCGACATCCAGGCCGCGATCGAGGCGGTGCGGGCAGACCTGCAGCAAGCCACCGCGCCCGTCGTCCCGGTCGAGCCCACGGCGCCCGCGGGCGACGACGGGGCCGACGACGACAACTCCGATCCGGGCGGCAACAACGACGGCAACGGCAATGGCAACGACAACGGCAACGGCAACGGTTCCGGCAAAGACAAGGACAAGCGAGACGAGTGACCGCCGGGCGCACTCGCCACCGGCGTCCGAATCGCCGTCACCCCTCTGCGGTGGATGACCCTGCCGTCGGCGCATCGGCCTTGCGAGGTGCGAGGAAGAAGTTGGCGAGGTAGCCGGTGAAGGTGCCGAAGATGCCCACGCCGACGATGATGATCGCGACGCCGACCATGCGCCCGGCGTTCGTGATCGGGTAGACGTCGCCGTAACCGACCGTCGAGATCGTCACCATCGTGTACCAGATGGCATCCGATGCCGACGTGATGTTCGCACCGGTGGCGCCCGCCTCGAAGTACAGCATCGCGAGGCTTCCGAATTGGAGCACCAGGATGCCCAGCAGCAGAAGGAACAGCAGCGCGCTGTTCGCCCGATCGCGCACGACGGTGCGCCAGATGTGGCGAATCCCCCTCGTGCCGAGCAGCTGGTTCACCCGGTAGAGACGGAAGACGCGGAGGATCTTGAACTGCGGAAAGGGGAGGCTGGCGAGCAGGTCGGCCCATCCGTACTGCCGGATGAAGTACCCGCTGCGCGAGGGGGCGGTTTTCAACCGGTATGCGAAGTCGGCGAGGAAGATGGCGCTGAAGAGCCCGTTCATCACCCCGAGGACGGTCTCGAGCGTCTCATTTCTCAAGAAGAGGTAGAACAGCGCGAGATTGACGATCGAGAGCACCGAGAGGGCCCCGATGAAGATCTCGTATCCGGTGTTCTTCAGCTCACTGCGCACCCTGACCATGGCAGGATTCTGGCACAGCACCGATCGGCCCACTCCTGGTCGGGCGTGCCACACTTCCCTTCGGCGCGCAACCTCCTGACGCGCTCCTTGAGTCGGCGCATAGAGTCGTCCCACGGCGAGTGATCGAACGGCGCCGGGGCGGAGGAGCGGGATGTCACGGAACGTGCGGCTGCTGAAGTGCGCTCCGGGCGACGTGTTCAGGGTGCTCGAGAACGGCTGGCTCTATCCGACGTGGGTCGTCGGCGCCTCCCGCATGCGCGACGTCGACGGGTCGTGGCCGGCGCCGCGGGCGCGGCTGCACCACTCCGTCGGCGTCTGGCCGGTGCTCATCGATGACGACACGGAGTGCCTCGCGTGGGACCCGCCGCGCCGGATGGCGATGCGGGCCCGAGGGTGGCCCATCGGCGAGGCCCGCGTGACGATCGACGTCAAGCCCCTCGGGACCGACGCGTGCCTCGTCCGGATTCAGGAGGAGGCGGTCTCGGGTCCCGCGCGGTACGTGCCGGCCCCGATTCTCGATGCGGCGCTGCACTGGCGCAACACCGAGACCCTGCATCGGCTGGCATACCTCGCCGAGGGCATGCGACGCGTGCCGAGCAGCGGCGCGACGTCGGCGGAGCGCGAGGAGGGCGGCGAACCGTTCGAGGAACCCGACGCGCCCCGCGGCGGCGCCTGATGACGTCTCACCTCTCGGGGTCGCGGCGCAGCGTGGGTCGTAGCGGCGTGGATGCCACGGTGGTCGGCGCCGGACCGAACGGCCTCGCCGCCGCCGTCACCCTGGCCCGCGCCGGCCTCACGGTGCGTGTCTTCGAGCGCGGCGCGCGCCCAGGCGGCGGGGCGTCGACGGCGGAGCTGACCCTGCCGGGATTCCAGCACGACGTATGCTCCGCGGTGCACCCCATGGCGTTCGAGTCACGGTTCTTCCGCGAGTTCGGGCTCAAGGACCGCGTGCGATTCGTCACTCCCGAGCTCTCTTTCGGACATCCCCTCGACGGCGGCCGTGCCGCGCTCGCCTACCGTGACCTCGCGCGCACGAGGGAGGCCCTCGGCCGCGACGGCGCGGCGTATGAGAGCCTCATCCGGCCGCTCGCCGAGCGGGCGGACCGGGTCGCGGACTTCACGGGCACGAGCCTCCTGCGCATCCCGCCCGACCCGGCCGCGGCGGCGACGTTCGGGCTGGCATCCATCGAGCAGGGGTCGGCGCTGTGGAACCTCCGGTTCGCCGAAGACCTGGCGCCCGCGCTCGTCACGGGCGTCGCGGCGCACACGATCCTGCCGCAGCCGAGCCTGGCCGCGTCGGGCGCGGGCCTGGCGCTCACCGCCTACGCGCACGCGCGCGGGTGGCCGGTGCCGGTCGGCGGAAGCCAGGCGATCATCGACGCGATGGTCGATGACCTCCGCGCGCACGGCGGCGAACTGCTCACCGACCATGAGGTCACATCGCTCGAGGAGCTGCCGCCGAGCCGGGTCACCATCCTCGACGTGACCCCGCGCGCGTTCATCCGCATCGCCGCCCGCACCATTCCCGCCCGCTACGAAAGGGCTCTCGAGCGCTTCCGCTACGGGAGCGCGGTCGCCAAGGTCGACTTCGCTCTCTCCGAGCCGGTGCCGTGGACGAACGCGGCGCTGCGCGAGGCCGGCACGCTGCACCTCGGTGGCACGCGGGCCGAGATCGCGGCATCCGAGAACGCCGTCGCCCGCGGCCGGCTGTCGGATTCTCCCTACGTGCTCGTGTCGCAGCCGTCGGTCTTCGACCAGACGCGGGCCCCGATGGGTCAGCACACCCTCTGGAGCTACACGCACGTGCCGGCGGAGTCCTCCGTCGACCGCCAGGATGTCGTCATCCGTCAGATCGAGCGCTTCGCGCCGGGGTTTCGCGACACGATCCTCGCCACGTCGTCGCGGACGGCGGCCGACGTCGAACTGCACAACCCCAACTACGTCGGCGGCGACATCGCGTCGGGTGCCCCGAGCTTGGCCCAGCTGATCCGGCGGCCGGTGGTGAGCACCGATCCGTGGCGCACGCCGATTGCCGGGGTTTATCTGTGCTCGGCGTCCGTGACGCCCGGACCGGGCGTGCACGGCCTCGTGGGCTGGTTCGCGGCGCTCAGCGCGCTGCGTCACGACTTCGGCACCCGCGCTCTGCCCGACCTGTCGCCGCGCGGCCGGCTCTGAGCGAGCGTCAGACTCGCAGCATCCGCTTGAGCGTCTGCGCGTTCCGCACGGCGTGCCCCTCGCCGTCGTTGTTGAAGTAGGCGAAGACGTGCCTGCCCTCGTTCCGCCACTCGCCGATGCGATCGCCCCACCAGCGCAGGTCGTCATCGGAGTAGGAGCCCGCGTAGAGGTGGTCATGGCTCGGACCGTGCAGCCGCACGTAGACGATGTCGCTCGTCGCCCGGAGGATGCAGGGAAGGCCGGCGCCGCTCATGACGCAGTACGCGGCGCGGTGACGCTCGAGCAGCGCGAAGACCTCCTCGGACTCCCAGGAAGGATGCCGGAACTCGACGCACACGCGCATCCACTCCGGCACGCGCGCCAGGAAGTACGCGAGCCGCTCGTCGTCGCGCTCCATCTTCGGCGGCAGCTGCACGAGCACGACGGCGCGCTTGTCGGCGAGCGCATGCCACCCCTCGCTCATGCGGCCCAGCCACTCCTCGGGACCGTACAGCTTGCGGGCGTGGGTGAGGCCGCGAGCCGCCTTCACCGACATCGCGAAGCCGGGCGGCAGCCGCTCGCGCCAGCTCTGGAACCGCGCCGCGGGCGGCCAGCGGTAGAAGCTCGCGTTCAGCTCCACCGTGTCGAAGGCGCGGACGTAATGCTGCAGGCGGTCACGCGCCGGCAGGCCCGGCGGGTACAGCACCCCGTCCCAGTGGTCGTAGCTCCAGCCGGACGTGCCGATGCGCACCGTCACGGCCGTGCCTCCCGGCGGCCGCGGGCGGCGCGTAGGCTCGGGGCGTGCCAGAGCCCACGTTCGACGCCGCCATGACGCGGGCGCTCGCGCTCGCCGCGAGGGCCGGCGCTGCAGGCGACGTGCCGGTCGGGGCGGTGCTGATGGATGCCTCGGGCGCGGTCATCGGCGAAGGGCACAATCTCCGCGAGGCGACGCACGATCCGACCGCGCACGCCGAGATCGTCGCGATGCGGGCGGCCGCCGCGGCGGTTGGGACATGGAACCTCGAGGGCTGCACGCTCGTCGTGACGCTCGAACCGTGCCTCATGTGCGCCGGAGCGCTGCTGCAGGCGCACGTCACCCGCCTCGTCTTCGGCGGTTGGGACGAGAAGGCCGGCGCGGCGGGCTCGATGTACGACGTCGTCCGCGACCGGCGCCTGCCCTACCGCGCCGAGGTGATCGGGGGCGTGCGCGAGGCCGAGGCCGTGGCGCTGCTCACGCATTTCTTCGACGCCCGACGGTAGCCGCGCCGGTCGGGTCAGTCGGCCGACTTGATGACGATCGCGTCGGTCGGGGGGAACTCCCGGTTCGGGCGATAGATGTCGGGCTCGAAGTACAGCACGCGCGCCGTGGGCACGGCCGCGCGCACCCGGGATTCGACGAGGTCGATGTCGCTCGCGACATCCGCCAGCTGCTTGTCGCCCGGAAAGCCGAGCTTCGCGGCGACCAGCATCTCGTCGGGACCGACGTAGAGCGTCTTCATGTGGATGATCTTCGGAGCGTTCTCGGCGCCTTCGATCGCGGCGACGATCGCGTCGTGCTCCTTCTCGGTGGCACCTTCTCCCACGAGCAGGCTCTTCGTCTCGAGGCCGAGCACGATGGCGATGGCGATGAGCAGCACGCCGATGGCGAGGGTTCCCAGGGCGTCGAAGACGGAGTTCCCGGTGATCCAGGTGAGCGATACGCCGAAGAGCGCGAGGACGAGTCCGATGAGCGCCCCGATGTCCTCGAGCAGCACGACGGGCAGCTCGGGGGCCTTGGAGTGACGCACGAACGAGACCCACGACTGGCCGGGTTGGCGCACCAGGTTGCTCTCCCTCACCGCGGTGCGGAGCGAGAACGTCTCGAGCCCGATGGCGACCAGCAGGATGACGACCGGCAGCCACGGCATGTTCAGCTCGTGCGGATGCTGCAGCTTGTCGACGCCCTCGTAGATCGAGAAGAGGCCACCGACCGAGAAGAGCACGATCGAGACGACGAACGCGTAGACATAGCGCTCGCGGCCGTAGCCGAACGGGTGCTCACGGTCGGCCGCGCGCTTCGCCTTGCGGCCGCCGAGCAGCAGGAGCAGCTGGTTGCCGGAGTCGGCGACCGAGTGCACCGATTCCGCCAGCATCGAGGCCGAGCCCGAGATCAGGTAGCCGATGAACTTCGCGATCGCGATGCCCATGTTGGCCAGGAACGCCGCGATGATCGCCTTGCCGCCGCCGGATGCACTCATGCCACGAGTCTACGGATCAAGTCGACGGGGAATGCGCGACTCCTCCCGCCGTCAGTCCTCGGACTTTATGATGAACGCCTCGGTCGGCGGGTTCGGGTCGGTCGCGGGGGACGCGTGGACCGCGCTGATGTGCGCGACGAGTGCGTCGCGGAACTCCTCCGGGCGCTCGAGGTGCGGGGTGTGCCCGACGCCTTCGAACACAGCCTCGGTCACCGCGCCGCCCGACGAGGCGTACGCCTGGAGCACATCGCGCGTCTGGCTCACCATCGGCTGCGCCGGGGCGACGTCCTCACCGGGCCAGTCGGGCACGATTCCGAGCCGCCCGAGATGGTTGACGTCGAAGAACGATGCGTCCGACACGATGGCGTCGAGCTCGCCGCGCACCCACAGGATCGGGGGCTTCTCATCGAGGGCGACGATGCCCGACACGTTGAAATGCGCCGGGCTCAGCGTGTTGAGCACCCCGATCCGGCCGGGAGCGAATCCCGGCCAGTTCTCCGAGTTCACCGAGTCGCCCGGATAGTTGCCGGTGGCGGTCGACGACGACAGCATCGACTCCACCCAGACGTCCTCGTGGTCGTCAGCGTAGCCGTCTGCCACGTACGAGGCGCGGAAGACGGTTCGCGGTGACGTGGGTGCCTCATCGCTCTCGTCGCGGTCCGTGATGCGCTGCACGAAGTCCGGATTCGCCGCCCCGGCGCCGGTGCCCGCATCGTCGTCGGTGAGGCGCGAGCCGTCGCGCCGCGTGCCGCCGAAGCCGTAGGGCGACACGGGGGACTCGAGGGTGAGGCTCAGCGTGGGATGTTCCAGCGCGTACTGCAGCGCCACGGCAGCGCCCAGCGACCACCCGACGAGATGAGTGGTCGGGATGCCGAGGGCGTCCAGGGTCGCCCGGATGTCGTCGCTGAAGTCGCGGACGCCGCGGGTCGCGTCCACCGGCGCGTGCTCGGTCGCGCCGAACCCGCGCAGGTCGATCGCGATGACCCGGAGCTCGCGCGGGAGGGCGAGCATCAGCGGCATCCAAAACAGGCTCGAAGCGATGTTGTCGTGGATGAGAACGACCGTCTTCGTGGGATCGGCGGACGCCGCATCCCCTTCTCTTTCGAGGATTCCGACCGACAGCCCCGGGGTGTTGACGACGCGCTGCGTGATGCCGGTGAAGAGGGTCATGATCGTCCTTCTGTGCAAGCGGAGCGGGCCACCTCGCCCTCTCCTCACCGAGCATAGACCCGGCCATCGAGCAGGTGAATCGGGTCCCGGTTCGGTGGCCGAACGTAGGATTGGCGCCATGCGCACCGACACCCCCTCGCTCCCGCACATCGCCATCATCGGGGCGGGATCGATGGGGGGTGCGATCCTCCAGGGCCTCGTCCGATCGGGCCTGGCGACCGCCGGAGTGACCGTCACGAACCGCACGCGAGCGAAGGCCGACCCGCTGGCCGGGCTCGAGGGCGTCACGAGCATCGCCCTCGAAGAGACGCCCGACGGCAACGCCCGGGCCGTGGCATCCGCCGATATCGTGCTCGTGGGCGTCAAGCCGGTGATGGTGCCCGATCTGCTGCGCGAGCTCGCGCCGCACCTCCGGCCCGGCGCGGTCGTCGTGAGCCTCGCGGCCGGGGTCACGATCGCCACCTTCGAGTCGATCCTGGGCGAGGGCGCCGCGGTCATCCGCTCGATGCCGAACACCCCCGCGATCGTCGGCGCGGCCGTCACGGGACTCGCCGCCGGTGCGGGCGTCTCGGCCCAGCACCTCGGCGTCGTGCGGGCCCTGTTCGAGACCGTGGGCACCGTTCTCGAGGTGCCGGAGTCGCAGATCGACGCGCTCTCGACGATCTCGGGATCGGGCCCGGCCTACTTCTTCCTCCTCGTCGAGGAGTTCACGAGGGCCGCGATCGGCAAGGGCTTCACCGAGGCCGACGCCCGTCTCATGGCCGAGCAGACCTTCATCGGCGCGGCGGCCCTGCTCGCGGCATCCGGCACCGATCCCGCCGAGCTGCGTCGGCGCGTGACGAGCCCGAAGGGAACCACCGAACGCGCGATCGACGTGCTGCAGGACGCCCGGCTCGACGAGGTCTTCGAGAGGGCGACGGATGCCGCGCTCGCGCGCGCCCGGGAACTCGCCGCCGGCGCCTGACCCGAAGCGCGCCTACGCAACTCCTGACCCGGATCCCGCGACACCGACTTCGGAGAATGCCGCCCGATTCGGCCAGAATCGCCCGAATGCTCCGAAGAACGCGACATTCTCCGAAGTTCGTGAGGGGGCCGCGGGCCGCGGTCAGCGGTCGAGGGCCGCGAACCGCTCGATGTCGCTGTTCGTGCCCGACACGATGATGAGGTCGTGATTGGTCACGATCGTGTTGGCCTCCGCGTAGCGGAAGGGCTTGCCGGGGCTCTTCACGCCCACCACCGTGACGTTGTACTTCGAGCGGACGCCCGATTCGTTGAGGCCCACGCCGCGGATGAACTTCGGCGGGTAGAGCTTCGCGAGCGCGAAGTCGTCGTCGAAGCGGATGAAATCCAGCATCCGCCCGCTCACGAGGTGCGCGACGCGCTCGCCGGCCTCGCGCTCGGGATAGATCACGTGGTTGGCGCCGACGCGCGCGAGGATCTTGCCGTGCGACTGCGACACCGCCTTCGCCCAGATCTGCGGCACCTTGAGGTCGACGAGGTTCGCGGTGATGAGCACCGATGCCTCGATCAGCGAGCCGACGGCCACGACCGCGACCTGGAAGTCCTGGGCGCCGATCTGCCGCAGCGCGTCGATGTTGCGGGCATCGGCCTGCACGGTGTGCGTGACCCGCTCCGACCACTTCTGCACGAGCTCGAGGCTGTCATCGATCGCGAGCACTTCTCGTTCGAGACGGTCGAGCTCGCCGGCGCACGCGGCGCCGAAGCGCCCGAGCCCGATCACCAGTACGGGTGCGTCGCCCCTGATCCGCTCAACCAACGATGGGCCTTTCCACAGGCAGCGAGTAGAGCTGCGAACGGGATGTCGCGGCCACGGCCGCGGCGAGTGTCACTGTACCAATGCGGCCCATGAAGATCGTCACCGCCATGACATAGACGGCGGGATCAGCGAGCTCGGCGGTGAGGCCGGTCGACAGGCCCACCGTGCCGAACGCCGAGATGACGTCGAAGAGCACGTCGCCGACATCCGCATGGCTGATCTGGCTGATGGTGATCGTCGACAGGGCCACGATGGTCGCCCCCCACGCGACGACCGACAGGCCGACGCGCTGCACGTCGCTCGGGATGCGGCGACCGAACGCCTCGACCGACTGACGACCCTTCGCCTCCGACCACACGGCCAGGGCGAGCACGGCGAGCGTCGTCACCTTGATTCCGCCTGCGGTGGATGCCGAGCCGCCGCCGACGAACATGAGCATCGAGCCCACGACGAGCGATGACCCGTAGAGGTCGCCGACGGGAACGACGGAGAAACCGCCGGAGCGGGTCATGGCGGACAGGAAGAACGCCTGAAACGTCGTGTCCCAGGCATCCATCGACCCGAACGTCTTCGGGTTGCTGTGCTCGAGGGCGAGGAAGGCCGCGGCTCCCGCGAAGAACAGCGCCACCGTCGTGATGAGCGTGAGCTTGGCGTGCAGCGACCAGCGGCGAACATGGAAGTGGTGCTTCCACAGCGTGTAGATGACCGGAAAGCCGATGCTGCCGAGGAACACGCTGATCATGAGGATCGTGAGCAGCACGTAGTCGTCGGCGAAGGGCTCGAGCCCGCCGACATTCGGGGTGAAGCCGGTGTTGGTGAACGACATGGCCGCATAGAACGGGGCATCGAACAGCGCCTCCACCGGATTGACGCCTGCCAGCACCATCGCGGGGTACAGCATCACCGCGACCGCCGCCTCGATCGAGAGCGTCGCGACGGCGACGGTCACGAGGAGCTGGCCGACCTCGCCGAGGCGCACCGTCTGGCCCTCGTTCACCGGACCTCCGTGGGAGCGCAGGGGGTTGGTGTCGCTCGCGGCGATGAGCTTCGCGCGCAGACCGAGGCGCTTGGAGATGACGAGGCCGAGGATCGACGCGAGGGTGAGCACGCCCATTCCGCCGATGTTCACGCCGATGAAGATGATGGTCTTGCCGAACGGCGAGAAGTACGTCGCGACATCCACCGTCGACAGACCCGTGACGCAGATGGTCGAGACCGCGGTGAAGACGGCGTCTGCGAGGGGCGCGCGCCTGCCGGACATGGTCGCGGCCGGGAGCGAGAGCAGCGCCGTGAAGAGCAGGATCAGGGCGACGAACACCAGCACCGCGAAGCGGGCCGGGGACGATGTCGTGAGGTTGCGCAGCGCGTCGAAAGGGCCCAGCACCCACCGCCATTTGCGCCGCGGGGAGCGCGCTTGGCCGGTGCCAGCCGCCATTCGTCGCCCCCTTCGCTCCGAAGACGTTGTCATGGTACTCCGGCCATCACCCGACTAACCTAAGCACATGGCCGACATCTTCGACGTGATCGCCGACGGGACTCGGCGCGACATCCTCCAGCTTCTGCTCGATCGAGCGAGCGCCGGCGAGCATGGCGGAACGAGCGTGTCGCACATCGTGAGCCGCCTGGGCATCAGCCAGCCGACGGTGTCGAAGCACCTCAAGGTGCTGCGCGACTCCGAGCTCGTCTCGGTGCGCGAAGAGGGTCAGCACCGCTACTACAGCCTGTCGTCGACGCCGCTGGAGGCTGTCGACGACTGGCTCGTGCCGTTCCTGATCGACGACACCGAAGTCGAAGAGGACTCCGAAGTGGATGCCGCGAACCACAACCTCCCCGACGGGGCCGCCCACGCCGCCGAGGTCGTCGGCCGCGCCGCCGCGTCGGCAAAGCACGCCGTGGCGTCGGCGCTCAGGCGACTCGGCGCGTAGCCCGGGCCCAGCTCGCCGCCGAGTCCGCGGAGTGCTCAGATCAGCGTCGCCCGGCTTTGCGCCGGAAGAGCCACGCACCCCAGGCCACCGAGACGGCCAGGATTCCCGCGCACCAGATGAGCGTCAGCACGGGCCGCCCGCCGAGCGGCATCCCGAACAGGAGCCCGCGGATCGTCTCGATGATCGGCGTCACGGGCTGATACTCGGCGATGGGCCGCAGCCACTCCGGCATGGTCGCGACGGGCACGAACGCGCTCGACAGGTAGGGCACGAACAGGATGATGAAGCCGTAGCCGCTCGCCGCTTCGGGGCTGCCGGCGGCGAGTCCGATCGCCGCGAAAAGGTACGTGATGGCGAGGATGTAGATCGCGATCACGGCGAAGGCGCCGAGCCAGCCCCACGCATCGGCCGTCGGGCGGAACCCGACGAGGAGAGCCACGCCGATGACGACCGAGGTCGCGACGAGGTTGCGCACGAGGCTCGCGACGACATGGCCGGTCAGCACGGCGCTGCTGCGCACCGGCATGGTGCGGAAGCGGTCGATGACCCCGTTGCGCATGTCGTTCGCCACATAGACCGCGGTGGTGGCGGCGCCGAATCCCGCGCACAGCAGGATGATGCCCGGCACGACGTAGTCGACGTAGTCGCCCGACGGGTCGATCGCTCCTCCGAACACGAACGTGAACATGAGCATCAGCAGGACCGGGAGCATGATCGCCATCAGAAGCGATTCGCCGTCGCGGAGGGAGTGGGTCAGGCTGCGCTTGACGAAGACGGCCTCGGCGGTGATGCCGCCGATGCGGGGGCGAAGAACGGCTGCGGTGGTCATGCGGACTCCTTGTCGGTGAGTGCGAGGAAGACATCGTCGAGGGTGGCGACACCGACGAGGGCCTTCAGCTCGTCGGGGGTGCCCGAGGCGACGATGCGGCCGCCGTCGAGCACGGCGATCCGGTGCGCGAGCTGGTCGGCCTCCTCGAGGTACTGGGTGGTCAGCAGCACGGTGGTGCCCGCCTCGGCGAGAGAGCGGATGACGGCCCACAGCTCGCGCCGGCTGCGGGTGTCGAGGCCCGTGGTCGGTTCATCGAGGAAGAGCACGGTCGGCGTCACGAGAAAGCTCAGGGCGAGATCGAGCCGGCGGCGCATGCCGCCCGAGTAGGCGCCGACGCGCCGGTTCGCGGCATCCGTCAGCGCGAAGCGCTCGAGAAGCTCCGCGGCGCGGGCCTTCGCCCGTGCGGGGCCCAGGCCCGAGAGGCGCCCCATCATGACGAGGTTCTCCGCGCCCGTCAGCACGTCATCGACGGCCACCGACTGCCCCGTGAGGGCGATGCGCTGGGTGACCCCGACGGGATCGAGCGCGACGTCGCATCCCGCGACGAGCGCGGTGCCCTCGTCGGGGCGGATCAGCGTCGTGAGGATGTTGATGATCGTCGTCTTGCCGGCGCCGTTGACGCCGAGGAGGGCGAACACCTCGCCGGGCTGGACCGTGAAGTCGAGTCCGTCGAGCACGCGCTGGTGCCCGAACGACTTGCCGAGGCCCCTGACCTCGATGGCTGGCTGCATGGCGATGTCCTTCCGTGTTGGTCGTAAACTGTTTATGACCATAACACACTGTTTATGTCGTACACAGCCCTAGGATGGAGCGGACGGAAGGCGGGCCATGACCGAGGACTCGGAGCTCGATCTCCCCCGCGGGGTGGCCCTCGCGTGGGGGGTGAGCGCCGACCCGCAGCGCGGGCCGAAGCGGGAGATGAGCGTCGAGAAGATCGTCGACGCGGCGGTCGAACTGGCGGATGCCGACGGCCTCGGCGCCGTCTCGATGGCCGCGGTCGCCGCGCGTCTCGGGTACACACCCATGTCGCTGTACCGCTACGTCAGTGCGAAGGACGACCTCATCGTGCTCATGCAGGAGAGCGCGACGGGCCTTCCGCCCGCCGCCGTGCGCGAGATCGACGGATGGAAAGAGCGGCTGGGCGAGCTCTTCCGGGCTCAGATCGAGATCTACCTGCGGCACCCGTGGATGCTCGACATCCCGATCAGCGGCTCGCCGGCCACCCCGAACAGCTCCGCGTGGGTGGACATGACCCTCGAGGCGCTCGAGGAGACGCCCCTCGACGCGGAGGAGCGCCTCGCCGTGACCCTCATGGTCACGGGCCACGCCCACTGGTACGGGGCCGTGCTGGCCGGCTATTCCACCGTGGGCCGGACCACTGGAATGACTCCGGCGCAGATCACCGCGCGGGAGGCGGCGCTCTACGACGGGCTCATCTCGCCCGACGAGTTCCCGGCCCTCCGGCGCGCCGTCGACGCGGGCGTCTTCCTCTCGGATTCCGATCCCTTCGTGTTCGGGTTCGAGCGGATCCTCGACGGCATCGCCGCGTACATCGATGCGCTCGCCGCGGGCGGGGCACGGTCGGCGGGCGCCGCATGGGCGGTGCTCGAGGACGCCGACGTCGCCGCCGACAAGAAGTACCGCGAGGCGCAGAAGACGGTACGCGAGGCCGAGAAGGCGCTCCGCGATGCCCAGAAGCACCAGCGGCAGGCACTGCGGGACGCGCGCGACCGGCTCGCGCGTCATCCCGGCGCCTGAGGATGCTTCCTTCCCATCAGCCACATGGGTTTACAGCCGTCCCACCGACCCCATAGAGTGTGCTGAGCATCACTCTGGGGAAGCATTTTTGGGGAAAGGGGAGAGACCATGGCCGAACTACCGGACGTCCGGTTTCTCACGGTGGCCGAGGTCGCCGAGATCATGCGCGTCTCGAAGATGACCGTGTACCGCCTCGTCCACGCGGGCGAGCTGCCCGCCGTGCGATTCGGCCGCAGCTATCGCGTCCCCGAGACGGCGGTGACCGAGGCGCTCCAGCGCCCCATCGCCGACGTCGGATGACGCGTCTCGGCGCCTGATAGACTGCTCCGAGGCATTTTTTCCTGTTTTGCCGTTCCCGGGTGTCGCGTGCAATTCGCCGCGACCGCCCAGACCCCGACTTAGTGAGGTTCTCTGTGGGTTCAGTCATCAAGAAGCGCCGCAAGCGCATGGCGAAGAAGAAGCACCGCAAGCTGCTTCGCAAGACTCGCCACCAGCGCCGCAACAAGAAGTAGCGGCCCGGCCGGCCCGCGAGGGCGGCCATGCACACAAGCGCCTGTCTGCGGACGGGCGCTTCGTGTCTGTCAGCATCCCGGCCACGAGAGAGGACGGCCATGAACTCCATCTCCGTTCAGCAGCTGCGCGAGCGCGAGGGCGTGCCCCTCATCGACGTGCGCGAGCCCGACGAGTTCGTCGGCGGACGCGTGCCGGGCGCCATCAACCTGCCGATGTCGCAGCTCGGCGCATTGCTTCATGAACTGCCCGAGGGCTCGTTCGATGTCATCTGCAAAGTCGGCGGCCGCTCGGCGCGCGTGGCGGAGGCCCTGATCGCCCGGGGCTACGACGCGACGAACGTCGACGGCGGCCTGGATGCCTGGATCGAGGCGGGGTTCGCGATCGAATCCTGAGGTTCGGCCCCGTCCGCAGGCCGGGCGAGGAACGGCGAACCTAGGATTGAGTCGTGACCACCCTGACCCTGATCGGCAAGCCCGACTGCCACTTGTGCGACGTCGCGCACGGTGTCATCGAGCAGGTCATCGCCGGGCTCCCGCACAGGGTCGCCGACCGCATCGAGGTGAACGAGCCGTCGATCCTCGATGATCCGGCCCTCTACGAGTTGTGGTGGGAGAAGATCCCCGTCGTCCTGATCGACGACACGCTGCACGCCTATTGGCGGGTCGCGCCCGAGCGCCTGCGCGACGCGCTGCTCGAGGCCTTCGACGCCAAGCACTGACCCCGGGCTCCGCTGTGCGGGCCTGGGCCCCTCGGGCCCGCCCCTTCCCGCGAGAAACGGTGCAGCGGCCGAAACGGCGTGCGACGCACAGAGTCTCGGCCGCTCTACCGTTTCTCAGCGGGGGTTGGCGCCCGGGCTACGGGGCGAGGCGCGTGGGGCCCCTGAAGAGGTACGTGACCTCGCGGATCGACGACTCGCCGAGCATCAGCATCAGCACGCGCGCGAGGCCCATGCCGAAACCCCCGTGCGGGGGAACCCCGTAGCGGAAGAAGTCGAAGTAGAACTCGAGGTGCTCGGGGTCGAGACCCTTCTGCTTCGCCTGTTCGACGAGGATGTCGACGCGGTGCTCGCGCTGCGCCCCGGTCGTGATCTCGACGCCGTTGTAGAGCAGGTCGTAGCTCTTCGTCAGCCCGGTCTCGTCATCCCGCATGTGATAGAACGCGCGGATCTCGTGCGGGTAGTCGGTGATGAACACGAAGTCGTGCCCGAATGTCTCCTTCACGTGCGCCGATACCTGGCGCTCGCCCTCCGGGTCGAGGTCGCCGTCGGTGCGGGGGATGTCGTAGCCCCGGGCCGCGACGATCTCACGCGCCTCGGCGAGGGGGATGCGCGGGAACGGGATCGCGGGCGCGGCGACCGTCACCCCGAAGAGCTCTTCGATCTCGGCGCCGTGCTTGTCGGCGACCGCGCCGATCGCGAACGACAGAAGCTCCTCCTGCATCCGCGCGACGTCTTCGTGCGAGTCGATCCAGCTGATCTCGGCATCCACCGACGTGAACTCCGTCGCGTGGCGGCTCGTGAACGAGGGGTCGGCGCGGTACACGTCGCCGATCTCGAAGATCTTGCCGAACCCGGCCGACTGCGCCATCTGCTTGAAGAACTGCGGGCTCTGCGCGAGGTAGGCCGTCTGCTCGCCGAAGTACTCCAGCGCGAACAGCTCCGCGTTCGACTCCGAGGCGGATGACATGAGCTTGGGGGAGTGGATCTCGATGTAGTCGCGCTCGATCCACCACGTGCGCATCGCGTGCTCGAGCGTGGTCTGCACGCGGAAGATGAGGTTGTTGCGCCGCGTACGCAGATCGAGGAAGCGCCAGTCCATGCGCTTGTCCTGGGCGCTGTCGGCCGCGATCGGCGTCTCGGGCAGGGCGGCGGCGGCGACATCCAGCTGTGCGATCTTGATCTCGACGCCGCCGAGCTTCACGCGCTCGTCGTGCTTGAGCTGACCCGTGACGGTGAGGAAGGTGCCCGTCGAAAGGGCCGAGATGAGGTCGGTGAGGGCGAGGGCTCCGGCGTCCTGCTCCGCGCCGTCCTCGGCCGGGCGGGTCGCGGGGTTCACCAGCTGCACGGCCCCGGTCTCGTCGCGCAGGATGACGAACTGCACCTTCTTCTGATCGCGGACGGTCTCGACCCATCCGGAGACCGACACGTCACCGTCGGGAAGGGACTGCAGCTGCTTGATCAGAACGCGTGTATTCACGAGGGATCAGTCTACGTCGGCGGCTGCGGCGCCCTTCCCTATGATGAGCGCGTGAGCACACTGCCGGCATTCCCGACCAAGCCCCCCGTGCGGACGTGGGACGTCATCGCGACGATCATCCTGCTCGTGCTGCTCGGCGTGCTCGCGTTCTTCGTCTCGTTCTTCGGGTTCTTTCTCGCGATGGCCTCCGACCCGTGCGGGGCCGTGGAGTGCAATACCGATCTCATCGCCACCGGCATGCTCACCGCCGTCGCCCTGCCCTGGGTCTTCCTCCTTCTCGCGGCGGTCGTCGCGATCGTGCTGCTGGTCAGGCGACACGTGGCGTTCTGGGTCCCCCTCGTCGCCGCGCCCCTCGTGATCGCCTCTTGGTTCATCGGCGCCGCCATCGCGACATCGGGGGTGCCCACGGGCTGAGGGCCGCCCGCTCCCAGGCAGCTCATCAGTTGCCGCCACGTACACTGGACGGGTGCCCGCAGCCCGCCTTCACCTCGTGCGCCATGGGGAGGTTCACAACCCCCGCCGCGTGCTGTACGGGCGGCTCCCCGGGTACGTGCTGAGCGACGCGGGGCACCGCATGGCGGCCGCCGCGGCGCTGCACGTCAAGAACGTCGGCCGGCCCGTGACCGCGCTCGTGTGCTCCCCGCTCGAGCGCACGCGCCAGTCGGCCGAGCCGTTCACGAAGCTCTTCGGCCTCGAGCCCGCCATCGATGAGCGCGTCATCGAACCCGTCAACGTGTTCGAGGGCCGCCGGATGCAGCAGGCGCTCGCGAACCCCTGGAACTGGCGCCACCTCGTGCGCCCGAGCATTCCCAGCTGGGGCGAGCCGTACGTCTCGATCGTGAAGCGCATGCGTGAGGCGCTGGATGCCGCGTGGGATGCCGCGCCCGACGGCGACGTCGTCGTCGTGTCGCACCAGGCCCCGATCTGGCTGATGCACCTCTCCGTCGCGGGCGCACCGCTTCGCCACGACCCTCGCGACCGGCGGTGCTCGCTCTCGAGCGTGACCTCGTTCGAGCGCAGCGGCGACGGGTGGGGCGAGGTCGAGTACGCGGAGCCGGTGGCCACGTCCGGGGCCGTGGACGTGGGGGCGGTCTGATGCGCGGCATCCGTCCTCTCGTGTCGGCCGCTGTCGCCGCTGCGCTCGCGTTCTCCCTCGCCGGGTGCACGAACGACCCGCTCGCCGAGCAGTACCGCGCGGGAGACAACAAGGGGTACATCGCCGCCGACGGCCGCGTGCGGGAGATCCCGAAAGCCGACCGGGGCGAACCCGTCGAGTTCGCGGGAGTCACAGACAACGGTGAGACCTTCTCCAGTGCGGATGTCGCGGGCGACGTCGTCGTCGTCAACTTCTGGTACGCCGGCTGCGGCCCGTGCCGTGTCGAGGCCGCCGACCTCGAGTCGGTGTGGCAGGAGTACCAGGGTCAGCGCGTCTCCTTCGTCGGCGTCAACACGAGCGACCAGGCCGACACCGCACGGGCTTTCGCGGACACCTACGGCATCACGTACCCGAGCGTCATCGACGTGAACGAGGGCGATGTCAAGCTTGCGTTCGCACAGGACGCACCCATGCAGGCGACCCCGACCACGCTCGTGCTCGACAAGGACGGGCGAGTCGCCGCGCGCATCATCGGACAGCTCTCCGATGCCTCGATCCTCTCCACTCTCGTGCGCGACGCGCTCGCGGAGGGCGCGTGAATCCGGTCGGCGTCATCCTCGACGGCGCCCTGTGGGTCGCCGTCCCCGTGGCCGTGCTCGCCGGGCTGGTGTCGTTCCTGTCGCCGTGCGTGCTGCCCCTCGTGCCCGGGTATCTCGGATATATCGGCGGCGCAGTGACGCCGCGACCCGCGCCGGTGGCGGTCGGCGCGTCGGCTGCCATCGGCGCCGGCTCATCGACTGGCTCTGCGGTCGATGCTTCGACACGCTCGGCGACCGACGCGTCGCAGGCACCCGGACGCGGGCGCCTGCTGGGAGGCGTGCTCCTCTTCATCGCCGGCTTCACGCTCGTCTTCGTCGCGATCTCGGTGCTCGGCGGAACACTGGGACGCTTCCTCTTCGAGTACTCCGATGTCATCACGCGCGTGCTCGGCGTGCTCGTCATCGTGCTCGGGCTGGTCTTCATCGGACTCTTCGGCTTCGCCCAGCGCACGGTGCGGCCCGCGATGCGCGGCAACCTCGGGCTCGTCGGAGCCCCGCTCCTCGGGATCGCGATGGGCATCGGCTGGACGCCTTGCATCGGCCCCACCCTTGCAGCGATCATGGCGCTCTCGTGGAACATGGGCGACCCCGGCCGTGCCGCGCTGCTCGGGGTCGCCTATTCGCTGGGCCTCGGCATCCCGTTCGTCCTGCTCACGCTGGGCTTCGGGTGGGCGACGCGCTCCGTGACGTTCATCAAGCGCCACATCCGCGTCGTGAACATCATCGGCGGGGCGCTCCTGATCGCCCTCGGGGTGCTCATGGTCACCGGTGTCTGGTCCGACGTCATGACTCGCCTCGGGGCGGTGATGAGCAGTGTCCCACTCCCGCTCTGACGCTTCGACGGGCTCAGCGACCGGGGGTACGGGCTCAGCGACCGGGGCGACGGACTCAGCTCCTGAGGAGGCGGCACCCGGCGCCGCCAACGATCCGCTGCGCCCGTCCGACCACCTCGACGGCGGCGACATCGCGCAGCCGGCCCTCGGCCCGATCGGCTGGATGCGGTGGGCCTGGCGCCAGCTGACGAGCATGCGCACCGCCCTCGTGCTGCTGCTGCTCTTGGCGATCGCGGCGGTGCCCGGGTCGATCGTCCCGCAGCGCAGCGCCGATCCCAACGGCGTCACGCAGTACTACGCCTCCAACCCCGACCTCGCGCCGGTGCTCGACAACCTTCAGCTCTTCGACGTCTACATCTCGGCGTGGTTCTCGGCGATCTACATCCTGCTCTTCGTGTCGCTCATCGGCTGCGTGATCCCGCGTACCCAGCACCACTGGAAGGCCCTGCGGGCGCGCCCGCCGCGCACGCCCGCACGCCTCGCCCGGCTCGATGCCTACCGCGAAGACCTGATCGAGCTCGCCGGTGCAGACACCGAGCACACCCGGTCGCTGAGCGCCGCCGCAGCATCCGCCGCCGTCGACCGCGCGACGAAGCAGCTTCGCTCGAGCGGCTACCGCGTGGAGCGGTACGACTCCCGCGGCGCCTTCTCGGTGTCGGCCGAGCGCGGGTATCTGCGCGAGACCGGCAACCTCTTGTTCCACGTCGCGCTCATCGGCGTGCTCGTGAGCGTCGGGCTGGGGGGCGGGTTCGCCTACACCGGCCAGCGGGTGATCGTCGAGGGCACGACCTTCGTCAACACGCTCCTGGACTACTCGTCGATGAACAAGGGTCGCTTCGTCGCCGAGGGCGCGCTGCCCCCGTACGCGATGACGCTCGACTCCTTCGATGTGACGTACCAGCCCTCCGGCTCGACGGCGGCGGGTCAAGCGGGCGACTTCTCGGCGAACGTCACCGTGCGGATGCCGGGCGGCGAGACGAGCGAGGGCTCGGTGCGCGTCAACCACCCCCTCGACATCGCGGGCGACAAGATCTACCTGCTCGGCAACGGCTACGCCCCCACGATCGTGATCCGCAACGCGGAGGGCGAGGTGGTCTTCGACGAGTCCGTGCCGTTCCTTCCCCAGGACACGAAGATGACGTCGCTCGGTGTCGTGAAGGTTCCCGACGGGATGCCGGAGCAACTCGGCATGGTGGGCTTCTTCTACCCGACACAGGCCGCCCTGGAGTCGGGCGCGTTCGCCTCCGCGTACCCCGATCTCGTCAACCCGTCGCTCACGCTCAACGTGTACAAGGGCGACCTCGGCATCGACGACGGAACCCCTCGGTCGGTGTACGCGCTCGACACCGAGGACATGACCCAACTGACCGGAGGCAAGACCGGCGTCGATTCGATCGAGCTCGCGCCCGGCCAGACGGCCGACCTGCCCGACGGCCTCGGCACGATCACGTTCGTCGACGAGACCCCCGAGGGTGCCGCGCCGGGCTACGGAGAATCGGTGAAGCGGTTCGCGTCGCTCCAGGTGCACCGTGACGCCTCGGGCGTGTGGGTGCTCGCCTTCGCCGTGCTGGCGCTGCTCGGGCTGCTGACCGCCCTCTTCGTGCCCCGCCGTCGCCTGTGGGTGAAGGCCACCCCGGAGGGGTCGGTCGTGCGCATCGAATACGCCGGGCTCGCCCGCGGCGAAGACCCCACGCTCGGTGCCGCGGTCGAGCAGTTCGCGACCCGCCACCGCGCGGATGGCCCCGAAAACCCGCGCGTAGACTGACTCCATGCCCGCAGCCCTCACCCTCGACGACGTTTCGATCCTGCTGATCTGGACGGCGATCGCGCTCTACGCGCTGGCGTTCGTCGCCTACGCGTTCGACCTCGCGCGGCGCTCGTCGGATGCGACGCAGGCGAAGGATGCCGCCGACGCGGCGCGCGCCTCGACGCCGGCGCTCGTGGGTGCGGGGGGCGGTTCGGCGCGGGCGGGGGCGAGCACGACGTCCACCTCCGCACTGGTGTCTGCGGGCGGCGCCAAGCGCTACGTGATGGCACGGATCGGCACATCCCTCACGGTGCTCGCGTTCGCCTTCCACCTCGGCGCGACACTCACCCGCGGCATCGCGGCGGAGCGGGTTCCGTGGTCGAACATGTACGAGTTCGCGATGACCGGAACGCTCCTGATCATCGGTGTGTACCTCGGCGTGCTGCTCCGCTACGACCTGCGATTCCTCGGCACCTTCATCACCGGCCTCGTGCTCGTGCTGCTCGGCGCGGCCGCCCTCGCGTTCTACGTCGAGATCGTGCCGCTCATGGATCCGCTGAAGAGCGTATGGCTCGTCATCCATGTCTTCGTCGCCTCGCTCGGCACCGCGTTCTTCGCCCTCGCCTTCGCGCTGTCGGTGCTGCAGCTCATGCAGACCCGGCGGGAGGCGCGTGCCCTCGCCGCGATCGCCGATGGGGCCGATGCGTCAACGTCCCGCAGCCCGGGCTTTCTCCGCACGATCCCTTCGTCGGAATCCCTCGAATCGCTGGCATACCGCTTCGCGATCATCGGGTTCATCTTCTGGACCTTCACCCTCATCGCCGGCTCGATCTGGGCGCAGGACGCCTGGGGCCGCTATTGGGGCTTCGACACGAAGGAAGTCTGGACCTTCGTCATCTGGGTGCTCTACGCGGGCTACATCCACGCGCGTGCGACACGCGGGTGGCGCGGCACCCGATCGGCGTGGCTGTCGATCATCGGCTTCTCGGCCGTGCTGTTCAACTTCACGATCGTGAACATGTTCTTCAAGGGCCTCCACGTCTACTCCGGGCTCAGCTGACCCGAGTGGAATCGGGTGGGCCGGTGCTACGCCGGCTGCGGGGCGACGGCGAGCAGGTCGGACTGCCGCGCGACGCGCCGGCCGGCCACCGCGACGGTCGTCGCAACGAACGCCAGGCCCGACCAGATCAGCAGCCCCGCGACCGCGGCGCCCATGCCGCCGGTCTCGGTCAGGGCGGCCAGCATCCCGTTGTACGCGGGGGCGGTCGGCAGCAGCGACGCGGCCTGCGACAGCACCCCGGGCACGGTCGACACGATCCCGGTCGCGACGGCGAGCACGCCGACGAGCGCGGCGATCCACCGGCCCGCGCCGCCGAACACGGCGACGAGCGCCTGGTTCACCGCCGCGAACGCGACGCCGGCCACCACGCAGAGCCCGGCGAACAGAGACCACGCGCCCCAGTCGTACCCGGCGGCGAGCTGCACGACCCCGGCCACGAGCAGGCCCTGCACCGCACCGAGCGCGGCGGCGGGCGCGAGGCCGCGCAGCGCGAGCAGCGCCGACGGTGCCCGTGAGGTCAACGCGCGCCGGGACGCCGCCTGCAGCGCGATGAACGTGCCGACGCCGCCGAACCACAGCGCCAGCGTCGCGAGCAGAGGCACCGCCGATGCACCGAAGAGCGACGAGCCGACTCCGTCGGTCGCGACCGGGTCGGCGACGACGGTGGCGAGGTTCGTCGCCTCGTCGTCGGAGTAGGAGGGAACGGCGGCGGATGCCTGGTCCAGGCCGTCGGCGAGGGATGCGGCGCCCTCGGCGAGCGTCGTGACACCGCTCGCGAGCGAGGTCGCCCCCGAGCCGGCCTCGTCGATGCCGCCGGCGAGCTGAGCGGCGCCGTCGCCGAGTCGGCGCGCGCCGTCGGCGGACTGCTCGGTACCGCTCGCGAGCTGCCCGAGGCCGCCCGAGAGGGCGCTGGCGCTGCCCCCGATCGTGCGGAACCGGGTTACGAACTCGGCGGTGCCGGCGGTGTCGAACTGCGTCAGCGCTCCCGACGCGTAGCCCGCGGCGGTCGCGGCGTCGACCGCGCTGTCCGCCGCGGCGCCCGTGTTTGCAGCCGCAGTGGTCAGCTCGGCGCAGAATGCCGGGTCGGTGCTGACCGTCGCGCACTCAGTAGCGAGTTCGCCCAGTGTCGGGGCGACTGCTCCGATCTGCCGTGCGGCCTCGGCCGAGGCGGACGCGGCATCCGTCGCGTATCCGCTCACTCCGTCGGGCACGAGCCCGCTCGCCTCGAGCGCATCGGCTCCCGCGTACACGCCGGTGGCGAGCTGCGTCGCCCCGGACGCGGCATCGCGAGTGCCGGATGCGATCGTGTCGAGACCGCTTCCGAGCGCGCTCGCCCCCGAGGCGAGCCCCGTCGCACCGTCGCCGAGCCGCACGGTGCCGTCGGCGAGGGCGGTCGCGCCATCCGCCGCCTTCGTGGCACCGTCGGCCAGTTCGTGCGCGCCGGACGCGGCCTGGCCGAGCTGATCACCCAGGGTGGTGAACCCGAGGAACACGTTCTCGAGGTAGACCTGGGAGAGCTGGGAGCCCATGATCGAGGCGGCGGCCGCCGTCACCTGCGCGGTGATCGCGTCGTCGACGACCTTGGCATCGGGAGGCGTCGAGACCTCGATGAGCGCCTGCTCGGGGGTGCCGCCCGGAGCGGTCGATGTCGCCGCGGCGGAGAAGTTCGCCGGGATGGTGACGACCGCCTGGTACGTGCCGTTCGCCAGGCCACCGGCCGCGTCGTCGGCGTTCGAGATCGTCCAATCGAGATTGCTGGCGACCTCGTCGGAGCCCTCGACGAGCCCGGCACTGAGCTGGCGCCCGAGGGGCACCGCCTGCCCATCGATCGTCACGGCTTCGTCTTCGTTCACGATCGCGGCGCTCATGGAGTCGA
This sequence comes from Microbacterium sp., assembly GCF_035554235.1. Classification (GTDB taxonomy): domain Bacteria; phylum Actinomycetota; class Actinomycetes; order Actinomycetales; family Microbacteriaceae; genus Microbacterium. Next base: position 1,884 of record NZ_DATMIO010000066.1, on the reverse strand, counting down.
GACGCTCGGCCGGGTTGTAGAGCGCTGCGACGAGGATGCCGCCGATCAGCACGGGCAGCAGCACCACCCCGACGACGGTGAGCCATGTGATGGGGCGCCGGGAGCGGGCGCGTTCGATGTGGAGGGTCATGCGGGCACCTCGGTAGCGGTGGATGTCGGAAGTCCGGGCGATGGCGGCGGGGTCCCCACGGTCGCCCCAGGAGACGCGGATAGATCGAGCACGGGAGCGCCGGGCCACCCGGCCGCGGCGAGGAGGCCGCGGGCGGCGCCGGGATGGACGGCCGAGGCCAGCAGCGTGAGGGCCGGCGTGCGGGATGCCGCGTCGCGGAGCGCGGCGGCGGCCTGGTCGTGCGCGGCGCCGGCGGCGAGCAGGTCGAGCCCGTCGACCACGACGATGCCGGGGTTGCCGGTGAGGGCTCGTTGCAGCTCGTGCACCGGATCGGTCGCCCCGTCGAGCAGCGCGACACCCACGTGCGCGCGCACCCACGCCTCGCGCCCGGGAAGGAGGTGACCGCCGACCCGCGCCCTGCCCTCGAGTGCCGCACGCCCGGCGACGGCGAGCAGCAGGGCGCGCGGGCCCCGCGCATCCGTCCCCGTGACGAGAAGAGCCTCACCCGGCTGCATCCGCAGGCTCACACCGTCGACCAGCCGCACATCGCCGGCGCTCACGCGCACGCCCTCGGCCACGACCGCGGCCGTCGTGCCCGGCTCGGGCCATTCGGCCAGCGCCAGCTCGCGCTCGACGGCCTCGCCCTCGATGTCGAAATGGGGGAGCGCGCGGTCGAGCCAGCGCGGCAGCCACCACGCCCTCTCGCCGAGCAGAGCCATCACGGCCGGGGTGAGCGTCATCCGCACGAGGAAGGCGTCGATCAGGATGCCGACGGCGAGGCCCAGCGCGATGGGCTTGAGCGAGGCATCCCCTTCGGGCACGAACGCCGCGAAGACGGCGAACATGATGAGCGCGGCGGCGGTGACGACACGGGCGGATGACGTGAAGCCCGACGTCACCGCCTTCACGGCGATCTCCCTCGCCTCGGCGCGCGTGGCCCCGGTCTTGCGGGAGTGCACGTAGTCCTCTCGCATGCGCGACACGAGGAAGACCTCGTAGTCCATCGCGAGGCCGAACAGCACGCCCATCAGCACGATCGGCATGAAGCTGATGACCGGGCCCGTGCGGGTCACGTGCAGGAGGTCGGCGAACCACCCCCACTCGAAGACCGCCGCGACGACGCCGAAGGCGGCGGCCACCGAGAGCAGATAGCCGAGGGCGGCCTTGATCGGCACCGCGACGGAGCGGAAGACGATGGCCAGCAGCACGAGCGAGAGCCCGACGACGAAGATGCCGAAGGGGATGAGCGCGGCCCCGAGCTGATCGGAGATGTCGATCGCGACGGCCGTGAATCCCGTCACCTTGACGTCGATGCCGTACTCGTCGAGCCACCGATCGTGCTGGGCGCGCAGCTCGCGCACGAGGTCGGCGGTGGCGGGGTCATCCGGTGCGGTCTCGGGGACGAGATGCACGATGCCGGTGTCGGCGGTCGCGTTCGGCGTGGCGAGCGCGACCGTCTCGACGCCCGGCAGGCCCTCGACGTCGGCGGCGAGGTCTTCCATGAGCCCGACCGGATCGGTCGACGTGACGATCGTGCCGGTCAGGATGAGCGGTCCATTGAAGCCGGGGCCGAACTCCTCTGCCACGAGGTCGTAGCTCTGGCGCGCCTCGTTCTCCTCCGGCAGCATGCCGGCGTTGGGCAGGGCGAGCGCAAGGCTTGCGGCGGGGATGGCCATGATGCCGAGGGTGAGCACGACGGCCACGGTTGTGACGACCGGGTGCTTGGTGATGAGGTTCACCCAGCGCGTCGCGCCCTTCGTCTCGCTGCGCGGTTC
>NZ_DATMIO010000065.1:0-11796 GCF_035554235.1 Microbacterium sp. | reverse complement strand
TTCGGGCATATTACGCACGTCGATGCTGACCGCCGCCGAAATATTGACTCCTTGGGCGAGTCCACGCCCGTCCGGAGCCGCTCCAGCGCCCACGACAGTGCCTTGTTGCCGCGCTTGTTCCGATGCCGGACGGCCGCCTCGACCAGGGAGCCGCGTGTGCATAACGGCCGCCGAACCCGCGCCCGCGCACCGCTGAGCAGGAAGTCGCCGACGGCCACCAGCCACTCCTGGGTCATTGCGCGGCGTGGGCCGAGGGCTCCCGGCACCGAGAGCTCGCACCAGACGGCTGCCGGATCGATGACAGGCAGCGGCCCGAGGAAGCGACCGGGGATGTCGGCGGACTCCGTCTCCCAGCCGACGACTCCCCTGCGCCGCATCGGCGGGGTGTCCCCGAGCGCCAGCACGTGTAGCGGCTCGTCCACCGACCAGCGGAACGGCGTGGGCATGCCCCAAAGTCGCGCGGCGGTGAGGTGGCTGAACCACTGAGAGGGTCCAAGCGCCGGGAGCAGAGCCTCGCAGAGCGCCGTGAGCTCCCCGGGTACAGCCCCTTCCCGATGGATGCCGCGAAACGGATGCGCCAGGTCGCCGCCGCGCAGGCGCCCCCTGCCGATCCCGGCGGCTCGCGCCTCGCCCGTGGTGAAGACCGCGTCACGCAGGTGTTCGGGCAACTCGATCCGCGACGGCATCCGCTCATACTGGCCCTGCCGCCGAAAACCGCGCCTCGTCTCTCCACAGACCTGCGCGAAACTTCAGTTGCGCACCCTCAGAGGCCGTGCGAAGGTGCGGAACTGAAGTTTCGCGCAGACAGACAGAGAGGTTAGAGCTTTTCGAGCTCCTCGGCCACCAGGAACGCGAGCTCGAGGCTCTGCATGTGGTTCAGGCGCGGGTCGCACAGCGACTCGTACCGCGTCGCGAGCGTCTCTTCGTCGATCATCTCCGAGCCGCCGAGGCACTCCGTGACGTCGTCACCGGTGAGCTCGACGTGGATGCCGCCGGGGAACGTGCCGACCGCGCGGTGCGCCTCGAAGAAGCCGCGCACCTCGTCGACGACGTCATCGAAGCGACGCGTCTTGTATCCGGTCGGGGTCGTGATGCCGTTGCCGTGCATCGGGTCGGTGACCCATAGGGGCGTCGCGCCCGAGTCGCGGACGGCCTCCAGCAGCGGGGGCAGCGCGTCGCGGATCTTGCCGGCGCCCATGCGCGTGATGAACGTCAGGCGCCCGGGCTCGCGGTGCGGATCGAGCTTGTCGATCAGCTCGAGGGCGGTCGACGGCGAGGTCGAGGGTCCGAGCTTCACCCCGATCGGGTTGCGGATGCGCGAGAAGTAGTCGACGTGGGCCCCGTCGAGGTCGCGCGTGCGCTCGCCGATCCACAGGAAGTGCGCCGACGTGTTGTACGGCGTTCCCGTGCGCGAGTCGATGCGGGTCATCGGGCGCTCGTAGTCCATCAGCAGGCCTTCGTGGCCGGTGTAGAACTCGACGCCGCGCAGCTCGTCGAAGTTGGCTCCCGCCGCCTCCATGAACTTGATCGCGCGGTCGATCTCGCCGGCGAGTCGCTCGTAGCGCTGGTTGGCCGGGTTCTCGGCGAAGCCCTTGTTCCAGCTGTGCACCTCGCGCAGATCGGCAAACCCACCCTGCGTGAACGCGCGGATGAGATTCAGCGTCGACACGGCCGTGTGGTAGCCCTTGAGCAGGCGCTGCGCGTCCGGTCGGCGCGAGGCCTCGGTGAAATCGAAGCCGTTGACGATGTCGCCGCGGTAGGCCGGCAGGGTCACCTCGCCCCGCGTCTCGGTGTCGGACGAACGCGGCTTGGCGAACTGGCCCGCCATGCGTCCCATCTTGACGATCGGCATCGAGGCGCCGTACGTCAGCACGACGGCCATCTGCAGCACCGTCTTGATGCGGTTGCGGATCTGCTCGGCGGTCGCGCCGGCGAACGTCTCGGCGCAGTCCCCGCCCTGCAGGAGGAAGGCCCGGCCGGATGCCGCGCGAGCGAGCCGGTCGCGCAGGATGTCGACCTCGCCCGCGAAGACGAGAGGCGGCAAGGTCGCGATCTCCGCGGAGACCGCGGCGACGGCGGCGGGGTCCGACCACTCGGGCTGCTGTTTGATGGGCAGCGCACGCCAGGCGTCTAGTCCGAGGGGGCCCGCATCGATCTGCTGAAGCATCCGTTCAGCCTATCGCGGCAGCGGAGGCGGCCCGGTCGTATGACCGCGCCGTGCTCAGGGCCGTTGCGCGGCGATCCGGTCCTTCACGGCCGAGGCGTAGACATCCTCGTACCGCTGCTCGCCCAGCTGCTGGAGCGCGACCATGATCTCGTCGGTGACCGACCGGAGGATGTACCGATCGCCCTCCATGCCCTCGAAGCGCGAGAAGTCCAAGGGCTCTCCGATGACGATCCCGACGCGCCCGACGCGCGGCAGGCGACGCCCGATCGGCATCACGGCGTCGGTGTCGACCATGACCACGGGCACGACCGGCACGCGGGCCTCGAGCGCCATTCGGGCGATGCCGGTCCGACCGCGATAAAGCGTGCCGTCGGGGCTGCGGGTGCCCTCGGGGTAGATGCCGAGCAGGTCGCCTCGCCCCAGCACCCGAAGGCCCGTATTCAGGGATGCCTCGGAGGCCTTGCCGCCGGAGCGGTCGATCGCGATCTGGCCCGACGCCTTCATGAACATCCGGGTGGCCCAGCCCTTGAGGCCCTTGCCGGTGAAGTAGTCGCTCTTCGCGAGGAACGACATCGGCCGGTCGATCATGAGCGGAAGGAAGATCGAGTCGATGAAGGAGAGGTGATTGCTGGCGAGGATGGCGGCGCCTTCGGCGGGGATGTTGCGCGGTCCCACCATCCACGGCCGGAAGACCGCCTTCACGATCGGCCCGATCACGATGTACTTCATGATCCAGTAGAACACCGCTACGCCGCCGTCCTGGCGAGGTCCGCGACCCCGATGACACCGGCGTCGTTCACCAGCTGGGCGATCGCGAAGCGCGCGTGCGGACGCTGGTCATAGGCGGGCACGGCCGAGCGGTACGCCGCCTCTACCGGGGCGAGGACGGCATCGCCCAGTTGGGCTACTCCCCCGCCGATGACGAAGAGCTCGGGGTCGACGCTCGCCTGGAACCCTCCGCACGCCTCACCGAGCGCCGTCGCGACTGTGCCGAGCGCCTCGAGCGCCCCGGGGTCGCCGGCCATCACGAGCCGGGAGATCGTCGATCCCGAGATCGAGCCGTGTTCGGCGCGGGCCGCGGCAAGCGCCGCGCCGGTGCTGCCGGCATCCGCCACCGCATTTGCCGCGCGCTGCAGCGCGCGGCCCGACGCATACATCTCGAGGCATCCGCTCTGTCCGCAGCCGCACGCGAGGCCGCCGCGCTCGAAGCGCGTGTGGCCGAGCTCGGCCGCCGCACCATGGCCGCCCCGGTAGAGCGCGCCGTCCGCGATGATCGCGCCGCCGACGCCGGTTCCCATGGTGAGCATGATCATGTCGTTCACGCCGCGACCGGCTCCGAAGCGGTACTCGGCCCAGCCGGCGGCGTTGGCGTCGTTCTCGATCGTGACGTCTACGCCGACCCGCGCCGCGAGGCGCTCGCGAAGCGGCTCGTTGCGCCAGTCGATGTTGGGCGCGTGGTAGACCAGCGAACGGTCGCGGTCGATGAAGCCCGCGGCGGCGACGCCGACGTGCGGGGTGTCGTGCGCGGAGCGGAGCCGCTCGATCATGCCGACGACGGCATCCTCGAGCTCGGTGGTGTCGACCGGCGTGTCCACGCGCTCCATAGTGACGACCGTTCCTTCGTCGTCCACCAAGCCCCCGGCGATCTTCGTCCCGCCGATGTCGATTCCGACCGTGAGCACCGATACCCCTTCCGCGCCGTGCGCACGCATGCGCGGCGCCTTGAAGTCTAGCGGCGCACGCGCATCCGCAACCTCGGCGTCGAAGCGGCCGGTGACATAGACTCCAAGGGGAGTTTTCACTCGTTCACTTCCGGTACCGAAGGAGCTGCCGTGGTTCAATTCGAAGTCCCCGCCGTCGTCCCCGCCGACCCCCAGGCGAACGTCACCGACCTCCTCGTCGAGCGGGTGAAGAAGACGCCCGAAATGCCTCTCTTCGCCGTCCCGGAGGGAGCCGGCTGGCGCGATATCACCGCGAAGGAATTCCATCGCCAGGTCATCGCCCTCGCCAAGGGGTTTATCGCCGCCGGAATCCAGCCGGGCGACAAGGTCGGGTTCGTGGCACGCACCACCTACGACTGGACGCTCGTCGATTTCGGCCTGTTCTTCGCGGGCGCGGTCATGGTCCCGATCTACGAGACCAGCTCACCGGCGCAGATCCAGTGGAACATGTCCGACTCGGGGGCGATCGCGATCATCCTCGAATCGCCCGAGCATTTCACGCGCTTCGATGAAGTGCAGGGAGACCTGCCCCTCGTGCGCGACGTGTGGCAGCTGCACCTCGGCGCGATCGCATCGCTGACAGAGCAGGGCAAGGATGTCGCCGACGACGAGGTCGAGCGACGCCGCAACCTCGCGAGCGGCGCCGATATCGCGACCCTCATCTACACCTCGGGTTCGACGGGCCGGCCCAAGGGCTGCGTGCTGACGCACAGCAACTTCGTGGAGGTGTGCCGCAACTCGGCCGTCGCCCTCAACGAAGTGCTGACGGTGCCGAATTCATCCACGCTGCTCTTCATCACGACCGCGCACATCTTCGCCCGCTTCATCTCGATCCTCGACATCCACGCCGGTGTGAAGACCGGGCACCAGCCCGACACGAAGCAGCTCCTGGCCGCGCTGGGCTCGTTCAAGCCCACGTTCCTCCTGGCCGTGCCGCGCGTGTTCGAGAAGGTGTACAACTCCGCCGAGCAGAAGGCCGAGGCCGGTGGCAAGGGCAAGATCTTCCGCTCCGCCGCGCACGTCGCCGTCGAGCACTCGCGCCTGCTGCAGGAGGGCAAGAAGATCCCGCTGCTGATGAAGCTGAAGTTCACGCTCTTCGACCGGCTCGTGTACAGCAAGCTGCGCACCGCCATGGGTGGGCGCGTGAAGTACGCGGTGTCGGGATCGGCGCCGCTGGGACCGCGTCTGGGACACTTCTTCCACAGCCTGGGCATCACGATCCTCGAGGGCTACGGCCTCACCGAGACCACGGCGCCCGCGACCGTCAACCTCGCGACGAAATCCAAGATCGGCACGGTCGGTCCGGCGCTCCCGGGCGTCGGCGTGCGGCTCGCGGATGACGGCGAGATCGAGGTTCGCGGTGTGAACGTGTTCAAGGAGTACTGGCGCAACCCCGAGGCCACCGCGGCCACGTTCGACGGCGACTGGTTCAAGACCGGCGACATCGGCTCGTTCGATGACGAGGGCTTTCTGACCGTCACGGGCCGGAAGAAGGAGATCATCGTTACGGCGGGCGGCAAGAACGTCGCCCCGGCGGCCCTCGAGGACCCGGTCCGGGCGAACCCGATCGTGGGTCAGGTCGTCGTCGTCGGCGATCAGAAGCCGTTCATCTCCGCACTCGTGACCCTCGACTCCGAGATGCTGCCGACGTGGCTGTCGAACAACGGCCTGCCGGCCGACATGTCGCTCGAGGACGCCGCGAAGAGCCCGGAGGTGCGCGCCGAGGTGCAGCGCGCCATCGACATCGCGAACAAGCACGTCTCGCGCGCCGAGTCGATCCGCAAGTTCACCATCCTCTCCGCGGAGTGGACCGAGGCGAGCGGTCACCTCACCCCGAAGATGTCGATCAAGCGCAACGTCATCATGAGCGATTTCGCGTCCGACGTCGAAGCGCTCTACAGCGAGCCCGTCACAACCACGAACGTGCCGCTCGGCGGCTGAACACGCTCCTGAGGAAGGCCCCGAGTCGCTGGGTTGCGGCTCGGGGCCTTTCCCGACTCGGGGCGTTTCGCGGCTCAGGCGTCCCCGCCCCGCTCGTCGATATCCGACGCCTGCGGCCGAACGCACAAGCCAACGCGGATCGGCTCGTCACCCAACCTGGGAGCTTGGCCGCAAGTGTTCTCTGATCGCTTACTCAAGTCTGCGTGTGGGCAAACGCAGACTTGAGTATGTGAATCGCCGACATCGAAGGCCCAGCGACACGCCGGCGAGCGGCTCAGAACCAGGCGCTCTCGCGGACTTCGCGCATCGCCACGCGCCGGGTCTCGGGCGCGAGGCGGTCGAGGTACAGCTTTCCGTCGAGGTGATCGGTCTCGTGCTGCAGCGCCTGGGCCATGAGCCCTTCGCCTTCGAGCACGACGGGATCGCCGTCGAGGTCGATGCCCTCGACGCGTGCGTAGGGGTAGCGGATCGCATCGTGCCACAGCCCCGGCACCGACAGGCATCCCTCTCCGACCGGCTCCGGCTCGCCGCGCAGCTCGACGATACGAGGATTCAGCACGTAGCCGATGTCGCCGTCGATGTTGTAGCTGAAGGCTCGGAGGCCCACGCCGATCTGGGGTGCCGCGACACCCGCGCGCCCCGGTGGCTCCACGGTGTCGACGAGGTCGCGCACGAGCGCGCGCACGCCCTCGTCGATCTCGTCGATCGGTGCGGTGGGCGCGCGCAGAATGGGGTCGCCGAAGAGGCGGATCGGTCGAACGGCCACGGTTATGCCGCTGCGGGGACGGCGCGCAGTCCTTCGACGACCTTTGCGGCGAGCTCGCGGGCGGCGAGCCGCGTCGCGGGCTGGAGATCGCGGAAGGTGATGGCGCTGCCTGTGGCGATCAGCGGGTCGTACGGCATCCGCACCACGTCCCGCACGCGGCTCCGGAAGTGCGTCTCGACCTCGTCGAGGCGCACCACGGGCGCTCCGGGCGATGCCTGGTTCAGCACGACGACGGCGTTGCGGACCTGCTCGCTGTAGCCGTTGGCTTCGAGCCACGTCAGGGTCTCCGACGCGAGGCGGGCCTCATCGATGCTCAGGCCCGCGACGACGACGAGCTGGTCGGCGAGGTCGAGCGTGGCCCCCATCACCGAGTGCACGATGCCGGTGCCCGTGTCCGTCAGGACGATCGAGTAATAGTGCGCCGCGACGTGCGCCACCTCGCGGTAGTCCACATCGCTGAACGCCTCGGATACGTGCGGATCGGTGTCGGATGCCAGCACGTCCAGGCGCGTCTCGTCGCGAGCCACGATGTTGGAGATGTCGTTGTACCCGGCGATCTGCGAACTGGCACGAACGAGGTCGCGCACCGTCTTGCCGCTCGGGCGGGCGATGCGGTCGGCGAGGGTTCCGCGGTCGGGATTGGCGTCGACGGCGATGATGCGGTCATCGCGCGCGTCGGCGAGCGCCATGCCGAGCAGGGCGGTGATCGTCGTCTTGCCCACTCCGCCCTTGCGGGAGAGCACGGGCACGAACCGCGCGCCGCCCTGGATCTGGCCGGCGATGCGCCTGCTCAGCTCCTTGCGGTCGCGGGCATGCTTGTTGTCGCCGAGGTTGATGCGCCGGCCCGACAGCGAGTACACGAGGTGCCGCCACAGGCCCTCGGGCTCGGACTGCACGACCTGCTGGTGCTCGAGGAGCCGGTCGGCGGTGAGCAGGTCGGCCGTCTCGCGGCTCGCGGCGCTGAGGTCGTCGAGCCGCTTCGAGGCGAGCGTCATCTCGGGGCGCGCGGCGGCCCGTTTCAGCTCCTGCCGGGGGTGCTCGACAAGCGCCGCGCGGGCCGGCGCGTCGTCGACGTCCGGTCGCTCGCGGTCATCCTCCATCGCAGCCTCCTCGGGTACGACAGAGTCTCGCCCACCGGGGACTTCCGGCGCAACGGCTTCGATGTCGACGTCTGCCGCCGCGGCGTCCGCGTTCTCGGTCTCGGTCTCGGTCTCGGCGGTCTCAGCAGCCGCGGTCTCCGGTGCGTCGGTCTCGGCATCCTCGGTCCTGGCAGCCTCGGTCTCGGCAGCCGCCTCACCCGGCCAAGGTGCATCGACGGGTATCTCGATCACGATGTCGGCCGTGTGGATGTCTTCGTCGCGCTCGGGAGCGTGCTGCTGGGCGGGCTCGGCGTCGAACTCCGCCTCAGCTTCGAGGGCCTCAGCCTCCGCCTCGTCTTCGGACGCGTCCTCTTCGGGCACATAGGCGTCGTCGACCACTTCGTCGTCGACGTCGTCCTCGTCATCGTTCTGCGGAAGCGACACGTCCACGTGGGAAGTGGCACCGCCGAGGATGCCGATTCCGGTCGTTTCGATTCCGCCGGTCTCGGCGAGGACACCGTTTTCCTCGTCATCGATCGGGTTCGGGTTGTTGCGTTCGGGCGTCAAGGATCCACTCCCCAGAGCTGCGGCGAGCGTGTCTCGCCCGCATAAGGCTAGTGCGCGGGACGGATGACGACCAAAAGGTCGCCCGCATCCACCTGCTGCGTCGCCCCGATCGCGAGCCTTTCGACGGTTCCGGCGACTGAGGCGGTGATCGCGGCCTCCATCTTCATCGCCTCGATCGACGCGACCGGCTGACCCGCGGCGACGGTGTCTCCGACGTCTGCCTTCAGCGTCACGACACCCGAGAAGGGCGCGGCCACCTGACCGGGCTTGGAGGTGTCGGCCTTCTCCGCTTCGCGGACATCCACCTCGATGCCCCGGTCGCGCACGAAGACCGGTCGGAGCTGACCGTTGAGGGTGGTCATGACGGTGCGCATGCCCTTGTCGTCGGCCTCGCCGATCGCCTCGAGCCCCACGAAGAGCCTCACGCCGCGCTCGATCTCCACGACGTGCTCGGTGCCCTGTGCGAGGCCGTACAGGTAGTCGACGGTGTCGAGAACCGAGAGGTCGCCGTAGGCGTCGCGCAGCTGCTGATAGGCGCGCGTCGGCGCCGGGAAGAGCAGCTTGTTGAGCGCTCCGCGGCGGGACGCCGCATCGCCGTCGAGCGCTTCGGTCTCGGCATCCGTCAGCGGCGTGACGCCGATCTTGATGTCGCGCCCCGCGAGCACCTTGGTGCGGAAGGGCTCGGGCCACCCGCCGGGCAGGTCACCGAGCTCCCCGGCCATGAAGCCGACGACCGAATCGGGCACGTCGTACTTCTCGGGGTTCGCCTCGAAATCGGCCGGGTCGGCCCGGACCGCGGCGAGGTGCAGGGCGAGGTCGCCCACGACCTTCGACGACGGCGTCACTTTGGGCACGCGCCCGAGGATGCCGTCGGCCGCGGCGTACATGTCCTCGATGAGCTCGAAGTCCTCCGAGAGGCCGAGGGCGATGGCCTGCTGGCGCAGGTTCGAGAGCTGACCGCCCGGGATCTCGTGGTGGTACACGCGGCCGGTCGGGCCGGGCAGGCCCGATTCGAACGGACGGTAGAGGTGGCGCACGGCCTCCCAGTACGGCTCGAGATCCGACACGGCGTCGAGGTCGAGCCCCGTGTCGCGCTCCGTGTGCGAGAGCGCGGCGACGAGCGACGACAGCGAGGGCTGGCTCGTGGTGCCCGACATCGGCGCGGCGGCCGCGTCCACGGCATCCGCCCCCGCCGCGCTCGCGGCGAGGAGGGTCGCCAGCTGGCCCCCCGGCGTGTCGTGCGTGTGCACGTGCACGGGCAGGTCGAACCGCTCGCGGAACGCCGCGACGAGCTTCGACGCCGCGGATGGGCGCAGCAGGCCCGCCATGTCCTTGATCGCGAGCACGTGGGCGCCGGCATCGACGATCTGCTCGGCGAGGCGCAGGTAGTAATCGAGCGTGTAGAGGTCCTCGGCCGGATTGAGCAGATCGCCGGTGTAGCAGACCGCAACCTCCGCGACGGCGGAGCCGGTGCCGAGCACCGCGTCGATCGCCGGGCGCATCTGCGACACGTCGTTCAGTGCATCGAAGATGCGGAATATGTCGACACCGGTCGATGCCGCCTCCCGCACGAAGGCGTCGGTCACCTCGGTCGGGTACGGCGTGTAGCCGACGGTGTTGCGGCCGCGCAGCAGCATCTGGATCGCGATGTTCGGCAGCGCACCGCGCAGCTTCTCCAGGCGCTCCCAGGGGTCCTCGCCGAGAAAGCGCAGCGCGACGTCGTACGTCGCCCCGCCCCATGCCTCGACCGACAGCAACTGCGGCGTCATCCGCGCGACGTGGGGCGCGACGGCCAGCAGGTCTTTCGTGCGCACGCGTGTCGCGAGCAGCGACTGGTGCGCATCGCGGAACGTCGTGTCGGTGACGGCCAGCGCCTTCTGGGCCCGCAGCTGTGCGGCGAAGCCGACCGGGCCTAGCTCGAGAAGCCGCTGCCGCGATCCGGCCGGGGCCGGCGCCAGCAGATCGATCCTGGGGAGCTTGAGACTCGGGTCGCTCGTGAGCGGGTTCTCGCCGTGGGGCTTGTTGACGGTGACGTCGACGAGCCAGTTCAGCATCTTCGTACCGCGGTCCTTCGACTCGCGACCCTTGAGGAGCGCGGGGCGCTCGTCGATGAACGACGTGCTGACATCTCCGGCGATGAACGACGGGTCATCGAGCACGGCCTGAAGGAACGGGATGTTCGTCGACACGCCGCGGATGCGGAACTCGGCCAGCGCGCGACGGGCCCGGGCGACGGCGGACGGGAAGTCGCGTGCACGGCACGTGAGCTTCGCGAGCATGGAGTCGAAATGCGGGCTCACTTGCGAACCGGCGGCGGTCGTGCCGCCGTCGAGCCGGATGCCGGCACCGCCCGGCGAGCGGTACGTCGTGATCTTGCCGGTGTCGGGACGGAAGCCCTGGGTGGGATCCTCGGTCGTGATGCGGCACTGCAGGGCGGCTCCGCGCAGGTGGATCTGCTCCTGCACGAGCCCGAGCTCCGCGAGGCTCTGCCCCGCGGCGATGCGCATCTGGGACTGCACGAGATCGACATCCGTCACCTCTTCGGTGACCGTGTGCTCGACCTGGATGCGCGGGTTCATCTCGATGAAGACGACCTCGCCCTTCCGCTCCCCCGCGGTTTCGAGCAGGAATTCGACGGTGCCGGCGTTCTGGTAGCCGATCGACTCCGCGAAGGCCACGGCGTATCGGTGGAGGTCCTGGCGAACGGACTCGTCGAGGTTCGGGGCGGGGGCGATCTCGATGACCTTCTGGTGGCGGCGCTGCACGGAGCAGTCCCGCTCGTAGAGGTGCACCGTGTTGCCCGTCGTGTCGGCGAGGATCTGCACCTCGACATGCCGGGGACGCACCACCGCCTGCTCGAGGAACATGCGGGCGTCGCCGAACGCGCTCGCGGCCTCGCGCATCGCCTCGGCGAGCGAGGGTGCGAGCTCGCCCGCGGACTCCACGCGCCGCATGCCGCGGCCTCCGCCGCCGGCGACCGCCTTGGCGAAGAGCGGGAAGCCGATGTCGGCCGCCTGCGCGACAAGGGCGCCGATGTCATCCGATGCCTCGGTCGAGCGCAGAACGGGCACGCCGGCCGAGACGGCGTGGTGCTTGGCCGTGACCTTGTTGCCCGCCATTTCGAGAACGGATGCCGGGGGCCCGATGAACGCGATGCCGTTTGCGGCCGCCTTCTCGGCGAGATCCGGGTTCTCCGAGAGAAATCCGTAGCCCGGGTAGATCGCGTCGGCACCGGATTCGAGCGCCACGCGCACGATCTCGTCGACATCGAGGTAGGCCCGCACCGGATGCCCCTTCTCGCCGATCTGGTACGCCTCATCGGCCTTCAGCCGGTGGAGGGAATTGCGGTCCTCCCAGGGGAATACCGCGACGGTGCGGGCCCCCAGCTCGAAGGCGGCGCGAAACGCCCGGATCGCGATCTCTCCACGATTGGCGACAAGGATCTTGCGGAACATGCACACCTCTTGAGGCTCGGCGCGAGGCGTATTCGTGCTCGGCGCGGGGCGGGGCTGAGTGTCCCTTCAGCCTAGGGGACGGTAACGTGTTCTCTTGTGC
>NZ_DATMIO010000064.1:0-9846 GCF_035554235.1 Microbacterium sp. | reverse complement strand
AGGCGCACGCGCCCCAATGTCAGCGCACGCGCCCCGAACGCAAGCGGCGCGTCCCAACGTCAGCGGCCCGCCCCGAACCCACGCGTAACGCCGGCAGCGAATCCGGGCGAACCCGCAGGCGCGCGAACCTAGGATCGAGTCATGGCTGGTTTATGGGGCAAACGCAAGCGCGAAGAGCTGGAGGCGCTTCAGGCGCAGGACGCGGACCTCGCCCGGCGGGCGAAGAGCGCGCTCGTCGCGGTCGACGAGCGCCTCCGGACGACCGACGACGAGCTCGCCTTCGCGGTCGCCGAGCTCGGCGAGGGCCCCACGCGCGATCTGAAGGAAGCGCTGACCGCGGTGAAGCACCACCTGGGCGAGGCCTTCCACCTCAACCAGCTCAACCACGACCACATCCCGGACACCCCGGAGGAGCTGCGCACCCGCAACGCGCGCATCGTGCAGCTCTGCGAATGGGCCGACGAACTGCTCGATGACCGCACCACCAGCCTCGCCAAGGACATCGAGCGCGTGCGACGCGCCCCCGAGATCCTGGCCCAGGTCAAAGCCGAGACCGTTCAACTCGGCGAGCGCCTCCCCCATGCCCGCGCCACGATCGAGCGCCTCTCCGCGCGGTACAGCGAAGAGGCGCTCCGCCAGGTGTCGGCCGGGGCCGACGAGGCCGAGCAGCTGCTGGCCTTCGCGGCGCACAGCGCCGACGTGTCGACGCGCCGCCGCGAGGCCGGGCGCGCTGAAGAGGCGAACCTCGCGCTGGAGACCTCGACCGAGGCCGTGCGCCGGGCGGCGGCGATCATCGACGGCGTCGAGGACTTCGAGATCGAGGCCCTGCGCGCCGAGTCGACCCTCGCCGACGTCGTGGCGGACTCGCGCGGCGACCTCGTCGCCGCGCGGGAGGCGCCCCAGGTGCCGGCGGTCGCTGCGGCCGTCAAGGCGCTCCAGGCCGCGCTCGCGGCGCTTCCCGCGCCCGGGACGAAGTCCGATCCGTTCGCGGAGCTGTCGCAGCTGCGAGACGCCAACAGCGGATTGGATGCCGCGATCGCGGCCGCGCGCGATCGCCTGGCCCGCCCGATCCCCTCGGTGCACCACGTCCGGCACGCCCTCGACGACGCCGATCGCCAGATCGCGGTGGCCCGCAACGTCATCGCCGGCCACCGCGGGTGGATCGGCGCCGACGCCCGCACGCGCCTGGCCGAGGCCGAGCGCGCCCGCATCGACGCCGAGCCCCTGGCATCCGATGAAGACACCCGCGAGAACGCGATGGCCCTCGCCCGTCGTGCCGGAGCCCTGGCGAGCGAGTCGCTGCAGCTCGCCCAGCGCGACATCGACTCGTCGCGCCCGCAGGGCGGCAACTGGGGCGGCCCGACGCAAGGCGGCCGCGGCGGGATGAGCGACGCCATGGGCGGCATCCTGGGCGGCGTCGTGATCGGGAGCCTGCTCGGCGACTTCTTCGGCTGACGCCACACGCCCCCGTGCCCGCGGCGCCCACACGCGGTTCGGCCCGGGTTCGCACTGGCCGGTGAATGTCACCCGGCCGAGTCGCAGAACCCGGGCCGAAATCGTGAGGGCTACGAGGCCATGGCTTCCACGGGCGGGGCGGCCGCCGTCAAGGAGATCACGCCATAGTCCCAGCCCTTGCGGCGGTACACCACGCTGGGGTGATCGCTGCGGGCGTCGATGAAGAGGAAGAAGTCGTGCCCGACGAGTTCCATGCGGTCGACCGCGTCTTCCACGGTCATCCATTCGGCATCGAAGTTCTTGGTGCGGATGACGACGGGGGTGTAACCGTCCTCCTCCTCGTTCCCGGAGATGACCGGAATCTCTCCGGTCGCCACCGCCCGCATGACATCGAGGGATGCCGGCTGCACATCGATGCCGGAGATGGCGCCGCTCTCCTTCTCGAACTTGGCACCGCGGGGGTGGTTGCGGCCGTCGACGCGCTTGCCTTTGGCGCGGCGCAGCTGTTCGGCCATCTTGTCGACCGCGAGGTCGAGGGCGGCGAACTTGTCGCCGTCGACGGCTTCGGCCCGAACGACGGGCCCCTTGCCGACGAGAGTGAGTTCAACGGTCTCGTCTTCGACCCGGCCGTTGTGATAGGCGCGGTGGGTGACCTTGACGTCGAGCCGCTGGGCGCGCGGCGCCAGGTGCTCAATGCGAACCGCTTTCTCTTCGACAACCGAGCGGAAGCGATCAGTGACGCCCACGCCGACGCCGACGATGCTGGTTTCCATCCTTGACCTCCTTGTTCCGGTCCACCGGGTCAAGGGCGGACCATGTGTCGCCTTGTGTTCCCCCACCGTAGCCCCGGACCCCGGTGGTGTCACCTGTGAGTTTCTGATGTCCCGAATCGGCGCGGGGTGGCCGCGACGGTCGCGGCGGCGAGCACCCGCGCACCCTCCGCCGTGAGCGCGCGAGCCGCCTCCTCGAGCGTTGCACCGGTCGTGACGACGTCGTCGACGACGACGATCTCCAGCCCGGCGCAGGCGCGCGCACGAAGGCTTCCCTCGACGTTGGAGCGCCGCGCAGAGGCCCCGAGTCCGCGCTGATCGACGGTGCGACGGGCGGGAACGAGCAGCCGCGCGGGGACCACTCCGGCGCGCCGCACCAGGAGGTCGACGACACGGTAGCCGCGACGCCGGATGGCCTTGCGCGACGCGGGAACGGGCACGACGAGCAGCCCTGGATGCGCGTCGGCCCCGTGAACCGCGGATGTCTGAACCGCGGATGCCTGGGCCGCGGCCCCCTGAACCACGGCCGCCTCGGCGGCGGCCGCCAGGGCGGAGGCCAGCGCGGGAGCGAGCGCCCTGGCGAGCGACGTGCGCCCCTCCTCCTTGAGCGCGCGGAGGGCGCCGGCCACGGGGCCCTCGAAGGGCAGCCCGCTCCAGACCTCGAGCCCCGACGCGAGGCGGCGCGTCGTCGGGCGCGGGACCAGCGCCCCGCGGCACGCGTCGCACAGCGCGACGCCGGGCACCCGGCATCCGGCGCAGTCCACCGGGAACGCGAGAGCGAGGGCGTCGGCGAGCGCCCCGAGCACGGCATCCCGCGCCGTTCGTTCCGTCACCCCAGGAGCGTCGCACGGCGCCCCCACCGCATCGGCGAGCCGCCCATCGCCCGTGGAGGCACCGCGGCGCCCGGGCGATGTGCAGGAGACGGTGCCTCTACCGAGGGGCACCCTGCTGCGTCGCGAGCACGAAGATGCCGGTGCCCGCCTGCGCCCAGTTCGTGCCGCGCTTGATGTAGAGGATGCCCGCGCCATCGCGGAGGCGCACCGCGCTCGGCTGGTTGGCCCCGGCGAGCGATGTGACACCGACGGGCCCGTCGGTCGCGATGCCTTCGCCCCCCACGAGCTGGTCGAGGATGACGATGCCTCCGGAGTCGCTCGCGGCCACGCCGATCGTCACGTCGTCAAGCCAGGCGACGGAGATGCCCGGCCCGGGCAGCCGGGCGAGCCGGTGGGCATCGCCGAGCGCCGTCGGCAGCCCGTTCGCATCGCGGACCACGCCCGCGACGACCGCCCAGTGCTGACCGCCGACCGTCACGAGGGCGACGACCCGCGTCCCATCGCGCGACACGCTGAGCGCCTGGATCTGCGACGCATCGCCCCACGCGCCCGCGACCGACGAGGGCGTGCCCGCAGCGCCCGATACGAAGAGCGCCGTCGGACTGTCGTGGGGAACGCTCCAGATGTAGCCCGAGGGATCGATGGACGGGGCGACGAGCCCCGGGCGCGTGTCCACGTCGAGCACCGTCCCGTCGCCCTGCGCGCGCGCCACGACGCCTCCCGCGACCTGGAGGGCCGCGACGTCTCGCTGCGGGCCGACCTGGATCGATGTCGGGGGCGCGCCGAGGTTCTCGGTGATCGTGTCGGAGAGCCCGGGGATGGGGGTGATCTCGCCGCCCGCGAGAAACCCGAACCCGGCGTCGTTCAGCACGAGCGGGCTGGTGGTGACGTTCGTGGAACGCGTCGGGGCGGCCGTCGCCTCGAGGGGCGCTCCGTCGACCGCCATCTGCACGGACTGCACCCCCGCGTCGGCCAGGCTCGCCTCCAGCTGCGCCTGCATCCGATTCAGGATCGTGGGATCGAGCGCCAGCGCGGAATCGCGCAGCTCGACGGTTGCCGCCCGATCGGCGTCGACGGTCACCGACTGACTCGCGAGCGCGACGTCCTCGGGAAAGGCCGTCTCGAGGGATGCTGCAAGCCACGGGCTCGGCGCGCCGTCGACGAGGGCGGTCGCGATGCGGGTCGCGGAGTTCTCCCGTGCCGGGAACCAGCGCACGTCGGGCACGAGGAACTCCCACGTCGGGTCGAAGAACATGATGGAGTAGGCGTCGAACACCGTCACGAAGAAGTCGCGATCGAGCACGATGCCATCGTTCGCCTCGACGATGCGCCACTCGCCGTCGCTCTGCTGGGCCAGGCGGAAGGGCAACGCGGTGGCCCCGGCATCCGACACCGCGTACGCCCCCGTCTCGTCGACGTCGGCCGACGGGGTGACGGTCACGGTGATCTGATCCTCGGATGCCTCGGTGTACACCCGGTCGCCCGGCGAGTCGATCGTCACACCTGCCTCGGGATTCCACAGCGACCGGGCCTCGGGGGCGAGGAACAGGCGGGCGATCGCCCAGTTGTCGACGGGGCTCGTGCCCGCGTCGATGAAGCCCTGCACGATCTGCTGCGGCGTCATGCCCGGCTGCGGGCTGTTCGGCACGAAGAGGAAGTCGGGCGTGCGGGGGACCTCGTCGGCCGGGAGCCCCGGATTGACCGAACCCGTCGTCGGCAGTCCCGAGCACGCGGCGAGCGCGAACGCCGCCGATAGGGCGAGGAGAAGAGAGAGGATGCGGCGGCTCATCGCTTCGGCGCTCCGTTCGCCGGGAGGGTACCGGTGGTCGGCAGCACGATGGGCTGCGTTCTGCCGAGCTCGTCGTGGGCCGCGTCAGGGGGTTCGAGCGGGATCGGCGATTCGCCGATGAGTCCCTCGGGCTGTCGCGGCAGCGTGAGCACGAAATGGGTGCCTCGACCGGGCTCCGACCACACCGCGAGCGTGCCGCCGTGCAGGCGCGCGTCGCCGAGGGCGATCGACAGGCCGAGCCCCGTGCCCCCGATGGAGCGCTTGCGCGAGGGATCGGCACGCCAGAACCGATCGAAGACGCGCTCCGCGTCGATCGCCGTCATCCCGAGGCCGAAGTCCCGCACGCTCAGCGCGACGGCGTGCTGGTTGCTGTCGACGGTGACCACGATGGGTCGCCCCTCCCCGTGCTCGATCGCGTTGCCGAGCAGGTTGCGCGCGACGCGGCGCACGCGCCGGGCGTCCATCTCGACGGGGGAATATCCCCCCGGGGCGACGATCCGCACATCGGTGTGGTGCTGCTCCGCGAGTTGGTGCATCGACTCCACGACGTCCTCGACGAGGTGCGCGAGGCTCGTCGGCTCGAGCTCCAGCTGCACCGAGCCGGCGTCGTACCGGCTGATCTCGAGCAGGTCGCCGAGGAGGGTCTCGAAACGCTGCACCTGGGCGTGCAGCAGCTCGGCGGCGCGGGCGGTGGTGGGGTCGAACTCCTCGCGCCGGTCGTTGAGCATGTCGGCCGCGAGGCGGATCGTCGTCAGGGGCGTACGGAGCTCGTGCGAGACATCCGAGACGAACCGCTGCTGGACGAGCGAGAGGTCGGCCAGCTCCTTGATCTGCGCCTCGATGCTGTCGGCCATCGCGTTGAAGGAGCGCCCGAGGGTCGCGAGCTCGTCCTCGCCACGCACCGGCAGCCGCACCTTGAGCTCACCCGCGGCCAGGCGGGCGCTCGTGTCGGCCGCCTCGCTGATGGGCGTCGCCACCGAACGGAGCACGAACCAGGCGATGGCCCCGATCAGCAGCACCAGAACGCCGCCGACGAGCCACAGCGTGCGCTGCACGAAGAAGAGGGTCTGGTCGGCGTCGGCGAGGTCGTAGGCGAGGTAGACCTCGTACGCCCCGACCTCCGCGTCGGGCATCTGCAGCTGCTGGCCGACGATGATGCCGGGGACGGTCTGGCCCCCTGGGCCCGGAAGGCCGACCGACTGCCACCACTGGAAGTCCGCGTTCTTGGTCACCTGGGCCCGCAGGGCCTCGGGGACCATCTCCTCGGTGAGCCCACCGGAGAAGAAGTTCTGCGGGGCCAGCTGCGACGGAGTCGAGTCGATGCGGATGCCGGCGATCATGTCGCTCGAGGACTGGCGGGCGATCTGGTTCTGCACCGTGCGCATGGTCTGCTGGAGCTGGCTGCGATCGCCCTGCACCACCGCGGCATCCAGGGTCTGCTGGGCGGTCGTCATGGCCCGACGCGCGTCGACCAGCACCTGGGCGCGGTTCGAATCGAACAGGTCGTTCTGGATGGCGACCGCCATCGTGGCACCGGCGACCAGGATCGCGAGCATGCTGAGCGCGAGGGTGATCAGCAGGGTCCGGAAGCGCAGCGACCGCCGCCACAGCGTGGCGAGGCTTTCGGGCCACGCCCGCCAGTCCCGCCAGTTGGTGACGGGTGCGCGGGAGGCCGCAGCGCTCGCGGGCGGCACGAGTGCCTCAGACGACGGCGCCGGCGCGATAGCCGACGCCACGCACCGTCGTGACGATCTTCGGGTTGTCGGGGTCGAGCTCGACCTTCGCCCGAAGCCGCTGCACGTGCACGTTCACCAGGCGCGTGTCGGCCTTGTAGTGGTAGCCCCAGACCTGCTCGAGCAGCATCTCCCGAGAGAACACCTGCTGCGGCTTCGACGCGAGGGCGACGAGCAGCTCGAACTCCAGGGGTGTCAGGGCGATGGGGGCGCCATCGCGACGCACCTCGTGGGCCGCGACATCCACGGTCAGATCGCCGATGCGCAGCGTCTCGTTCGCGGCCTGCGGGGCGGGGCGCAGGCGCGTCCGGATGCGGGCGACGAGCTCCTTGGGGTTGAAGGGCTTGACGATGTAATCGTCGGCGCCGACCTCGAGGCCGCGCACGACGTCGGCCGTATCGGTGCGCGCGGTCAGCATGATGATCGGCACCCCGGACTCCGCGCGGACGCGCGTGCAGATCTCGATGCCGTCCATGCCGGGAAGCATCAGGTCGAGCAGCACCAGGTCGGGACGTTCGGCGCGCCAGATGTCGACCGCCTCGGCGCCGTCGGCGCAGAACACCGTGTCGAAGCCCTCGGTGCGCAGGACGATGCCGATCATCTCGGCGAGCGCGGTGTCGTCATCGACAACCAGGATTCGTGAGGTCATAGAAGCGCGATCGTCCTTTGCTGAGATCTCGGGGTCACCCTGGCGTGTGCGCCGAGGACCCCGAGCACTCTCCTCAGAGTAATGGACTCATCCCGGGGGATGGCGGGAAGCGCGTCGGCACGCCGCTCGGCGCCCGATCCCGTGTGACACGATAGGACGGCGGCGACCGCCCGGCCCGCAGCGAGGAGGGGACGGCCCGTGACCGCTTACCCGGCATGGACACCGGCATCCCGACCTGGGATCATTCCGCTGCATCCGCTGTCGTTCGGCACGATCCTCGGCCGCTCGTTCGCCGCGCTACGCCAGAATCCCAAGGTGCTGCTGGGGTTCGCGCTCATCCTCCAGACGGTGCTCTACGTCGTGCTGATCCTCGCGATCGGCGGCATCGCGTTCGCGTCGTTCATCCGCCTCGACACCCTTCAGCCGGGCACGGAGGACTACGACACGGTGTTCGCCGGCTCGGTGCTGATCACCGTGCTCTCCGGCTTCGTCCTGGGACTCGCGGCGACCGCCCTGAGCGTGCTCGTGCAGGCCGTCGTCGTGAGCGAGGTCGCCCACGCCGTGCTCGCCGAGAAGCTCACGCTCGGCGGGTTGTGGCGCCGGGTGAAGCCGGTCGCGTGGCGCCTGATCGGGTACACAATGCTGGTGACGCTCGGCGTCTTGCTGCTCTTCGCCGTTCTCGGCGGAGCGATCCTCGCTCTGGGCTTCGCCGTCCCCGCCGTGGGGATCGGGCTGACGATCCTCGTCGTGGTGGCGAGCATCCCGCTCTCGCTGTGGCTGTCGACGAAGCTCGCCCTCGTGCCGTCGGTGCTGGTGCTCGAGCACGGCACGATCCGCAGCGCGGTGGTGCGCTCCTGGGTGCTCATCCGCGGCCGGTTCTGGCCCGCCCTCGGCGTGCTCGTGATCATCGGGTTCATCATGGGCGTCATCGGCCAGGTGGTCAGCGTGCCGTTCTCGCTGCTCTCGACCGGCATCACCGCGATCATCGCTCCGACCGGGGAGCCCACCGCCGGCGCCATCGCGGGGATCATCATCGCCACGGCCCTGACGCAGATCGTCGTGCTCCTGATCCAGTCCGTCGCGATCGTCGTGCAGGCCACGGCCGCATCGCTCATCTACATCGACTGCCGCATGCGCCACGAGGGGCTCGATCTCGACCTGCTGACATACGTCGAGCAGCGGGATGCCGGGGCCACATCGCTCCCCGACCCCTACTCCGCGCACGCGGGACGGACGCTCGTGCGGGCGCCCTATGCCGCCCCCGTCTTCGCGCCAGCGTACCCGGCGCAGGGATATCCGGCGCAGGGCTACCCGGCCGCGGGGTACCCGCCCGCACCGCCCGCATCCGCCGCCCCCTTCGGGCCGCCGCCACCCGTCCCGCCCGTCCCACCCGCGCCGCAGGCACAGCCCGCATCCCCGATGCCGCCCGCACCGCCGACGCCACCCACCGCGACAGCGTGGACCGCACCGGGCGCGTCCGGCGACGACTCCGCATGATCGCGGGGGCGGGCCCCCTCATCCCCGACGGCGATGAGGCGCGCGAATGGGCGGAGCGCGAACTCTCGCGCCCCGTCTACGCCGAGGCCGAGCCCACGCCGCTGGATCGCATCGCCCGCGCCGTCGCGGAGTTCTTCGGAAACCTCTTCACGGGCGAGGTCCCGGGCGGGTGGGGCGGGCCGCTCGTGATCGTGATCGCGGTCGTCGTCACGGGGCTCATCGTCGCCGCATTCCTCATCTGGGGCCGCCCGCGCCTCTCGCCGCGCTCGTCGAGATCGCCGCTCGAACTCTTCGGTGCGGAGGAGGCGCGCAGCGCGTCGGAGCTGCGCCGGGATGCCGCCGCGGCGGCCGCACGCGGCATCTGGGATGACGCGATCATCCTGCGCTTGCGCGCACTCGCACGGGGCCTGGCCGAGCGCGGCATCGTCGAGCCGGCGCCCGGCGCGACCGTCCACGCCTTCGCGCGCGATGCGGCCCGCGCGTTCCCCGCCGAGAAGAGCCGATTGGATGCCGCGGCCTCGGCGTTCGACGATGTGCGCTACCTCCGACGGCCGGGCTCGGGAGAGCTCTACGCCCTCGTCGCGGCGGCCGACGACGCCCTCGTCGCCGCACGCCCCGCCCTTCAGGAGACGTCGGTATGACGGTGACCGAGGTCGCCTCGGGGCGGCGAAGCCTGCTCGTGTGGGGCATCATCGTGCTCGTGCTGGTGGCCGCCGGCATCATCGGGTCGGTGCTCTCGTCGGTCGGACGGTGGACCGAGCGGGATGCCTTCGACCCCGAGGGCGCGGGGCCGCGGGGCACGAGGGCCCTCGTGACGATCCTGCGCGAGCAGGGCATCGACGTCGTCATCGCCCGCGACCGGGCCACCGCAGCTGCCGCGGTCGGCCCCGCGACGACCCTGGTCACCCCCGATGCCCCGGTGCTCTCCGACGACGCGATGTCGGAGCTGCTCGATTCCGACGGCGATGTCGTGGTCATCGATCCGCGATCCCGCACCGCGCGGATGCTCTTCGAGGGCTCCGATCCCGCGGGCGTGGCGCCCGATGAGCCCGCCTCCCCCGAGTGCGGCCTGGCCGACGCGCAGCGGGCGGGCCCCGTCATCCCGGGTCTGCTCTTCACA
>NZ_DATMIO010000063.1:0-25508 GCF_035554235.1 Microbacterium sp. | reverse complement strand
GCGACGGCGGGACGGCGACGCCCGACCCCCGGCTCTCGATCAATCAGGCGACGATCAAGCACGCCGACCTCGCGACGGCGCTGCGGGTGACGGCCGAGGCCGGCGTGCAGGCGATCGGCCTGTGGCGCGAGCCCGTGCAGGAGGTCGGCCTGCAGACGGCCGCCCGGATGCTCACCCACTCGGGGCTGCGCTTCACGACGCACTGCCGCGGCGGGTTCTTCACCCTCCCCGAGGGCCCACAGCGCCGGGCGGCGATCGATGACAACCGCCGCGCGATCGAGGAGGCGGCGACACTCGCGGCCGCCGGGGCCGAGGGGTCGACCGCGATCCTCGTGCTGGTCGCGGGCGGGCTCCCCGAAGGCTCCCGCGACCTCGTCGGCGCGCGCCGACGCGTGCGCGACGCGATCGGCGAGCTGGTACCGGATGCCGCGGCCGCCGGTGTCACGCTCGCGATCGAGCCGCTGCATCCGATGTACGCCTCCGACCGCTGTGTCGTCTCGACGCTCGGCCAGGCGCTCGACATCGCGGCGGACTTCGACCCCGCGGTCGTCGGCGCGACCGTCGACACGTTCCACATCTGGTGGGATCCCGACGTGCTGCCGCAGATCGCGCGCGCCGGACGCGAGGGGCGCATGGCGACCTACCAGGTGTGCGACTGGAAGACTCCCCTGGCGGCCGACGTGCTTCTCAGCAGGCACTACCCCGGCGACGGGGTCATCGACTTCGCGAGCCTGACGAACGCCGTCATCGACGCGGGTTACACCGGCGACATCGAGGTCGAGATCTTCAACGAGGACGTCTGGGCGACGCCACACGACGAGGTCGTCCGGCGCACCGCCGAGGCGTTCGGCCGGGCCGTCAGCCCGCACCTGACCGTCCCTTAAGCGCACCTGCTTTCCCCGAGGTCGCACCGATTCGGCCGACACCCATGCCCACGACGACGCGAGTCGCATCCGGAATCCTCGCGCGCGCAGCGAAGCAATCGTTTTCCGTCGTCATAGACTCTGGGCTGTGACGGACATGGTGGCTCAGCCGCGGTCGGCGGCGACCCTGCACGACGTGGCCCGCGAGGCAGGCGTGTCATTGGCGACCGCATCGCGCGTGCTGAACGGGTCGGTGCGAAAGGTGGCGGAGAGCTACCGCGAGCGCGTCGAAGAGGCCGCGGCGCGGCTCGGCTACACCGCCAACCTGTCGGCCCAGGCGACCGCGCGCGGCACGTCGGCCATCATCGCCCTGCTCGTGGCCGACATCGCCGACCCCTACTTCGGACAGCTCGCCGCTGGCGTCGTCCGCGGCGCCGACGAGGCCGGGCTCGTCGTGACGATCGCGATCACCGAGCGCGACGCCGAGCGCGAGGCCCGGCTCGTGCGCGCCCTCCGCGGCCAGCGCCCCCAGGGCCTGATCCTCGCCGCCTCCCGCAACGAGGACGAGGACGGCGCGGGTGTTCGTGCGGAGCTCGACGCCTTCGCCGCAATGGGCGGGCGGGTCGTCGCCCTCGGCCCCGGCGGCGGAGACGTGCGTGCGGTAGCCGTGGACAACGTCGGCGGAGCACGCGCTCTCGGATCCGCCCTGACCGAGCTCGGCTATCGCGAGGCTCTCATCCTCGGCGCACGCACCGGTGTCCGCACGTCCGACGACCGCATCGCCGGCTTCACCGACGGCTTCGCCAAGGGCGACGGGCGCG
Organism: Microbacterium sp.; assembly: GCF_035554235.1. Classification (GTDB taxonomy): domain Bacteria; phylum Actinomycetota; class Actinomycetes; order Actinomycetales; family Microbacteriaceae; genus Microbacterium. The sequence continues at coordinate 23,824 of NZ_DATMIO010000063.1, read as the reverse complement.
TCGCCCTCACCCTGCGAGGCGGATTCACCCGCGAGGCGGGCTACTCCCTCATGAGCGAAGCACTGGGGCGCGGCGTCGAGCGGGGCACGGTCGTCTTCGGGGTCAGCGACGTGGTGGCCATCGGCGCCCTCTCGGCGATCCGCGATGCCGGACGCGAGCCCGGCACCGACATCGCCGTCTGCGGCTTCGACGACATCCCGACCAGCCGCGACGTGCGTCCGGCCCTCACGACCGTGCACGTGCCTCTCGAAGACCTCGGCTACCGCGCCCTCCGCGCGGCGATCGACGACGAGTGGACAGGGGATGCCGAGCCCCTCCCCCTCGACGTGCTGCTGCGATCCAGCACCCCGCCGCGCACCTGAGCATGCGCACCTGAGCACCCATCCGGCGCGCGTCGGTCAGAAGGTGACCGGCGCCGGGACGGCCAGCACGGGCATGAGGGTGGGATCATCGAGCACGGGCCCGAAGACCAGCTCCGCCGCGCCGACGAGCAGCACGTCCCGGCCGAGGGTCGCGGCCGCGATGCTGACATCGTGCCGCGCCCCGGGCAGGGCGACGTCGAGCCGAGCTGCCAGGCCGGCCTCGCCGACGACGCCGAGCAGGGTCGCGAGAAAGCCGCCGAGCACGATCCGGCGGGGGTTGAGCCCGTTCAGGATGTTCCGGAGGGCGACCGCGAGGTAGTCGACCTGGCGGCGCACTTCGCGCGCGCCGACGCTTTCGGGGTCGCTCCACGCGGCGGCGAGCGCGGCGGGCAGCTTTTCGACGGCGAGATCGTCGAGACCCACCGCCGCGAGCAGGGCGTCGCGGCGCACCTCGGTCTCGAGGCATCCGATCGCCCCGCAGTGGCATGCCGAGCCGTTCGACTCCACGAGCGTGTGGCCGAATTCCCCGGCGTAACCGCCCGCACCGGTCAGCAAAGTGCCGCCGAGCGCCACGCCGCCGCCGATGCCGCTCGCCCCGCCGTTCAGGTAGACGACCGAGTCGACCCCGCGGCCGCCGCCGAAGACGCTCTCGGCCACGACGCCGCAGCTCGCATCGTTTCCGGCGACGACGGACATCCCGGTCGCTTCGGCGAGCATCGCCGTGATCGGCGCCTCGTGCCAGCCGAGATGCGGGGCGAGCAGCACCTGGCCGTCCTTGCTACGGACCAGTCCCGGCACCGCGAGGCCGATGCCCAGCGTGCGGGACGAGTCATCCAGCTCGGGGCGCATCCCGCCCACGATCGCGGCGACGATGTTGACGAACTCGGTCGGCGTCGGGATGCGCTCGTTCTTGAAGCGCACACGGCGCAGCACGCGGCCGCCCAGCGAGACGACGCCGACGTCGACCGCGTCGATCTCGGGGTTCACCGCGATCGCCACGGTCGCATCCGACGGCATGACCATCGGGCTCGGTCGGCCGACCTTTCGCGTGAGGTGCGGCTCCGTCTCGTCGACGAGCCCGCGCGCCTCCAGTTCGGCGACGAGGCCGCCGATCGTGGAGCGGTTCAGCCCCGTGGCGCGAGTCAGCTCGGCACGGGAGATCGGGCCGTCCCGGTGCGTGAGCCGCAGCACCTGAGTGAGGTTCTGGCGGCGCACCACGTCGAGTGTGGTCCCGGTCGCCCGCGTGAAATCATCCGCCGCCACGCCTCACCGCCGCTCCACCCCGTTCACCGAGCAGCCCACCGTGGAACCACCGTGCAACTCAGCGCGTCGAGAACGCCGCGTCGAACGCGGCCGCCGGGGCGGCGAACGCGTTGCGCTTGATGAACGCAAGGGCCTCGGGCGCGCCGATCAGGCGGTCCATTCCGGCATCCTCCCATTCGACGGAGATCGGACCCTCGTAGCCGATGCTGTTGAGCGCTCGGAACGATGCCTCCCAAGGCACGTCACCACGGCCGGTCGAGACGAAGTCCCACCCACGCCGCAGGTCGGCCCAGGCCAGGTGCGAGCCGAGCCGCCCGTTGCGGCCGTTGCCCACATTGAGCTTCACGTCCTTGCAGTCGACGTGGTAGATCAGGTCCTTGAACTCGAGGATGAAATCGACCGGGTTCAGCTGCTGCCACACGAAGTGCGACGGATCCCAATTGAGGCCGAAGGCCGGGCGGTGCCCGATCGCCTCGAGCGTGCGCACGGTGGTCCAGTAGTCGTAGGCGATCTCGCTCGGGTGCACCTCGTGGGCGAAGCGCACACCGACCTCGTCGAACACGTCGAGGATCGGGTTCCAGCGGTCGGCGAAGTCCTGGTAGCCGGCGTCGATCGCCTCCTGCGACACAGGGGGGAACATCGCGACGTACTTCCAGATGCTCGACCCCGTGAACCCGACGACGGTCTGAACGCCGAGCTTCGCCGCGAGGCGGGCCGTGTGCTTCATCTCCTCGGCGGCGCGGCTGCGCACGCCCTCGGGGTCGCCGTCGCCCCACACCCGGTCGGAGAGGATGTCGCGGTGACGCTGGTCGATCGGGTCGTCGCACACGGCTTGACCCTTGAGGTGGTTCGAGATCGCCCACACCTTGAGCCCGTGCTTCTCGAGCAGGTCGAGCTTGCCCTGCACATAGTCGTCGTCGTCCCAGCGCCACGGGTCGAGGTGGTCGCCCCAGCACGCGACCTCGAGGCCGTCGTAGCCCCATCCGGCGGCGAGCCGCACGACCTCCTCAAACGGAAGGTCGGCCCACTGGCCCGTGAAGAGGGTGATCGGGCGGGCGCCGGTCGTGTCATCGGTCATGGTCTGCCTTTCGGAGAGGGTGGGGTGGAATGAGAGGATGCCGCCGGCTCAGCCGGCGGTCGAGGTCCAGGCGCTGTCGGCGAGCGAGCTCTGCTCGACCGCGGCGAGCACCCGCTGCACGTGCAGGCCGTCGGCGAAGGACGGGCGCGGCTGCTCTCCCGCCGCGATCGCACCGACGAAGTCGGCGACCTGGTTCGAGAAGCCGTGCTCGTATCCGAGCATGTGACCCGCCGGCCACCAGGGTGCCAGGTAGGGGTGGTCGGGCTCGGTGACGAGGATCGTGCGGAAGCCCTGCTCGGTCACCGGAACCGTGGCGTCGTAGAACCGCAGTTCGTTGAGCCGTTCGAGGTCGAAGGAGATCGCACCCAGCGAGCCCGACACCTCGATGCTCAGCGCGTTCTTCCGGCCCGTCGCGAACCGGGTCGCCTCGAACGACCCGAGCGCGGCGAACCCGCCGTCGGGGTTCGTAAACCGGGCGGAGAAGAGGGCGACGTCGTCGACGGTGACCTGGCCGCGCTCGGTCGAGGCGGTGCCCGAGAGCCCGTGTCCCTCGCCGAGCAGCGGGCGCTCCGTGACGATCGTGTCGATCACTCCCGAGACGCTCTGCAGGCTCAGCCCGGTGATGTACTCCGCGAGGTCGACGGCGTGGGCGCCGATGTCTCCGAGGGCGCCGGAGCCGGCGCGGTCCTTCTGCATGCGCCACGTCAGGGGCGCCTCGGCATCCATCAGCCAGTCCTGCCGGTACGACGCGCGCACCTGGCGCACGTCGCCGATGCGTCCGGCCGCGACGAGGTCGCGGGCGAAGGTGGCCGCAGGGACTCGGCGATAGGTGAAGCCCACCATCGAGCGCACGCCCCTCGCGGCGGCGGTGGCCGCGGCATCCGCCATCGCCTCCGCCTCGGCGACGGTGTTCGCGAGCGGCTTCTCGCACAGCACGTGTTTGCCCGCCTCGAGGGCGGCGATCGCGATATCGGCGTGCGTGTCGCCGGGGGTGACGATGTCGACGATGTCGATGTCGTCGCGTGCGATGACCTCACGCCAGTCGGTCGCGGACTCGCGCCACCCCCACTTCCCGGCGGCCGCAGCCACGGCCGAGGCATCGCGGCCGACCACGACATCCATCGCGGGCTGCACCGGAAGATCGAAGAATCGGGGGGCGACGCGCCACCCTTGGGAGTGGGCGGCGCCCATGAAGCCGTAGCCGATCATGGCGACGCGAAGGGTGTCGGGCATCGGGGTCTCCCTGCGGTGATTCGAAGTGTGGGGGGCAGTGGGCGAGGGATGGGAGGGGACACCCGCGAGCGGCGTCCCCTCCCAGTGACTCACGATGCCAGACTAGGACTCGAACGCGAGCCCGATGTACTCGTCGACGTTGTCCTTCGTCACGACCGGTGCGTCGAGCACGATGCGGTTGGCCACACCCGGCGTGATGAGGTCGCTCATCGTCTTGCCCTGAGCGATCAGGCGGGCCAGGGCGATGCCATCGGCCGCCTGGGTCGAGGGGTAGATGATCGTGGCCTTCAGCACGGAGTCATCCGCCTCGATCAGCTCCATCGCGTCCTTGCTGCCGGCGCCGCCGACCATAAAGAACTCGTCGCGACCGGCCGCCTCGATGGCGGCGAGCACGCCGATGCCCTGGTCGTCGTCGTGGTTCCAGATGGCGTCGATCTGCGGGTTGGCGGACAGCAGCTGGGAGGTGACCTCCTCGCCGCTCTCCACGGTGAACTCGGCGGAGACGCGCGGCCCGACCTCGAGCCCGCAGTCATCCAGCGCATCGGCGAAGCCCCGCGAGCGGTCCTGCGTGAGCGGCAGTGCGTCGATGCCGGCGATCTCGGCGACCACCGCGTCGGGGTTGTCGCTCAGCTGCTCGCAGATGTAGGTGCCGGCGCTGACGCCCATGCCGTAGTTGTCGCCGAGGATCGTCGCGCGCGCCGCGAAGGGGCTCGAGAACTCACGGTCGACGTTGATGACCGGGATGCCGGCCTCCATGGCGGCGATGGCGGCCTCGGTCATGGCCGCGCCGTCGCTCGGCAGCAGCACGATGGCGTCCACGCCGTCGTTGACGAACGTCTCGACCGCCGCGATCTGGGCGGTCACGTCGTTGGTGCCCTCGGCGAGCTGCAGGTCGACGTCCGGGAAGCTCTCGGCCGCGGCGATCGCGCCGGAGTTGATCGCGGCGAGCCAGCCGTGGTCGGCCGCCGGGCCGGAGAAGCCGATGGTGACCGTGTCGCCGGTCTCGGCGTTCTCTTCCGAGCTCGTGCCCTGGTCTACGACGTCTCCTTCGTCGGCTCCGCTGCCGGTGCAGCCGGCGAGGAGTCCGATCACCGCGATCGAGGCACCGGCCCCGATCGCGAGGCGCTGCGCGAGGCTGCGCGACAATTTCCGCGTCCTTTTCATGTGCTGTTCTCTCCCTTGAGTTGGTGCAGTTGCCGCCCGTCGGAGAGCTCCCAGAGAGCCCGGCGGGTAATTGGCGTTTCGCACAACGTAACAGGCACAGCGGAGTGCGTCTAGCCTCCGCGTGTGCACCAAACGGGTGCGCGGAAGGAACCGTTCTGTTATGTTGCGTCCATGATCAAAGTCGACCAGGGGGTGCTCCTCGACGTGCGAGGAATCACCAAGTCCTTCGCCGGAGTGCGCGCCCTGCGCGGCGTCGACCTGCAGATCCTGCCGGGCGAGGTGCACTGCATCCTCGGCCAGAACGGCGCTGGCAAGTCGACGCTCATCAAGACGCTCGCGGGCGTGCACCGCCCTGACGAGGGCACGATCGCGTGGCAGGGCGAGCTCGTCGACATCCCGAACCCGCAGGCGGGACTCGCGCTCGGCATCGCCACCATGTACCAGGAGCTCGACGTCGTCGACGGGCTGACGATCGCCGAGAACATCTTCCTCGGCCACGAGCTCTCGCGCGGCGGCTTCACCAGACGCTCGCAGGCGCACAAGGAGGCCCGCGCGCTGCTGAAGCGGCTCGGCCACAGCAACCTGTCGCCGAACATCGAGGTCGGCCAGCTGAGCGCCGCCAACAAGCAGATCGTCAGCATGGCGCGCGCGCTCTCGCACGACATCAAGCTCATCGTCATGGACGAGCCGTCGGCCGTGCTCGACAACGAAGAGGTGAAGAACCTCTTCCACGTGGTGCGGGAGCTCACCGGCCAAGGCATCGCTGTCGTCTACATCACGCACCGCCTCGAGGAGATCCGCCAGATCGGCGATCGCATCACCGTGCTGAAGGACGGCCGCACCATGGCGACCGGGCTGGCCGTCTCGGAGACGCCCACGCCCGAACTGATCAAGCTCATGACGGGCCGCGCCGTCGCGAACGTCTTCCCGACCCCTGCCCCGCGGCCCGCGGATGCCCCGGTCGTCCTCGAGGTCGAGGGCCTCACCTCGGCAGGAATCTTCGAGGACGTCAGCTTCACCGTGCGGGCGGGGGAGGTCGTCGGTCTCGCGGGGCTCGTCGGTTCGGGGCGCTCCGAGATCCTCGAGACCGTGTACGGGGCGCGCCGGGCGACGTCGGGCTCCGTGAGCGTCTCGGGCAAGCGCCTGCGCAACGGCTCGGTGGTGCACGCAGTGGATGCCGGCATCGGCCTCTCGCCTGAGGAGCGCAAGAGTCAGGGCCTCGTACTCGAGCAGCCCATCTTCATCAACGTGACCCTCGCCTCGTTCGGCCGGTTCGCCAAGGCGGGCTGGCTCGACGAGCGCGCCGAGCGCGAGGCGGCCAGCGCCCAGATCGAGGCGCTCGAACTCCGCCCGAGCGACCCAGACCGTGCCGCGATCACCCTCTCGGGCGGCAACCAGCAGAAGATCCTGCTGGCGCGGTGGCTCGTGCACGGCACGCGGGTGCTGCTGCTCGACGAGCCGACGCGAGGGGTGGATGTCGGCGCCCGCGCCGAGATCTATACGCTCATCCGCGACCTTGCCGCGGCCGGCAACGCCGTCGTCGTCGTCTCGAGCGAGATCGAAGAGGTGCTCGGCCTCGCCGACACCGTGCTCGTCATCGCCGACGGCCGCGTGCTGAGCACCGTACCCGCAGACCAGATCGACGAGCACGGCGTGCTCGACCTCGTGATGAAAGGATCCGCCGCGTGAGCGATCAGACCCGTGCCGAAACCGTCGGCGCCGTTCCCGAACCGGCACCGGCCGGTCCCCCGACATCCACCGACCAGACCGAGCCGGCGTGGCGCCGTATCCTGAGCGGATCCGTCGGACGCAACCTCGGGCTCGTGCTCGCGCTCGTTGTCATCGTGATCATCGGCGCCGTCACGGCGGGCGACAGCTTCACGAGCATCAACAACGTGCTCGTCATCCTGCGCCAGGCCTCCATCATCGGCGTCATCAGCATCGGCATGACGTTCGTCATCATCTCGGGCGGCATCGACCTGTCGGTCGGATCCGTCATGGGTCTGGCCTCCGTCGCCGCGACGCTCGACGCAATGCAGGAGTTCACCGAGGCCACGCACTGGATCTTCATGGTGCTCGTCGCCATCGGCGTGGGCGTCCTGGCCGGGCTCATCAACGGCATCGTGATCGCGTACGGCAAGGTCGTCGCGTTCATGGCCACCCTCGCTATGCTGGTCGCCGCCCGGGGCCTCGCCGAGATCCTGGCCGAGAAGCGCACGCTGCGCGTGGACTCCCGCGACTTCATCGAGGCCTTCAACGCCGACATCCTGGGCATCGACATCCTGATCTGGATCTTCATCGTCGCCGCTGTGGCCGGGTGGCTGCTGCTGAACCGCACGACCTTCGGGCGCCGCACCGTCGCGATCGGCGGCAACCGCGAGGCCGCTCGTCTCGCGGGCATAAACGTCAACCGCCACACCGTCTGGATCTACGTGCTCGCCGGGCTCGCGGCGGGCATCGCCGCCGTCATGATCCTCGGCCGGACGACCGCCGGCACCTCGACCCACGGCCAGCTCATCGAACTCGATGCGATCGCCGCCGTCGTGGTCGGCGGAACGCTGCTCATCGGCGGCCGCGGAACGATCACCGGCACGGTCTTCGGCGTGCTGATCTTCGCGACGCTCACGAACGTCTTCGTGCAGAACAACCTGTCGTCGTCGGTGCAGAACGTCGCCAAGGGCATCATCATCGTGGTCGCCGTGCTGCTGCAGCAGCGCTTCGCACGCCGCGGCGCCCGCGAGTGACGCTCGTCGCGGGGGTCGACTCCTCGACCCAGAGCTGCAAGGTGCTCGTCGTCGATGCCGCCACGGGCGCCGTCGTGCGCTCGGGGCGCGCGCCGCACCCGGCGGGCACGTCGGTCGAGCCCGCCGCGTGGTGGGTTGCCCTCCTGCGCGCGATCGACGACGCGGGCGGGCTGGCGGATGTCGAGACCCTCTCTGTCGGCGGGCAGCAGCACGGGATGGTGGTCCTCGATGCGGAGGGCCGCGTCATCCGTGATGCCCTGCTCTGGAACGACACCCGCAGCGGCGCCGCCGCCCGCGCTCTGCGCGACGAGGTCGGCGACGAGGAGTACGCCGCGCGCACCGGCCTGGTGCCCGTCGCGTCGTTCACCGCGACGAAGCTGCGATGGCTGCGCGATGCCGAGCCCGAGAACGCGGCCCGCGTGGCCGCGGTGGCACTCCCCCACGATTGGCTGACCTGGCGCCTTGCCGGGTACGGGCCGGCCGGGGAATCCCCCCTGGGGCCCGATCTCGACGCGCTGACCACCGATCGCTCCGACGCGAGCGGCACCGGCTACTGGTCGGCGGGGACGGGCGAGTACGACCGCGACCTGCTCGTGCGCGCCCTCGGCCGCGACGTGATCGTGCCGCGTGTGCTCGCCCCGGACGAACGGTCCGGCGTCACGGCCCGGCAACACGGCATCCCTGGCGGCATCGCCCTCGGTGCCGGCGCGGGCGACAACGCGGCGGCCGCGCTCGGTCTGGGTGCCGCGGTCGGCGATGTCGTCGTCTCGATCGGGACGAGCGGCACGGTCTTCGCCGTCACCGACACCCCCGCGGCCGACGTCACGGGCGCGGTCGCCGGTTTTGCGGATGCCTCCGGGGCATTCCTGCCCCTGGTCGCCACGCTCAACGCCGCGCAGGTCGTCGACGTGATCGCGGCCCTGCTCGGCGTCGACCACGACGGGTTCTCGACCCTCGCGCTGGCGGCAGCGCCGGGCGCCGGCGGGGTTGTTCTGGTGCCGTACTTCTCGGGCGAGCGCACGCCCGATCTCCCCGACGCGACCGCGGGCTTCGCCGGCCTGACCCTGGGCTCGACCACCCGCGAGAACGTGGCCCGTGCCGCGATCGAGGGCATGCTGTGCGGGCTCGCCGACGGGCTCGAGACGATCATCCGCGTGGGTGCCGAGCCTCGCCGCCTGCTGCTGATCGGCGGCGGCGCACGCCTGGAGGCGACGCGCCGCATCGCCGCGCAGGTCTTCGGGCTGCCGGTGACCGTGCCGCCGCCCACGGAGTACGTCGCGCTCGGCGCGGCGGCCCAGGCCGCGTGGATGCTGGGCGGCGAGCGCCCTTCCTGGTCGATCGAGGGCTCGGTGACCTTGCCCGCCGACCCGCACCCCGAGATCCGTGCGGCCTACCGAGCTATGGCTCAGCGGGCCTGACGCAGCGAGACCCTGGCCCCGCGAGACCCCTGACCCCGCGAGACCCTGACCCCACGACACAGAGAGCCCCGCGCTCTCCCGGCGAACCGGGGAAAACGCGGGGCTTCGCTGCGCGGGCTTACGGCAGCGGGCGGCGAGTGTCGTAGCCCCATACCGTGCGGATGGGGCTCCGCGAGTCGCGTACCGACGCGACGACCGCACTGATCACGCCGACGAGGCAGAGGATGGCGAGGGCGAGGGCGAGAACCATCTCGAGTCTCCTTTCTCGGTCGAGTGGTGCGTGCGAGATCTCCGTGACCCCCAGAGCCGGAGACGGGGCGCGTCATCGCGCTCCTTGCGGGCGGTCAGGATCGCGTGACGCATGGCGGCGTCACGACTCACCTGAATGCTGTCGGGCAGAATGACCAACATCAGCGGATGCATGGCTCGCTCCTATCGACGCTTCGCGGTGACGATGAGGTACTCCCACGGCATGACGCCGTCGTCGAAGAACCGGTCGCCCAGCGCCGCCATGTCGGCGTCGAGGGCGGCGACCTTCTCCGGGTCGTCGGCGATGAAGCGGTAGACCGCGATCGTCGGGCCGTAGTTGGCCTTCATGAAGTCGCGGAACTCCGCCCCGGTGGCGAATCGGTCGACCAGCAGGGCCTGCTGGTGGGCGACGAACTCCTCGACGCGGTCGCCGAACAGATCCCGGACGTGATCGACGCTGCCCCAGAGGGGTGCGGGCGAGGCACCGGGAGGGGGCGGCGGCGCGTACGGCTTCATCGTCGCGAAGAGCTGCCCGATGAAACCGTTCGGGGTCCAGCTGAGGACGCCGATCGTCCCACCCGGACGGCACACGCGGACGAGCTCGTCCGCTGCCAGTTCGTGGTGCGGTGCGAACATCACGCCGATGCTCGACAGAACGACGTCGAAGTCCGCGTCGCTGAACGGCAGGGCTTCGGCATCCGCGGTCTGCCACGTCAGCTCGATTCCTTCCGCCTCGGCCGCGGCGCGGCCGACGGCGAGGAGTTCGGGGGTGAGGTCCGTGGCGATGACCTCTGCGCCGCGCCGAGCCGACGGGATCGCCGAGGTGCCGGTGCCGGCGGCCACGTCGAGGACGCGCTGTCCGGGCTGGACGTCGATCGATTCGACGAGGATGCTGCCGAGTGTGTGGACGACCTCGTCGACGACGGTGGGGTAGCTTCCGCTCGCCCACATCGCTGCGTGCTTCGCCTTGAGTGCGCGGTCCTCATCGGTCGCCGTCACGGTGTGGGTGGTGCTGGTAAAGGATGACATCTGATTCCTCCTGTTGTGGTTGATGTCACCACGGTAGGAATCGCGCACCCCTCGTCACATCGGCGCTGGCGCGCAACGAACGCCGCCGCACGGAGGGCTGTTGGCGGCTGGCGCGTACGCGTTACGCGCTGGACAACAGCCGTGCGACGGCGGCGGTGCGGGCCGTGCGTCCACTCAGCCCGAGCTTCGCATAGGTGTTCTGCAGATGTCGCTCGACGGTGCGCACGGAGAGGAACAGCTCGGCCGCGATGGTGTCGTTGTCGTGACCGGCGGCCGCGAGCCGCAGGATGTCGAGTTCCCGCGGCGAGATCAGAGCGGCGACGTCGTCAGCACTCACCTCGGGGTTTGGCTGCCGGTCGGGCTCGATGAAGGCCGTGACCTCGCGCACGAACGTCTCCCAGGCCGGCTCGTCGGCGAGGACGATGTGGTTGTTGCTGTCGAGTCCCACGAGGCGCGCGCCGCGGATGCCCACCGCGAGATCCCGGGCGTGGTGGAACTCGTTCATCTGATCGCCCCGGCTGTGGATGACGAGCGTCGGGAGATCGAGCTCGGGCAGGCGCCACGTCGAGTCTGTGACCTGACGCTGCGCGCGGGAGATGACCGCGGTCTCGGTGTCGCAGGCGCGAGCCTGCAGGTCGTCGAGCCACCGCATCTGCTCTTCGGTGCCGCCCGGAATCATCATGCTGCTGAAGACGCGGCGGAACTCGGACGTGGGGCGAGCCCATCCGACCTTGATCAACGCCTCGAAGGCCGCGAGGAGTTCCAGTTCCTCCGGAGTCGCCGCAGCCTGCGCGCCCGAATAGCTCCCGTAGAAGACGAGCCGCGTGAGTCGCTCGGGATGCCGCGCGGCGTACTCGATCGCGACCGGGCCGCCCTGCGCCATGGCCATCAGCGCGAACCGGTCGAGTCCGGCATCCTCCACAACCGCCTCGAGGTCGGCGACCCGCGCTTCCAGACTGTGGTCGGTGACACCCCGGTCTGAGAGCCCGTGACCGCGCTCGTCATAGCGGATCACCGTCGCGACTTTCCCGAGTTCGACGAGGTAGTGGCGCCACACCGGACTCTCCCAGTCGAACTGCAGGTGGCTGAGCCAGCAGGCATCGATCAGCAGCGGCGGTCCGGATCCGTGCACGGCGTATGCGATCCCGACCCCATCGGCCGAACGTGCGAAGCGGATGTCTTGCACGACATCGGCTTTGAGCGTCTCCACGCCGACAGCATAGGAGCACCGCGCGGTCAGCACACGCCTACGGCGTCCACCAGGGCCGCAAGGGCAACTCGTCGACACCACCACGACCATCGGGCCTGGCCGCCAGCACTTGGTGCAATTGGATCCCGCCCGACTCGAAGGCCAGCCGCGATCCTGCCATGTACAGGCCCCACACCTTCGCGGCGGGAAGCCCGACTTCGGCGACCGCGTCGTCCCAGTGCTCGACGAGGTTGGCGCACCAGTCGCGCAGCGTCATCGCGTAGTGCGGTCGCAGATTCTCCTCGTGCAGCACCTCCAGGCCCGCGTTCTGGGCTTCGGCGATGATGCGGCCCGAGCCGGTGAGCTCTCCGTCGGGAAACACGTAGCGGTCGATGAATCCGCGGGCCGACGGTGCGGTCCGATTGTCGGAACGCGTGATGCAGTGGTTGAGCAGCAGCCCACCGGGACGCATCCGGGACTGCAGGAAGCGGAAGTACGAAGAGTAGTTGCGCACCCCGATGTGCTCGAGCAGCCCGATCGATGACACGGCGTCGAAGCCGCTCTCCGTGATGTCGCGGTAGTCGCCGTAGCGCACCTCGGCCAGTCCGCCCAGGCCCTGCTCGGCGATCGCCCGCTGCGCCCAGGCCGACTGCTCCCGCGACAGCGTCACTCCCGTCGCCCGAACGCCACGGCGGGCCGCGTACCGCACCATGCCGCCCCAGCCGCACCCCACGTCGAGCAGCCGGTCACCGGGCTTCAGCCGCAGCTTCTCGAAGACCAGTCGATACTTGTTCTCCTGGGCCGCATCCAGCGAAGCCTGTGGGTCTGGATAGCACGCGCACGTGTAGGTCATCGACGGCCCGAGCACCCATTCGTAAAAGGTGTTCGAGACGTCGTAGTGGTGGTGGATCGCCTCGGCGTCGCGCGTCCTGCTGTGTCGGAGCCCGCCGGCGATCCGGCGCCACCGCGGCGGCACCTCCTGCGGGGGCGGTGCGATCGGCCGCAGGTGCTCGATGCCGATGGAGCGGACGATGTCGGCCATCATCCGCGCCGGAGGCCTCGTGAATTCGAGGCCGTCGGCGAGCGTCTTGAGCAGTTCGTAGGGATCGCCGGGGTGCACACCATGGATGTCGAGGTCACCGGCGATGTAGGCGCGCGCCAGCCCGAGGTCGCCGAAGCCGGTGGCGAGATAGGTCGTGCCGCGCGGAGTCTTCAGCTCCACTCGGAATGGCGCGTCGAGCGGCCCGGCCGAACTGCCGTCGTAGGCGGTGAATCTCAACGACATCCGGCCACCGGCGAAGACCTCGAGCACCTCGGCGAGAGTGAGCTTTCCGCGCGTCATCGCCGTTGCACCGCCTTCGCGTACAGGTCGAGCAGTCGTGCCGCGGGGTCGTAGCGCTCCTTCACGGCCCGGTAGGTCTCGCCGCCGTACAGTTCGTCGAACTCGTCGCGGGCGTAGAAGGCGTCTGAGTACAGCGACTTGTGCCCGTCGAACTCGCCGACCCGGCGCTCGATCCTCCGGTTCGTCTCTCCTTCGGTCGCACCCACCGGCACGGTCGACCAGAAGCCGATGTTGACGTACGTCTCGTGCGGGCGGAGCGGGTAGAGCGGCCAGCTGTCGTCGTCGCGCAGCCGAAGCGGGCACAGCCATATCGGCGTGATGGGCACGCTGGCCAGGAACCACTCGAGGAACTCGGCGCAGCGCCCGATCGGCACCTCGACGTCCTGGATCACACGCTCCCGCGGCGGCCGGCCGTGGAGCTTCTCGAGGCGGTCGCCGATGTCGAACCGCCGTTCGAGCCTCATGAGCTTCCCGTACGAACTGCTGCGCAGGTGACGCCGCGGCCAGAAGCGCCGCACGAGCGGATGCTGCGCACCGAACGCCCCCGAACACCAGAACCAGTCGGTGTCCCAGCGCCACAGGTAGTCGCCGATGGTGAGCCGGTCCTCCTTGACGTCGTCCTCGTGCCGGATGGACCGGTAGTAGATCTGCTGGCCGGTGTAGTCGCTGACGGGGCCGGGTGCCGCAGTCTGCACACCCACGCACAGGTAGCTTTCGTCGGCGCTGAACACGACGCCGTCGAGGTAGTGCACGGGAACCCCGTCGAGGCGACCGGACTCGATGATGCGGTCCATTGCTGCGACGAGATCGCCGATTGCATGAAACCGCACATGCGTGAGCGCGACGAAGGGCTCCACGGCCTCCAGTTCGATGCGCAGGCGCACGGCATACCCGAGGGTCCCGTACGAATTGGGAAACGCGCGGAACAGGTCGGAGCGCTCTCCGGGCGACGCGATGACCAGCTCCCCGGCGCCGGTCAGGATGTCCATCTCCCGCACCGACTCGTGCGGCAGCCCGTTGCGGAACGACGTCGACTCGATGCCGAGGCCGGTGACCGCACCCCCGAGGGTGATCGTCTTGAGCTGGGGCACCACCAGCGGCGCCAGCCCGAAGGGCAGTGTCGCGGCCACGAGGTCTTCGTAGGTGCACATGCCGGCCACGTCGGCAGTTCGTCCCGCCGCGTCGACCGCGAGAACGTCCGTCAGCCCGGACGTGTCGAGCCCGCGGACGTTCGTCTTCGCGCGTGCCCGGAACAGGTTCGAGCTGTGCTTGGCGAGCCGCACGGAGGCGGTGGCAGGGACGGCCCGATAGCTCTCGAGAAGGCGCTGCACGCCGGCGGCGTGAGCTGTCCGTGCATCAGTTGCCGGAGCGGACACCCCTCCACGCTAGTCCGCGGGCGATTCCAGGTGAAGAGAGGACGGAGAGCAGCGAGCGATGGGCCAGAGGGTTCCCATTGTCGGGGGTGCCGCCTACGCTCCCGCTGTGGCCATTCTCGATGATCTGCGCCTCACCGCCGCCGCGCTGCCCGGCAGCGAGGAGCGGGCGACGACGGGAGGCGCCGCGTGGTTCGTGCGTGGCAAGCTCTACGCGTGGGAGTGCCACCCCTGGCCGAGCATCCCCCCAGAGATCCGCGCGATCATCGCGACGGAACTGGTCGTCGGGGTGAAGGTTGCCGACCGCATGGACGCCCTCGCCCTCGTCGACATGGCACCCGACGTGTTCCTGCGCACCACGACGCCCTGGGGCGAGCCGAAGGTCGCGTTCCGGATGGCCGGAATCGACGAGGACCATCTCGCCGAGCTGGTGACGGAGGCGTGGCGCACTCAGGCGCCGAAGTATTTGCGGCGTGAACTCGGCGACGAGCACTGACCGTGTGATGGTCGCCGCGAACCCCGCATCGTGTCAGGCACGCTCAGCCGAGCTCGCGCGCGAAGCGCCGCCCGGCTTCCCACAGCCACGTGGCCGGATCGGCCATGGCCGCCTCCGGTGACCCCGCGAGGTCGGTGAGCGAGAGGGATGCCGCGAACGCCGACGTGTCGGCATCCGCCGCGATGCGCCCAGCCACGAGCGCGACGGGGGTGGGTCCCGCCGCTTCGGCCACGTACGCCGGCACCTTTCCTGCGGCGGACTGCCCGTCGAACGAGCCCTCGCCGGTGATGACGACGGATGCCGCGACCGCGGCCGCCGGCAGCCCGATCAGCTCGGCGACCGCCACGGATCCGGGCTCGAGGATCGCGCCCCATGCGAGCAGACCGAACCCGGTGCCGCCGGCGGCACCGGCGCCGGGTGTCGCGGGGTCGGCATCGGGCAGCAGTGTCGCGAGGTGCGCGAGTGCCCCATCGAGCGCCGCGACGTCGTCGGGTGTCGCGCCCTTCTGCGGCCCGAAGACCGCGGCCGCACCGCGGCGGCCGAGCAGGGGGTTCGTGACATCGGTCAGGGCGCGCACGCCCCCGGCCGGAAGCGGTGGAAGCGCCGACACCGACGCGGCGGCCGAGAGCCCCGCACCGCCGAGGGGCACGTCGGCACCCAAGTCGTCCCGTACCTGCGCGCCGAGGGCACGGAGCATCCCGGTCCCGCCGTCGGTCGAGGCCGAAGAGCCGAGCCCCACGACGACCCGTGAGACCCCCGCGGCGAGCGCCGCCGCGATCGCCTGGCCGAGCCCGTACGTGTGGGCGGCGAGCGGTCGCAGCTCGCTCAGCAGCTCGATGCCGCTCGTCGCCCCGAGCTCGACGATGGCCGTGCCGTCGGGCGCATCGGGGGTCGGGGGCAGGCGCAGCCAGAACGTGTCGACCTCGCGGTCATCGGGCCCGATCACCCGCACGGGCACCCGCTCGGCACCGGGAACGGCCGTCGCGAATGCCTCGAGGGTGCCCTCGCCGCCGTCGGCCATGGGCAGGAGACGGATGTCGTCGTCCGGTCGCGCGTCGCGCCAGCCGGCGGCGACAGCGGCCGCGGCATCCGATGCGGTGATGGTGCCTTTGAACGAATCCGGGGCGACGACGATGGTGCGGCTCACGATGCCACGCTAGCGGCCGCACCCGAACTCTCGCGCGTCACGAGCCATGTCGGCACGAGATCGCGGCTCGCCGGATGCCCCCCTTCGATGCGCGCGACGAGGGCGCCGACTGCGCGCTCGCCGAGCGTGTCGAAGTCCTGGCGGACGGTCGTCAGCGGGGGCGTGTAGTCCGCGGCATCCGCGACGTCGTCGAAGCCGACGACGCTCACCTCTCTCGGAACGTCGCGACCCGCCTCGTGCAGCGCGCGCAGCAGGCCGAGGGCCATCTGATCGTTCGCGGCGAACACCGCAGAGACGTCGGGGCGAGGTGCGAGCTCGACGCCGCCCGCGTGCCCGGAGGCGGCGCTCCAGTCGCCGCGCACGATCGGCGGGGCGACGACCCCGGCCGCCTCGAGGGCGGCGCGCCACCCGGCCTCGCGCTCCGCAGCGGCGTAGGAGTCCTCGGGCCCGGCGAGGTGCCACACCGTGGCGTGACCGAGCGAGAGGAGGTGGGCCGTGGCGGCGAGCGCGCCCCCCGCATGGTCGGACTCGACGACGGGGAAACGCTCGTCGATCGGCGAGTCGACCACCACCAGTTCGAGGCCGGCCGGGACATCGGCCCCGCGGGCGAGCGCGGTCGCCTCGTTGAGCACGACGGCGCCGTCGACGCCCTGGTCGCGGAGCATCGCGAAGGCGCCGTCGAGCCCCGAGCGGTCGCCGGGTGAGACCACGACGAGCGCATAGCCGGAGGCGGATGCCGCAGCCGAGACGGCCTCGAGCATGCGGGTGTTGCCCACGGTCGCGAGGGTCGAGACGACGAGTCCGATGCTCTGGCTGCGGCCCGTGCGCAGGGCGCGCGCGGCGCGGTGGGGCCGGTAGCCGAGCTGCGTCATCGCGGCCTCGACGCGCGCGCGCGTGGCGGCGTCGACGCGGGGATGTCGATTGGCCACACGTGAGACGGTCTGACCCGAGACACCGGCGAGGGCGGCGACATCGGCCATCGAGACCCGGCGCGGTGATGTGTGTTCTCCGGCCACGTCCGCCTCCGCATCCAATTGCCATGTTGACGTTATCACGAACAGCCGCTAGCCTGCATGTTGACGTGAACACGCGCGCACGGCCGCGCACGCATCGCCGCGTCGCGCACCGACCTGGAGACTTCCGTGAACTCTGCCATCCCCCTGGGAGCAGGCGTGATCAAGCGCCCGACCCGGCTCGCCGACGGGCGGGAGCTCGTCTACTACGACGATCCCGGCACGACCCTCGGCCCCGAGCGCTCGATCGATGCGCGCACACTCGATCCCCGTCCCGCCACCGCGACGATGCGCCAGGACGTGCTCACCGGCGACTGGGTGTCGATCGCCGCCGCGCGGCAGAACCGGGCCTTCCTGCCGCCCGCGCACCTCGACCCCCTGGCGCCCCAGACGCCGACGAACCCGTCCGAGATCCCGTCGCTCTACGACGTCGCGGTGTTCGAGAACAAGTCGCCCTCGTTCGGGCCCGCGCTCGCCGAGGCGTTCGACGGCGCCCCCGCGGCATCCGACCCGCCCCGCGGACTGGACGATCTCTCGGCCCTCGCGCTCGGCAAGTCGCGCACGTCGGTCGGCCGCTGCGAAGTGGTGTGCTTCAGCCCCGAGCACGAGGGCTCGTTCGGGAGCCTCTCGCCGATCCGCGCCCGCACCGTCATCGAGGCCTGGGCCGATCGCACCGCCGCGCTGCAGGCCCTGCCCGGCGTCGAGCAGGTCTTCCCGTTCGAGAACCGCGGCGAGGCCATCGGCGTCACCCTCCCCCACCCGCATGGGCAGATCTACTCCTACCCCTACGTCACGCCGCGCACGCAGCGGCTGCTCGCATCGATCGAGGCGTACGGGCCCGACCTGTTCGCTGACATCCTGGCCTTCGAGCGCGACTCGGAACGCGTCATCCTCTCGGGCGAGCACTGGACCGCCTTCGTGCCTTTCGCCGCCCGCTGGCCGCTCGAGGTGCACCTGATGCCCCACCGCCACGTGCCCGACCTCGCCGCGACCACGACCGCGGAGCGCGACGAGCTCGCGCCCCTCTACCTGCGGCTGCTGCGGGGCGTCGACGCGCTGTACGACACCCCCACGCCGTACATCGCCGCGTGGCACCAGGCGCCCGTGAACGTGGGCCGCGATACCGCCCGCCTGCACCTGCAGCTGACATCGCCGCGCCGCGCGGCCGACAAGCTCAAATTCCTCGCCGGCTCGGAGGCGGCGATGGGCGCATGGATCGCCGATGTCGCCCCCGAGACCCAGGCGGCGCGACTGCGAGAGGTGTTGGGGGCATGAGCGCCCAGGATGCCGCGGCCGCGCGGCTGCGCGAATTCACGGGGCGTGAGCCCGACGCCGTCTGGTCGGCCCCCGGCCGCGCCAATCTCATCGGCGAGCACACCGACTACAACGAGGGCTTCGTGCTGCCCTTCGCGATCGAGCATCGCACCGCCGCCGCGGTCGCGCTCCGCGACGACGACGTGATCCGGGTCACGAGCACGTTCGCCCCCGACGCCGTCGGGGTGTCTCTCGCAGAGCTCGACGAGACCATCGCCCGCGGCGACCTGGACTGGGCCGCCTACCCGCTCGGCGTCGCGTGGGCGCTGCGGCGTGCCGCGCCCGGGGCGGCGGCCCGCGGCGTCGACATCGCGATCGCCTCCGACGTCCCCGTCGGCGCGGGGCTCTCCTCCTCCGCGGCCATCGAGGGCGCCGTCGCTTCGGCGCTGAACGACGAATGGGATGCCGGGCTCTCGCCCGTCTCGCTCGCCCGGGTCGGCCGCACGGCCGAGAACGACGCCGTCGGCGCACCCACCGGGATCATGGACCAGATGGCCTCGATGCTGGGGGTCGCCGATGCGGCGACGTTCCTCGATTGCCGCACGCTCGAGACCGACTCCGTCGACCTGGGCCTTCGTCGCGAGGGACTGAGCCTGCTGGTGATCGACACGAACGTGAAGCACTCGCACGCGACGGGCGGCTATCGAGAGCGCCGCGCCTCGTGCGAGGCCGGGGCGGCCGCGATGGGCGTGCCGTCGCTGCGCGACCTGTCGGTCGGCGACCTCCCCCGCGCCCAAGAGCTGCTCGACGACGTGACCTTCCGCCGGGTGCGGCACATCGTCACCGAGAACCAGCGCGTGCTCGACACCGTCTGGACGCTGCGCTCCGCCGGCCCGCGGGCGATCGGCGACCTGCTCGTGGCCTCGCACGTTTCGATGCGCGACGACTTCGAGATCTCGGGGCCCGAACTCGACCTGGCCGTCGACACGGCCCTCGCCGCGGGCGCCATCGGCGCGCGGATGACCGGCGGCGGCTTCGGCGGCGCGGCCA
Organism: Microbacterium sp.; assembly: GCF_035554235.1. GTDB lineage: Bacteria > Actinomycetota > Actinomycetes > Actinomycetales > Microbacteriaceae > Microbacterium. Next base: position 4,420 of record NZ_DATMIO010000063.1, on the reverse strand, counting down.
TCGCGCTTCTCGACGACGGCCAGGTGGCGGATGCCGGGGCCGCCGTCACGGCCGCCTTCGCGGCATCCGGATTCGCCGCCCCGACGATCTTCACCGTGCGTCCGTCGGAGGGTGCACGCCGCGACCGCTGAGCGCCGGCGGCAGGCACCCGGCGGCACGTCGTGAGGCGGGTCGTCAGGCCGGGATCGCCGTCGCGACGGTATCGACGATCGCGTCGGGGTCGCCGGCGATGTCGACGACCATGCCCCGCTCGTCGTCGCCGAGCGGTTCGAGGGTCGCCAGCTGCGAGGCCAGCAGGGTCGCCGGCATGAAGTGCTCGGTGCGCACGCCGAGCCGCGCCGCGAGCACCGCGGGTTCGCCGTGCAGGTGCACGAAGAACACGGGTGTCTCGGCATCCTGACGCAGCGCGTCCCGGTACGCACGCCGCAGCGCGGAGCAGGCCACGATCACTCGGCGCCCCTCGGCGGAGGCGGCATCGATGCGCTCGGCGACCTTCTGCAGCCAGGGCGCCCGGTCGGCGTCGGTCAGGGGCGTGCCCGCGGCCATCTTGACGCGCGCCTCGTCGGAGTGCAGGTCGTCGGCGTCGATGTACGCGCCGCCGATGCGCCGCGCGAGGGCGGCGGCGATCGTCGACTTGCCAGAACCCGAGACGCCCATGACGACGAGGGCGGAAGGCGCGGGCATGCACCCATTCTGCCGCGAGCCCACGATGCGGGGCGCGCGGTCTACGCTCGGGGGGTGACAGATGGAAGCGACCCGATCGTCGCGACGGCCGCCGGCCGGGTGCGTGGCTTCTGGCGGGGCGGATCGGCGGCCTTCCTCGGCATCCCGTTCGGCGAGCCGCCCGTGGGAGAGCTGCGGTTCGCCGCGCCCGAGCCCAAGTCCCCGTGGGAGGGCGTGCTCGATGCGACCGCCATGGGCGCGACCGCGCAGCGCGGGGGCGACGGCGGCATCACGCTCATCCCCGAGCCATCGGTGAAGGGCGATTCGACGCTGAACGTCAACGTGTTCACGCCGTCGCCGCGGTCGGGGGGTTCGACGGGGTCGACGGGCGTGACGGGGTCGACGGGCGTGACCGGTTCGACGGGGTCGACGGGCTCGACGGGGTCGACGGGCGTGGATGCCGCGCTGCCGGTGCTCGTGTACATCCACGGCGGCGGGTACTTCTCCGGATCGCCGGCGAGCCCCTGGTACGACGGAGCGGCCTTCAATCGCGATGGCGTGGTGACCGTGACCATCTCGTACCGGCTCGGCTTCACCGGATTCGGCCACATCGAGGATGCCCCGGCGAACCGCGGCGTGCTCGATTGGCTGCTGGCGCTCGAGTGGGTGCGGGAGAACATCGCGGCCTTCGGCGGCGACCCCGACCGGGTGACGATCGCGGGACAGTCCGCCGGGGGCGGCGCGGTGCTGACCCTGCTCGGCATGCCCGCCGCGCAGCACCTGTTCCGCGCCGCGTGGTGCATGTCGGGGGCGATCGCCGACGTGCCGCCCGCTCGGGCCCGCGGCATCGCCCGGCGGCTCGCCTCCCGCGCCGGCGTCGCGCCGACCCGCGAAGGATTCGGGACGCTGACTCCCGGCAAGATCAATCACCTCCGCGAAGATGTCACTTACCCGGAGGGAACCACCTGGATCGCGCGGCTCCGCGACCTGGTCGGGGCGGGGCTCTCGCAGGGGCCGGTCATCGACGGAGTCCTCCTCACCATGCGCACGGTGGAGGCGATCGCGTCGGGGGTGGGCGCGGACAAGCCGCTCGTGCTCGGTGCCACGGACGACGAGTTCACGATGGTCACCGACGGGTTCCGCAACCGGCTCCGGTTCGTGCCTGCGGGGCTCGCCCTCGGTCGCATCGTCGGGCTCCGCGGCGCCGCGCGGCGCGCGTACCTGGCCGCGAACCGGGTGGTGCGCCGGAAGGGCACGGCCGCGGTGATCGGCCGCTACGGGACCGACCGCATCTTCCGCACCCTCGTCGCGCGGGTGGCCGCCGCCCGCGACTCGGCGCCGACGTGGGTGTACCGGTTCGCGTGGGTCTCACCGACGAAGGGGTGGTCGTGCCACTGCCTCGACGTGCCGTTCTTCTTCGACTGCCTCGACGCCGAACGCGTCGACAAGCTGGCGGGCGAGCATCCGCCCCGTGCGCTGGCCGACGCCGTTCACGGTTCGGCGGCGTCCTTCGCGCGCTCGGGCGACCCGGGCTGGCCGGCGTGGTCGGCGAGCCCGGGGACGACGCGCGTGTTCGGCGGCCCGGCATCCGACCCGGACGTGCTGGCCGACGGGTACTCCGAAGTGCGCGCCCTGCTCTAGCGGGCCGCTATCAGGCGGCCGGGTGCTGCCACGGGATCTCGTGGTTGTACAGCCAGTCGTTGCGGGTGTCGTCGGCGGCGTTGCGGAGGAAACGCGGCATCATCCAGTCACGGATGGCGATGCCGAGCCGGCTCTTCGTGACGCGCTTCTGCGAATCGATCCGGCGGGCGTAGCGCACCACGGCCTCGGCGCGCGGCGCGCGAACCGCCTGGTATTGCGCGAACGCGGACGCGTGATCCGGCAGATCGCGCACGCATCGGGCGAGCGTGATCGCGTCTTCGAGGGCGAGCGAGGCGCCCTGCCCGGTGCTGGGGGATGTCGCGTGCACCGCGTCGCCGACGGCGACCACACGCCCGCGGCTCCAGCGGCGCACGCCCGACAGGTCGTAGATCGGATAGCCGCTCAGCTCGCCGTGCGTGCCCGAGAGGATCTGCGGCACCGGGGCGGGGTCGTCGGAGTGCAGGTCGCGCAGCTCGCGGAGCCACTCCCCTCCCGCGATCCCGGCGAGCGACCCCCGTGGTGGCTCGGACTTCGTCAGGTTCGCGAACCAGTAGGCGGTGCCCTCCTCCCGCACGAGATAGCCGAAGAACGACCGGGCGCCGAAGACGAAGTGCTGGGAATCGGGGGTGGGCTCCAGCCCAGCGATGCGGGCGATGCCGCCCGTGCCGACGAGGCCGCTGTAGCGCGGCGCCGGTGCGGCCGGATCGATCCAGCGCCGTGTGAGCGAATGGATGCCGTCGGCCCCGACCAGGATGTCGCCCTCCGCCGTCCGCCCGTCTGCGAAGCGTGCCCGCACGCCGGTCGGCGTCTCCTCGATCGCCGTGAGCCGGGAGCCGAAGGCGAACGGGATGCCGGCCGCGACGGCGCCGTCGCGAACGACCTGGTGCAGCCAGCCGCGGCGGACGATGACGCTGCCGCGCTCGGGATCCCCCGCGGGTCCGTTCGGGACCTCGCCCAGCACGCGGCCCGTGCCGCTGCGCATGACCATCCGCGACGCGCGGTGGGCATCCGTGAGAAGGCGCTCGCGCAGGCCCAGCTGCTCGAGCACCGCGAGGCCATTGGTCGCGACGTTGAGGAACAGGCCCTGGTACGGGTCGGGGGCCGCGCCCGCCTCGAAGACCTCGACCTCCCAGCCGGCGCGGGAGAGGAACAGGGCGGTCGCGGGGCCGGCGACGCCGGCGCCGATGAGAAGTGCACGAGGGGTGTGTGCTGAGGGCATTTGCTATCCTGAAGAGACAGGCGAGACTCTCTCTTATGGAGTCTCTCGTGTTTAGAGAGAATAACGGATGCCGGTGGACAAGTCAACGCGGGCCGCATCGATCGACCGCATGGGCGACGTGATGCGGGAGTTCATGGCGCGTGCCGTGTTGTTCCAGGACGCGGTCGCCCGCTTCGGCGGGATCAACAGCACCGACATGCAGGCCGTCGGGCTGCTCATGAGCCAAGGCCCGGCGACGCCCGGCGAACTCGCCGAGCGCACCGGCTTGACCGCCGGCGGCGCGATCACGGCGGTGATCGACCGCCTGGAGCGGGCTGGCTACGTCACCCGCGAGCGGGACGTCGCTGATCGGCGCCGGGTGATCGTGACGGCCGTGCCCGAGACGGTCATGGCGAAGGTCGGTCCGATCTACGGCCGCGTGGGAGCCCGGTGGGCCGAATACCTCGAGACCCTCACCGACGAGCAGATCGAGTTCGCAAATGAGCTCCTTGCCCGAGCCGCCGAGCTCAACCGCGAAGAGACCGAGGCGCTTCGCAGGGCGTGAGGCCGCGCCCACCCACTCCTCGTCGCCGCGGCTCAGCCGACCGCATCCTGGTCGGTCCGAGCGATGACCACGGCCCCCGGCATCCGGCCTCTCATCACGTCTATCGCCGACGGATTCGCGTCGATCAGCACGGCCTCGCGGCCGAGCACCGAGGCGACCGCGCCGGTCGTGCCGCTGCCGGCGAACGCGTCGAGCACCCGATCGCCGGGCCGGCTCGATGCCTGCACGATGCGGCGCAGGACGCCCTCGGGCTTCTGGGTCGGATAGCCGGTCTTCTCCCGGCCCGTCGTCGGCACGATCGTGTGCCACCAGACGTCGGTCGGCAGCTTGCCGCGCGCCGCCTTCTCGGGCGT
>NZ_DATMIO010000062.1:0-3436 GCF_035554235.1 Microbacterium sp. | reverse complement strand
GCACGCTGACCTGGCGGTCGGAGATCAACAGGAGCCGGTCGTTCGGAATGACGATCAGCGTGTCGACCTCCTCACGGAGGGTCTCTATCCCGGCCTCGGCCTGCATGGCCCGGCGCTTGCCCTCGAAGCTGAAGGGCCGGGTGACTACGCCTATCGTGAGCGCGCCGAGCGAGCGGGCGATGCTGGCCACGACCGGCGCGCCGCCGGTGCCGGTGCCACCGCCCTCCCCCGCGGTCACGAAGACCATGTCGGCGCCCTTGAGCACCTCCTCGATCTCCTCACGGTGGTCCTCGGCGGCCTGGCGGCCCACGTCGGGCTGCGCGCCGGCGCCGAGCCCGCGGGTGAGCTCGCGGCCGACGTCGAGCTTGACGTCGGCGTCGCTCATCAGCAGCGCCTGGGCATCGGTGTTGATCGCGATGAACTCGACCCCGCGGAGGCCCAGTTCGATCATGCGGTTGACGGCATTGACGCCGCCACCGCCGACGCCGACGACCTTGATCACGGCGAGGTAATTCTGGTTCTGGCTCATGCCGGCCTCCGTCTGTCCTGAACCTCGTTCAAAACCTTCAACCTCTAGTAGAGGTATAAAGAATTGCTCGGTATGCAATTCCCAAGACAGACGCTAGGCGGCGCCTGCACTGCGGGCGGGAGCGCGGTGGGCGTGTCGCGACATCCCATCGACATTGCCTTCTCAGCGCACGACGACCGCGGTCGGCGACGACACGTCGTAGACGCTCACGTCGGCCGGCGGGCGCTGGACCATCGTCGTCTCGAGCACGAGCGCCTTCATCACGGAGCGCTCCGCATTGCCCCACACGACCTGCGTGTTCGTGCCGCCGAGGGTCAGGACGACATCGTCCGGCGACGTCGCGGCGACCGCGGTCACCTGCAGGCGGATCGAATCGGGGAGCGACCGCATGACGCGGCCGGCGGCCGCGAACGCGTCTGATTTCGCACCACCCCGCACCGTGAGCACCGGCTGGTTGGCAGGCGCCACGGCGGTCGTCGAGAGTGCCACGCCCGCGGCATCCACCAGCGTGAAACCGGCAGCCGACTCGACGACGCCGATCGGCGTGCGCTCCACGACGCGCAGCACGAGATCGTGCGGCGGCCGGGCCTCGAGCGTGTAGGTCTCGATCAGCGGGAACGCGACAAGCGCGGCCTTGACGGCGCTCGCGTCGATGAGGGGCAGTGGGGTGCCGATCTGATCGGAGAGCGCCGCCTCCACGGCCGCGACATCGAGTTGCTCGCCGCCGACGACGCGGATGTTCTCGACCGCGAACAGCGGGCTGTATGCGGCGCCGACCGAGCCGAGGACGAGCACGACGAGGGAGGCCGCGACACCGATCCACACGGCCCGGCGACGTCGCGCGCGCACGGTGAAGCGGCGCACTTCCGCCCGCAGGGCCTTGCGTCGCGCGCGCGACGCGGCCCAGACGTCGACGAGGCGGACCGCATCGGGCTCGCTCCGCGATCCCGCGGCCGAGCCGGATGCGGAGCCGGTCGCGGGGCCTGCCGCGTCGCCCGCAGGCCCGTCCCCCGACATCCACCCGGGAAGGCCGATCGGCGCGGTGGCCGTGTCCGGTTCGACGACGGCGGGGTGGTCCACCGAGACGTCGCCGTGCTCCGCGGCCGTCTCCGGCTGCTCGACCGGCGGCTCCACCGGGTCGGGTCCCTTCTCGGGGACGGGGAGGGGCGAGGGCCGCCGCATCCTTACTCCCCGGGACCGTGCGTCGAGGCGGGGCCGGTCGTGCGCTCGAGCGCGGCGAGCACCTGCGGGATGATCTGGTACACGTTGCCGCAGCCCAGGGTGATGACATAGTCGCCGTCGCGGGCGAGGCCGGCCGTGTACTCCGCGGCCTCCTGCCAATCGGCGACGTAGTGCACGTGCGCCGGGTCGGAGAAGGCGCCGCTCACGAGCTCGCCGGTCACTCCGGGAACGGGGTCCTCGCGCGCGCCGTAGACATCGAGCATCACCGTGTGGTCGGCGAGGGATTCGAGCACCTCGGCGAACTCGCGATACATGAGCTGGGTGCGCGAGTACGTGTGCGGCTGCTGGATCGCGATGATGCGTCCGCTTCCCACGACCGTCCGCGCCGCGGACAGCGCGGCGGCGACCTCGGTCGGGTGGTGCGCGTAGTCGTCGAAGACGCTCACGCCCCGCTCGATGCCGTGCAGCTCGAAGCGACGCACGGTCCCCTCGAAGCCCTCGACCGCCCGCACCGCGGGCTCGAGGTCGTACCCGAGGGTCATCAGCACCGCCGCGGCACCCGCGGCGTTGATCGCATTGTGCGCCCCGGGCACGGCGAGGCGCGCCGCGACGGAGACGCCGGCATGGGTCAGCGTGAACGACACGGGACCGTCGGTCAGGATGTCGGTGACCCGGACGTCCGCGTGCTCGGCCTCGCCGAAGGTGATCACGTTCGGATGCGCCAGCCGGGCGGAGACGCGGACGGCGCCCGGATCGTCGGACGAGATGACGACCGCCTCGCGTGCCTTGTCGGCGAAGCGCACGAAGGCGTCGTCGAACGCCTCCGCCGAACCGTAGTGGTCGAGGTGGTCGGGATCGATGTTCGTGATGAGCGCGACGGAGGTGTCGTAGAGCAGGAACGTCCCGTCGGACTCGTCCGCCTCGACGACGAACAGGTCATCGCTCCCTGACCCGCTCGATGCACCCAGCTGCGCGATGACACCGCCGTTCACGAAGCTGGGGTCGGCGCCGAGCGCCGTGAGCGCGGTGACGATCATGCCGGTCGACGTCGTCTTGCCGTGCGCTCCCGCCACCGACACCAGGCGGCGACCGCCGATCAGCCAGTGCAGCGCCTGCGAGCGGTGGATGACCGGCATCCCCCGATCTTTCGCCGTGACGAACTCGGGGTTCTCGGGCCAGATCGCACCAGTGTGGATGACCGTGTCGGCGTCGCCCAGGTTCGCGGCGTCGTGGCCGACGTAGACCGTGGCGCCCGCGCGTTCGAGGTCGCGGAGCGCCGCGCTGTCGGCGCGGTCGGATCCGGAGACCGGAATGCCCGCGGCGAGGAACATGCGGGCGAGCCCGCTCATGCCCGATCCGCCGATGCCGATGAAGTGCGCGGCGCCGATGCGCTCGGGGATGGGAAGGCTCAGGTCGGGTGTGATCATGACCCGTCAATCCTAAGTTGGGCTCCCGCCCGGCGGGTCCCGGCGCGCCCGCGCCCCCCTGCGCGCCCGCGCCCCCGCGCACCTCCGTGCGCCCCCCTTCCGCGGTGTTCACTCGGCGCAAAGCGCGGGCGCGGGTGCCCAGGCACCCGCGCTTTGCGACGAGCGAGCACCCGGCCCGGCCTGGTCAGCGCGCGAGCGCCGCGTCGATCATGGAGATGACGTTCGCGGTGCCCGTGCGGGTGCCGATGGATGCCGCGGCCTGCGCCATCGCGGCGATCCTCGGCCGATCGCCCAGCAG
>NZ_DATMIO010000061.1:0-4321 GCF_035554235.1 Microbacterium sp. | reverse complement strand
ACTGATTCGCGAGCCAGCAATACGAAACCCACGTCCACCAGAGCAGCCCCAGCAGCACAAGCCCCTGCAGCACACCGAACGCGCTGTGCGATTCCGCCATCAGCGCCGTGACCTGAGTGAAAGCGAAGACGTAGACCAGATCGAAGAACAGCTCGAACGTGGATACCCGCGTCGACTCGTCGGATACCGGCAAGCCTCCGTCAGCATGCTGACCGTGGTTGTCTCCGGGCTGTCGCATTGCACCAGGATGCCGCAACCCGGGGTGCGGGTCGATGACATTCAGGAGATCGCCCACGATTTGCGCGCCGAGTTGCGCAGCGGGCGTTTCGAACCCCCGAAGCAGCTACTTCTGCACGAACGGCAGCAGCACCGCGTTGATCTCGTCGGCGTGCGTCCACAGCATGCCGTGCGGGGCCCCAGCGATCTCGTGGTACTCGGCCTCGGGCAGGGCCGCGTGGAATGGGCGGCCCGTCGCATCGATCTGCAGGATGCGGTCGGCTGTGCCGTGGGCGATGAGCGCAGGCTTTCCGCTCGCCTTCACCGCCGCGATGTCCGCCGTGAAATCCTCGATCCAGGTCGGCACGACCGCGTATGCGGCGACCGGAGCGCTGCCGACCGCGGTGTTCCAGCTCGCGGTGACCGCTTCCTGTGAGATTCGGGTGCCGAGGTTCTCGTCGAGGTTATAGAAGTCCTTGTAGAACTGCGTGAACCAGGCGAAGCGGTCGGCTTTCGCCGTTGCAGCGATGCCGTCGAAGACCGACTGCGGCACGCCCTGGCCGAGCATGCCCGGCTCGAGCGAGGCCAGGAAGGCGAATTTGGCGATTCGATCGGTGCCGAAGAGCGTGGCGTAGCGCGCGAGCTCGCCGGTGCCCATCGAGAAGCCGACGAGGATCACGTCGGTGAGGTCGAGGGTCGTGAGCACGACGTCGAGGTCGCGCGCGAAGGTGTCGCAGTCGTAGCCGGTCTCGACCTTGGACGACTTGCCGAAGCCGCGGCGATCGTAGGTGATCACCCGGTAGCCGGCGGCGCGCAGCTCACGGGCCTGGCGCTCCCACGACGACCCGTCGAGCGGGTAGCCGTGGATGAGGACGGCGGCCTGACCCGACCCGTGGTCCTCGTAGTACAGCTCGATCGGCGTCGAGTTCTCGGTGCCGACGGTGATGTAACCCATGGTTCTCCCTCATTCGATGACGGGAACGAGCATTCTCATTCCCTCACATCTACACGTAGAGAATGTGCGTCCTCAGTGCAACTCCAGGGACGTGCCTCGGTCCGGCGCGAGTTCATGAGTTTGAGAATCATTCTCATTATGGCTACGGTCGGATGCGTGACCACCTCTCACCGATGGGCTGGCAGGACCTCCTTGCGCTCCCGCCTCCTCCGTCTCACCGCCGCCGGCGCGATCAGCCTGACCCTTGCCGCCTGCGCCGGTGACCCCGCAGCCGTCCCCCCCGACACGTCGAACCAAGGCCCCGCCGCGGGAGGTCAGGGTGTTGTGGCCGACGCGGCCGAAACCGCCGAGCCCCCGCTCGGTCTCACGACCATCGACGCGGCCGGGACGGTGACCCACCTCGACCTGCTCGACGAAAGCGTCAGTGACCTCGGCACCGTCGGCGCACCGACTGCGGTGACCACGGATGGTCGGTACCTGTTCGCACAGACGAAGGCGGGCATCGAGATCGTCGACAGCGGAGCATGGACGTGGGATCACGGCGACCATTCCCACTACTACCGGTCCGATCCGCGTCTTCTCGGGCCGCTGGAGGGCGACGGTCCGGCGGTCGTTGCGACGACGAACCTGTCGAGCACCGGCGGCACCGGCGTGTTCTTCGCCGACTCGGGTGACGCCGTGCTGCTCGACACCGAAGCGCTGTCGGAGGGTGAGTTGGTCGAGCGGTTCCGGCTCCACACCTCCCCGCACAACGGAATGGTCGTGCCGATCGGCTCGTTCGCGCTCGTCACCCGAGCGGAGAACGGCGCCACCGCGTCTGTCGCCGCCTACACCTCCGACGGCGAACCGACCGGCCTCGAAGAACCCTGCGTCGACGCCGCCGGAACCATCGCGACCCGCGTCGGTGCGGTGATCGGATGCCGCGACGGCGCCCTGCTCGCCACGGTGCAGCAGAGAGAACTCACGCTCGAGCGGATCCCGTATCCCGCCGGTACGACGGCGGCAGCGGCGACCGCGTTCACCAACCGCGAGGGACGCCCGGCAGTCGCATCCCTCGCCGACACCGACGGCGTCTGGCTGCTCGACACCCGGGAGCGATCATGGACGCTCCTGCCCGCCCCGGCGCCGCTCGTGGGTGTGACCGCGGTCGACGACGACGACGAGCACGTGCTCGCGCTGGCCGCCGACGGTCGAATGCTCGTGTTGAACGGCGAGGACGGCGCAATCCTCGCCGAGACCGCACCGCTCGTCGCCGACTCCATCGCGGCAGGCCATGTTCCCGCACTGATCGCCGACCAGCAGCGGGCCTACCTCAGCGGGCCTGTCGAGCGACGGCTGTATGAGATCGACTTCGTCGACAACGCACGCATCGCACGCGCCTTCGACACCGTCGGCTCGCCGACGTTCACGGCGGAGACGGGACGTTGAACGACATTCCGCTTGTCGTGGCGTCCACCAGCATCCTCTTCCCCTGAGCACCCAGCCACACCAGAAGAAAGAAGAATCCATGCGCACCTCCCACATTCGCCGCGCGGGCATGACCGCCCTCGCCATCGGAGCGGTCGCGACGCTCGCCGCTTGCTCCTCAGGCGACGACGCGGGCTCCGCGCCCGAGAGCGGCAGCAGCTCGATTCCTGCCACCGAGTCCGGCGCCCGCGTCGCGGTCGCCTACGAAGGCGGCATCCTCGTGCTCGACGGGCAGTCCCTCAATGTCGTCGCCGACCTGGACTCGGAAGAGTTCACCAGGCTGAACCCCGCGGGTGATGACCGGCACGTCATGGTCACCATGAGCGAAGGCTTCCAGGTGCTCGATACCGCCGCCGGAACGCCCGGCGAACCCGCGCTGACGGACATCATCTTCGAAGCAAATGCACCCGGACACGTCGTCCGGCACGGCGGCAAGACCATCCTCTACGCGGACGGAACCAGCGACACCACCGTCTTCGACACGGCCGCCCTCGCGGCATCCGAAGAACGGCCAGAGGTCGAGACGATCGAAGGCGTCGAGGCGCACCACGGCGTCTCTGTCCTCCTCGACGACGGGACCTTCCTCACCACCGTCGGGAATGCCGAGGGGAGAAGCGGTATCTCGGTGCACGAGACGACCGGCGCGTTGATCGCCGAAAGCGACCAGTGCCCCGGCGTGCACGGCGAAGGCACAGCCGAGAACGAAGCCGTCGTCTTCGGCTGCGAGAACGGCGCCATCGTCTATACCGACGGTGAGATCGTCAAGCTCGCCGCACCCGACCAGCCCTATGGTCGCGTGGGCAATGCCTACGTCAGCGAGACCAGCCCCATCGTCGTCGGCGACTACAAGAACGACCCGGACGCCGAAGGCTATCTGCTCAGCGCCGTCACGCTGATCGACACCGCCGCTCGGACCCTCGAGGTGGTAGACCTTCCGGAGGGCGTCGAGTACACCTTCCGCGACGTCGCCCGTGGACCGAACGACCTCGCCTACATCCTCGCCACCGACGGCTCGATCCATGTGCTCGATCCCGCGACGGGCGAGATCATCGAGGCGTTCCCGGTCATCGAGGCATGGGAGGGCCCGGCCGAGTGGCAAGACCCGCACCCCGCCATCGTGGTCTCCGGCGACATCGCGTACGTCACCGAGCCGGCCGCGAACAGCATCCACGCTTTCGATCTCACCACGGGCGAGATCGTGGCGACCAGCGAACTCGAGGTCACCCCCAACGAGATCGCCGCCGCGGCGGGCTGAGACGAATCGCCAGGGCACCTGCCGAGCACCTTGCGAAAGAATCACAAAAAGATAACGGCCGCCTCTTCCCTTCCGTTACCTTGTCGTTATAGAGTGCAAGCACGGTAGTTGTTTTGCTGTGGCAGCTACCGACATGTGATTGCAGGACACTCTTGGTGCAAGGGACAAGGGCCGGTTGGAAGCCTCTCCGACCGGCCCTTACTCTTGCCCGCGAACCTCGCATCGCCACCGCTTCCTCCCCAGGCTGGAGTTATCCACAGAATGCCCGATCAGCGCTTGGTTCCGGGGTCTCGAATGTCGGTGGTCACTGTGAGACTGTGGGTATGCAAAACCTCGCCGCCCATGTCGCTCGCCTCGTCGGCGACGCCCGCGCGGTGCTGGCCGCGCCGCTCGCCGAGGGACTGATCCGCGGGCTCGACGACGACTCG
>NZ_DATMIO010000060.1:0-17119 GCF_035554235.1 Microbacterium sp. | reverse complement strand
CCTACGCCGCCGCGACGCTCGCGGCGCTCCGAGATCACGGGGCCACCGACATCCAGGTGTATTCGCCGTCCGGCCGTGCGGCGAAGTTCGCGACGAAGCACGGGATCCGCTCGGTGGCTGCCGGTGCCTACGCGGCCGCGGCCGCCGGCGCCGACCTCATCGTGACGTGCACGAGCGCCGAGAGCCCCGTGCTGTCGGCAGAGACGCTTCTGAGCGGCGCCCTCGCGATCGGCCGTGACGCGGCATCCACGCACCGCTCGCTCATCATCGACCTGGGCCTTCCTCGCAATGTCGACCCCGACGTCTCGAACATCGCCGGCATCGCCCTGCTCGATCTCGAGACCATCCGCCTGCACGCGCCCCTCGAGGAGCTGCACGCGACGGATGCCGCCCGCGAGGTCGTCAGCGAAGCGGCCCGGCGCTTCGCCGTCGTCGGCGAGCGCCAGAGCATCACTCCCGCCGTCGTCGCGCTGCGCGAGCACGCGTTCGGCCTGCTCGAGGCGGAGATCGCCCGTGTGAACGCGCGCGGCGACGACGACGGTCGCACCGAGCAGGCGCTCCGCCACCTCGTGGGCGTGCTGCTGCACACCCCCACCGTTCGCGCGCACGAGCTCGCCGACGCGGGCCGTGCCGACGACTACGTCGACGCCCTCGGCGCGCTCTTCGGCATCGAGGTCGCCGAGCAGGAGGCCGACGACGCCGGCACCGAGCGCGCCGCCGGCTGAGCCCCGCGCTCGCAGGGGTGGGTCGCGCCCGCACCCCGGTGCCACACTGGAGACATGACGCTTCACATCACCGGGGATGCCGCCGCCGACGCGCTCCTCACCGACGATCCACTCGCCCTCCTCATCGGGATGCTGCTCGACCAGCAGGTCGCGATGGAGACGGCGTTCGCCGGACCACGCAAGATCCAGGAGCGCATCGGCGGAATCGACGCGGCGCAGATCGCGGCCTTCGACCCCGAGGCGTTCGCGGAGGCCTTCAAGATCACCCCGTCGGTGCACCGCTTTCCGGGGTCGATGGCCGCGCGTGTGCAGGCGCTGTGCGCCGACATCCGCGACAACTGGGGCGGCGAGGCCGCGGCCATCTGGACGCGGGGAGAGCCCGACGGGCCGGAGGTGCTCCGCCGCCTCAAGGCGCTCCCCGGATTCGGCGAGCAGAAGGCGAAGATCTTCCTCGCCCTGCTCGGCAAGCAGTGCGGTTTCGCCGGGGCGGGGTGGCGCGAGGCATCCGCCCCCTACGGCGAAGAGGGCTCGTACCGCAGCGTCGCCGATATCGTCTCACCCGACTCGCTCACGAAGGTGCGCGAGCACAAGCGGGCCGTGAAGGCCGCGGCCAAGGGGGTCTCGGCGTGAAGCGGACGGGCGAGGATGTCGGAGCCCACCTCGCGAGGGTCACGCCGGCCGCGCGACGGCGCGACGGCCAGGCGATGGTCGACCTGTTGCGCGAGCTGACCGGGCGCGAGCCCGAAGTGTGGTCGGGCGGCATCGTCGGGTTCGGGTCGTGCCACTACCGCTATCCCACCGGCAACGAGGGCGACTGCCCCATCGTCGGGTTCGCGCCGCGCAAGACCGCGACGACGATCTACCTGCTCGACGGAGTCGGCGCGCACCGCGACGCCCTCGCCGCCCTCGGGCCCCACAAGACGGGCGTCGGATGCCTGTACGTCAGCGACCTCGGCAAGGTCGACCTCGACGTGCTCGAGGGCATCGTCGCGGCATCCTGGCGCAGCGTCGTCGACGGCGACGCGGACTACGCCGAGATCACCGTCACCGGCTGACGCGCTACGCGCCCTGCAGGCGCTCGGCGAGGTACGCGTGCAGGCCCTCGAGCGGCACCCGCTCCTGCGCCATCGTGTCGCGATCGCGGACGGTGACGGCGCGGTCTTCGAGCGATTCGAAGTCGATCGTCACGCAGAACGGCGTACCGACCTCGTCCTGGCGACGGTAGCGGCGCCCGATCGCACCCGCGTCGTCGAAGTCGACGTTCCAGCTCGCACGCAGCGACTGGCCGACTTCCCGCGCGATCGGCGAGAGCTGCTCGTTGCGCGAGAGCGGCAGCACGGCCACCTTGACGGGGGCGATGCGCGGGTCGAGCTTCAGGACGGTGCGGATGTCGGTGCCGCCCTTCGCGTTCGGCACCTCCTCCTCGTGATAGGCCTCGACGAGGAACGCCATCATCGACCGGGTGAGGCCGAAGGAGGGCTCGATCACGTACGGGATGTAGCGCTCGCCGGAGGCCTGGTCGAAGTACGAGAGGCTGACGCCCGAGGCCTCGGAATGGTTCTTCAGGTCGAAGTCCGTGCGGTTGGCGACCCCCATGAGCTCGCCCCAGCTCGATCCGGCGAAGCCGAAGTTGTACTCGATGTCGATCGTGCCGGCCGAATAGTGCGCGCGCTCGTGCTCGGGCACGTCGAAGCGACGGAGGTTCGCCTCGCTGAGACCGAGGTCGATGAACCAGTTCCAGCACGCCTCCACCCAGTGCGCGAACCACTCGTCGGCATCAGCCGGCGGCGTGAAGAACTCGATCTCCATCTGCTCGAACTCGCGCGTGCGGAAGATGAAGTTTCCGGGGGTGATCTCGTTGCGGAACGCCTTGCCGACCTGGCCGACGCCGAACGGCGGCTTCTTGCGGGACGCCGTGACCACGTTGTTGAAGTCGACGAAGATGCCCTGGGCCGTCTCGGGCCGGAGGTAGTGCACGCCCGACTCGTCATCGACGACGCCGAGGTAGGTCTTCATCAGGCCCGAGAACGCCTTCGGCTCGGTGTACTGGCCGCGGGTGCCGCAGTTCGGGCATGGCACGCCGGCGAGCCCGCCCTCGGGGGCGCGGCCCTTGCGGGCCTCGAAGTCCTCGACGAGGGTGTCGGCACGGAACCGCTTGTGGCAGCTCAGGCACTCGACGAGCGGGTCGCTGAAGGTCGCGATGTGGCCGGAGGCCTCCCACACGCGCTTGGGCAGGATGATCGACGAGTCGAGGCCGACCATGTCGCCGCGCCCGCGCACGAACGTCTGCCACCACTGGCGGCGGATGTTCTCCTTGAGCTCGGTGCCGAGCGGGCCGTAGTCCCATGCCGAGCGCGATCCGCCGTAGATCTCCCCCGCCTGGAAGACGAACCCGCGGTGACGGGCGAGGGCGATGACTTTGTCGAGGCGGGAGAGCTCGGCCACGGTGGCTCCAATGGTCGGGGGGTCGCCGGGATTCCGGCACATCGCACAATTCTAGGCGGGTCGGGGAGGCCGCCCGCCCGGTCAGGAGGCGGGTGGCTCGCCGCCGTCGGCGGTGCGATGGAACTCGCGATCCCAGTCCTGGAGCTCCTTGCGGCGACCGATCAGAGTGTCGAGCGACACCTGGAAGTGCAGGGCCCGGCGGGCGTTGACCTGCTTGATGTTCTCGATGAGCTGCTCCGACACGGCGTCGACGGCGTCGCGCACCTCGCGCGCCCGGTCGGCCGGGTCATCCCACAGGTGGGGGTTGGTGAGGATGTCGAGCAGATAGTCGCGGTCGAGGGCCGCAGCCAGCTTGCCGAGCTTGTCGCCGTACTCGGTCTCGGCGAGGTGGCGCTGATCCTCGGCGCCCTTCTTGTCGAGCCGGGTGAACAGGTGCGTGACGTTCGCGGCGATGGCGTCGATGTCTTGCGCGACCTCGCCGGCGCCCGCGAGGCCTGCAGCCGCGGCCGCCGCGTAGGAATTGCGCTCGGCGCCGAGGGCCTGCACCTTCGCCCTGATCGCGGGGGGAATCCCGCGGGCGCCCTCGCTCGCGCGGGAGCGGGCGCGCCGCACGCCGACGATCGTCAGGACTCCCGCGACGACGACCGCGGCGGCCACGCCGACCCCGATGATCAGCCCGCCGGCACCGGGATCTTCGACGACGGGCGCCGGTGCGGACTCGGCGAGCACGGTCTGGACCGTCTCCGTCAGCGCGCCCTCGAGGCTGTCCGCCGAGGATTCTGCCTCGTTGGCGATGCGCATCGCCTCGCCGGAATCGAGCGCCCGCGAACCCGCCGAGAGGTCGTCACCGACCGCGACGATGATCGTGTCGTAGCCCGTCTGCTGGGCGAGCTGGGCGACGATCTCGGGGCCGGATGCCTCGAGCGCGGCGTTGTCGGAGAAGACCGCGACGCCCACCGAGGCGTCGCCGATCTGCTGCTCGAGCGCGTTCTCGAGTTCGCCGGCGTCGCCCACCTCTCGCGAGACGTACACCGAGCCCTCGGCGAGCGCTTCGGCCGCGTCATCCACGTAGCCCGCCGCCGCGGCGACCGTGTCGTGCATGCGTCGCCCCCTCGGCTCAGAAGTTGTTGACGACGGAGGCGAACACGAGATCGATCTTCGCGGCGTCGGATGCGTCGAACCACTGCCCCCCGGTCGCCTCGGCGATGCGGCGCAGCGCCGTCGTGTCGGCGCCCTCGCCGTACGCGATCGGGAAGATGCGCACGGGCGCGGCGTCGCCGCCCTCCGAGGCCTTGCCGATCTTCGCGATGAGCGAGTCGAGCGACATCGTCGAGTCGGTGTCCTGGCCGTCCGACAGGACGACGACCGCGTTGATCCGGCCGGGTTCGGCCCGTTTCACCATCTCGTCGTAGGCGAGGGCGAGGGAATCGTAGAGCGGCGTTCCCTGACGGTCGGCGAAGTGGAGGTCATCGAGCGAGGTATCGAGGGATTCTCGGTCGGAGGCGAGCGGCGACACATCGCGCAGCACGACGATGTTGCGGCCGGCAGCCGACTCGACGCCGGTCGTGAATGCCCAGACGCCGATCTGGTCGGTCGAGCGGAAGTGGCCGAGCGTGGCCTGCGCGCCCTCGATGGCCCCGTCGAGCTTCGAGCGGCCGTCGCCGATCGCCTCGTCCATCGAGCCCGAGATGTCGATCAGCTCGAGCACCGATGACGGCTTGCGGATCTGCGTCCACTGGTCGATCGCGGTCGAGACCACGTCGACCTCGGGGCGCGGCAGGGTGACGACGGGCTTGGCCGGGTCGACGCCGTACTCCGCCGTGAAGAGCTTGCCGAGTGGCACCGACTCATCGAGCGGCCGGAAACCGTACTGGGGCAGGATCTTCTGCGCCGCCGCGGTCTGCAGGAAGGCGGCGAAGGCCGCGCCCGCCTCCTTCTTCTCGGGGGTCACCCACTCGGCGCCGAGCACGGTGACCGGATTGTCCGACCACATCGACCCGCCCTCGGGGTAGATCGCGACGAGCTTCTCCTTCGGGGGCGTCAGCGACTCACCCGGCTGCACTGTGTGGGAATCGGGGTTGCCCTGGTTGTAGTTCAGCAGCGAGGTCTCCTCGAGCGCGACGGCCGAGACATACCCCGATCCGCCGGCGCCGTTCTGCGTCTCGTCGTACAGCGTCGTGAGCACCTTGCCGGTCGTGTCGCCGTAGTGGATGACGCACTCCTCGAACGACTGCGAGAACGCCGCGGCCGCCGTGACGTCGTCGGAGGTCAGCGCGTCGGTCTTGCCGGCGGCTTCGTACGACTGCATGAGGATGGCGGAAAGTCCCGTGGTCGACGTGTTGGGGTTCGTCTTCGAGATCTTGAACGAGCCCCACACCGACTTGCCGACGCTGCCCCAGCCCGCCGGATCGACGCAGAGCCGCTCGAGGTCGGTGATGCTGATGGGCGCGTCGGGCCAGCCGAGCGCGGTCGCCATGGCCTCCGGCATCCCGAACACGACGGGCGTGCGGGTGAACGACGCCGGTTCGCCCACGAGCGCTGGCGACGCGGCCGCGGCCACGCGCTCGGTCCACACCGTCGAGGCGGGCGACCAGAGGGTCGGCCAGAGTTCGGGGTTCTCGTTCGGCCAGTCCTCGCCCGAGGTCAGGTAGCGGGTCGCATCGCCCGACGAGACGTTGATCGGCTTGATGGTCGCGCATTCATCGAGCGCCTCCGCCTCCGCCGAGTCCTTGAAGGCCGCGGCGAGCGCGTCGAGCATGTTGACCTTCTCCGACGACGTGGCCACCACCACGTGGGTGCAGCCGTCGTCGACGAAGTCCCCACCGCCGCCGTCGGCGGTGTCGGCGCCGTTCGGATCGGAGCCGAAGCACCCGGCCAGGGCGAGGGCCGCGATCGACAGCACGGCGGTCGCCCCGAGGGCACGCCGGGCGAGGGAGCGCGGCCGTTCCGGAGAGGACGTCAGGGGGCGCAACGAGGTGCGACTCGGGCCTTCAGCGGCAGCCATGGCATCAGCTTAAGTCCCATCGGGTTGATCCCACGCAGGTCGATCCCGCAGGGGGAGTGTGTCGGCCGGGCAGGCAGCGACGCTCACGCCTCGCGGAGGGCCTCGCGCCCGACATCCTGGATCGAGGTATGACCCGCGAGCCCGAGGGTGATGTCGAGCTCGGCGATGTGGTTGCGCACGACCTCGCGGACGCCCTTCTCGCCCGCGATGCCGAGCCCGTACGCGTACGGCCTGCCGATCGCGACCGCGGTGGCGCCGAGGGCGAGCGCGACGAAGGCGTCGGCGCCGCCCCGGACGCCGGAGTCGAAGACGACCGGGACCTTCCCCCCGATTCGCGCCACGACGTCGGGCAGCGCGGCGAGCGTCGGCACCGACTGGTCGATCTGGCGCCCGCCGTGGTTCGAGACCCACACGCCGTCGACACCGGCATCCACCGCCCTCGCCGCATCGTCGGGATGCACGATGCCCTTCAAAAAGATCGGCAGGGTGGTCCACTCGCGCGCCTTCGCGAGGTCGTCCCACGTGAGCGCCGGGGTCGAGAACACCTCGAGGAACGTCTCGACGGCGGCGCGCGGGAGGGGCGAACGGAGCGACTCGCGAAGGCCGGTTCCGGTGAGCGCGGCGCCCTTGCGCGCGATCTGGATGCCGGCGGCCACCGCCTTCGGCGTGATCTTGACCGACTCTCCCGGGGGCGGGGTGCCGTGCCCGGCTGCCGAGGCGCGTGCCCGCTCGCGCACCAGCTGCTGGAAGACCGGGTCGCTCGTGTACTGCGCGATGCCCATGCCGCGAGTGAACGGCAGGTACGCGAGGTCGAGGTCGCGCGTGCGCCACCCCAGGAGGTGCGTGTCGAGCGTCACGACGATGGCTTCGCAGCCGGATGCCTCGGCCCGGCGCAGCAGCGACGCGTTGAGCTCGTCGGATGCCGACCAGTACAGCTGGAACAGGCGGGCGCCGGTGGGGGCCGCGGTCGCGATCTGCTCCATCGGGAACGAGGCCTGGGTGCTGAGCGTGTAGGGAACGCCGATGGATGCGGCGGCCCGCGCGACGGCCAGGTCGGCCTCGGGGTGCGCCAGCTCCATGACACCCAGCGGGGCGAGCAGGAACGGCGTGGGGCGGCGGCGGCCGAGCAGGTCGATCGACAGGTCGCGCTCGGTGACGTCGCGGAGGGGCCTGGGCCATACCTGCCAGCGGGTGAAGGCGGCCCGGTTCGCCGACATCGTGCGCTCGGCGCCGGCGCCACCCGCGATGTAGGCGAACGCCTCCGTGCTCAGCGCCTTGCGAGCGGCCGCCTCGAGCGCGCCGGGGTCGATCGGCACGGCCGGCCTGGTGCCGCTGACCCCGGCGCGGTAGATCTCGGACTGGGTGCGACGGGCGGCGCCGCGCGCGGCGGCCGGATCCTGCGGAGCGACGCTGCTCTGAACCATTCGCTCAGCTTAGGGTTTGCTCGTTCGGGCCGGAGATTCCTGAGAGCCCGGGCGCGCGTGTTCTCTTTCGACGTACTCAAGTCTGCGTGTACCCACGCGCAGACTTGAGTGTGGCGGTCGGCCGGGGGGGTGCTCAAGTCTGCGTGTACCCACGCCCAGACTTGAGTGTGAGGTCGGCCGGTGTGCTCAAGTCTGCGTGTGTACAAACGCAGACTTGAGTACGTCAATAGAGAAGGTGAAAGCCCGACCGACACGCCGTGCGGGCTGCGCGCGGGCGGGAGCGGGCAGCGCCGGGCGGACGGGGCGGGCGGTTCAGCTCCCGAACCCGCACCAGCGAGCCACCCACGCGAGCAGCTCGCCCTTCAGCTCCTCGGGGGCCGCGACGTTGACCACACCGGCCTGGCCGCCCGTCGCGACATCGAGAGTGAAGATCGTGCCGCGCTTGTCCTCCTGCACGGCGTGCGGGTCGCAACGGAAGGGCACGAGCGGCAGATCGAGCACGATCGGCTCGGTGTCGCCCTCGGCGACGGCCGCGTCCAGCTCGTACCGGTCCACGCTCGCGCCGGCCTCGCCGAGCGCGAGGAGGTTGGTGGATTGGATGGCGAGGATCTCGCTCGCCGCGCCGCCCGTCGGCGTGAGGGTCAGGGTGAGCGTCGCGGCCTGGCCGGGCTCCGACGGCTCGAAGCCGGTGAACTCGATCGCCGTGGACCGTTCCAGGTCTGAAAGCAGGCACTCCCGGGCATGAAGGGCGGGGATGACATCGAGGGGATCGGGCAGGTCCGCGGTCGAGAGGAATGCCCCGTCCTCCGTCGAGTACTCGATCAGCACCCGGCTCGCCCGCTCAGTGGAGACGGGCTCATCCTCGCAGGCGGAGGGCGGCAGCTGAACCGTGAGATCGAGGGTGCGTCCCACGGGGATCTCGCTTGCGCGGTCACGCACGGCAGGCCCGTCGAAGCGGTCGTCCTCCAGCACCAGGCGCGCGATGCTCATCTTCGAATCCGACTCATTGACGACCCGCACCTGGGCGACGCGCTTGGCGACGTCGGCGCGCAGCTGCATGAACTCCACCGACACACCCGCGGGCAGCGGCGCCTCGGTGGGGCCCACCTCCGGCTCCGCCGCGGCGCATCCCGGGGCCAGCAGCGCGACCAGCGCCACGGCGGCAAAACGGAGAACCCTCGACACGTCTACCTCCGCAGGATCTCGCGGGCGACGGTGAACTCGTCGAGCGCGAGGGGGTCGACCTCGACGCCGAGACCCGGGCCGGTGGGCACACGCACGTGACCGTCCTCGAGCACCGCGGGCTCCGTGACGATGTCGCGGGAGTAGAAGCGCGCCGACGCCGAGACGTCGCCCGGCAGCGTGAATCCGGGCAATGCGGCGAGCGCTGCGTTCGCCGCCCGGCCGATGCCCGTCTCGAGCATGCCTCCGCACCACACCGGGACTCCGGCATCCTGGGCGAGATCGTGGATGCGGACCGCCTCGAGGTAACCGCCGACGCGGCCCGCCTTGATGTTGAGAATGGATGCCGCGCGGAGGGCGAGCGCGTCGGCGGCGGCCTTCACCGACACGATCGACTCGTCGAGGCAGATCGGGGTGCGCAGCCGTGCGGCGAGGGCGGCGTGGTCGACGAGGTCATCCTCCTGCAGGGGCTGCTCGATGAGCAGCAGGTCGAAGCGGTCGAGCTCTTCGAGGGTCGCGGCGTCGGCCAGCCTGTAAGCGGAGTTCGCATCGACCTGCAGCGGGATGGCGCCGAAGGCGTCGCGCACGGCCGCCGTGTCGCCGACATCCCGGCCCGGCTTGATCTTGATCTTAATGCGCGCGTAGCCTTCGTCGAGGTACCCGCGGACCGTCTCGACCAACGCACGGGGATCGACCTGGAGACCCACCGAGACACCGGAGGGCACACGATCGCGCACGGCACCGAGGTACTCGCCGAGCGGGCGGCTCTCGGCGCGGAGCGCGGCATCGAGCACGGCCAGCTCGAGACCGGCCTTCGGCATCCGGTGCCCGATGAAGGGCGCGAGCACGCCCGCGACGTCTTCGGGCGCGAGCCGGCGGCGATCAAGCAGCGCGGGCACGAGGTAGCGGAGGGCGACATCCCACGACGACTGGGTGTACTCGCTCGAATAGAGCGGTGCCGCGCCGGTCACGCACTCGCCCCAGCCCTCGCCGTCGGCGGTGAGCGCCCGCATCACGATGACCTCGCGCACGTGCTCCGTGCCGAAGGATGTCGTGAAGGGCGAGACGAGCGGAATCCGCAGCACGCGCAGTTCGAAGCCGTCGAGTGCGACGGATGCCGCGGGCCGGACGATGGGCATGGGCCCAGGCTAACCCCAGGGTGCCGCGACCGGATCGCCGGGCCGGGCCGGGCGGAGTCGCCGGGGCGACGGCCAGGCGAGCGCGTACTGCTCGACGGGGGCATCGATCGCCCCGAAGTCATCGGTCTTGACGACGACGCGCTCGGGGGTGACTTCGACGATCTTCACCCGCAGCGGGGCATCGCCCTCGCGCTCCAGCATCCAGATGCCGGCGAGCCACGACAGCCCCGTCGACTCGAGCACCTGCTCCGCGTCGAGCCACTCGATCGGCTCGGAGGCATCGTGCCCGAGCAGGCTCACGGCAACCCAGAGTTCGCCGTCCGGGCGGATCCAGCCGAGCAGCTCGCGGTCTTCGGGGCGGCGGTGCGGGGTCCAGTCGGCGGGGATCACACCGGCACGATACCCGGGACCGGCCGCAGGCCCCAGGCAGGGGCGTCACGAACTGCGGAGAATCGCGTCGTCTTCGGGCGATTCGGCCCGAATCATCCGAAGTTCGCGACATTCTCCGAAGTTGGTGATGGATGCCGGGGCGCTCACGCCGGGAGCTCGGCGAAGGCGCGCACCGGGAAGGTGCCGAAGCCCTCGACGGCCGGCGGCGCGGCCGTGAAGCGCGCCCCGCGCGGCGGCAGGGCCCCCAGATTGGTGAGGTGCTCGACGACGTGCACTCCGGCGTCGAGGAGCAGTGTGTGCGCGGGGCGCTCCCCGCCCGACTCGGTGTCGTCGATGTTGAGCGAGTCGATGCCGACGAGCACCGCGCCGGCCTCGATCAGCCAGCGGGCGCCCGCCTCGGTGAGGAAGGGTGACCCGACGCCGTACTCGGGGCGCCCGAAGTGCCGGTCCCACCCTGTGTGCAGCAGCACGGCCGCGCCGCGCACGTCCCGATCGGCCAGCGTTTCGGGGCGGATGCCGCGCTCGGCCGCGTCGGTGAGGCGGAACACCTCCGCGGGCAGCCCGACGAGCGTGTCGAGCGAGAGCCCCGCGAGGTCCGCCCCGTCCGCGTACCTGTGGAAGGGGCTGTCGAGGTAGGTGCCGGTGTTGCCGACCATCGTGATGGCGTCGATGGCGAACTGGGTGCCGGGCGCGTACTTCGCGCGGGAGTCCTCACGCGTCAGGTGCGGCGTGATGGTCGGCGCCGGGAGCCCCGGGTAGGTGACGAGCCCGGCGCGGATCGGATGACTGAGGTCGACGACCCGGGTCGAACGGGCAACGGGCGCCTCGACCTCCCGGCTCCCGCGGTGCGCCTCCTCCACGATCTCGACCCCCGTGAGGCGCACCGACTCGACGAGCGTGAGGCCGAGGTGACGCACGAGCAGCAGCTCGAGGTCGGGCTCGGCGATCTCGGGGGCGGGAAGGTCGAGGCGGAATCCCTCGCCGGTCAGGCCGCCGCCGTTCGCGAAGCGGATGGCGAAGTCGAAGTGTGCGCGGTAGTCGGACATGCCGCCAGCCTAGGAGCCGCGGGGGCGGGCGTCAGGGCCTGACGAACAGATACCCCAGCGAGTCGTCGAAGCCGCCGACCACGAGCCCGTCCGCGAGGTGGCCGAGGAACGCCTCGCGCACGCGGACGCGCCACGCCGCGGCATCCGCCATCGCCACTCGCCGGAGGGTCTCGATGTCTCGCGGCACCGCCACGGTGGCGACCACGGTCTCGGCGGGAGGCTCGGGTGCCGGGGGCGCCGCGAGCGCCCACGACACCATCACCCGGTCGGATTCATCGCCGCGGTTGACCCCGTCATCCATCGGCCCGTACTGGTTCGGCAGGTACTCGGTCACCCGCGCACCGAGCACGCGGAGGTTGAAGTGGGCGTTGCGGGCGACGAGGGGGTCGAATGTCCAGGAGATGTGCCCGACATCGCGGGCGAGCGCCCACTCCCGCTGGTGCTGCTTCAGCGCCCTCCCGAGCCCGTGGCTCTGCAGATCCGGGTGCACGCCGGTGATGTGGGAATGCATGGCCCGCTTGGCGGGCGCCTCGAAGAAGGCGACGGATGCCCCGACCATCCGCTCCCCTTCGTACAGGCCGACGACGTAATTGCCGGAGTGCGCGAGCGCACGCATCAGCGGCGCGGGCATCGCGTCGCGGTCGCCGCCCCACACGTCCCGCAGCAGGGCCGACGCCTCCGTCATCTCGGCAAGGGTGGTGAGGGGGCGGATGCTTCGACGGGGCTCAGCAGGACTGCTTCGACCAGGCTCAGCAGAACTACTTCGACCGGGGGCATCGCTCATGCGAAGAGTCTCGCACCGCAAGGCGCTTCGCGGGGGTCGCCGCGTGCCCGCGAACCCGGCCGGCTGTGTCAGAAGCGGAAGAGCTCCCGGAGCCGCCGCCACGCGCTCCGGTCCGCGCCGCGTACCGGCTCCGTGCCGGGTCCGGTCTCGAGGTCGTGCCAGGTGCTGCCCGTGTCCATTCCCGACGCCGCGAGTGCCACCGCGGTGGCGTGACCGACACCCGACTCCGCGGCTGCGGCGTGGACGTGCGTCGATCGAATGCTCATATGTCAATCATCCGCCCGCAGCGCCCCGGCGTACAGGGGTTGACAGCGTGCTTCGACGGTGGATCGCGGGCATCCCGCGCGCCGATAGCCTGAAGCGATGGGTTCACGCGAAGAAAACGAGAGACGGCGTCTGACGCGGATGCCGCGGCAGGGCGCGATCGTTGCGGTCCTCGCGTTCGCGGGTCTGGCCTCGTCGTTCATGTTCACGCTCGTGGTGCCCATCCAGGCTCAGCTTCCGGAGCTGCTGCACGCCTCGCGTGAGGACACCGCCTGGGTCGTTACGGCCACCCTGCTCGCCGCCGCGATCATCACCCCCATCGCCGGTCGCCTCGGCGACATGTACGGCAAGCGCCGTATCGTGCTCGTGCTGCTGGCCCTGCTCGTCATCGGCTCGGTCATCGCCGCATTCTCGGTCACGCTCCTGGGCGTCATCGTCGGCCGGGCCCTGCAGGGTGCGGTCACGGGCGTCGTGCCGCTGGGCATCGCGATCCTTCGCGACGTGCTGCACAGCCGGAACGTGAACAGCGCGATCGCCCTGATCAGCGCGACCCTCGGCGTCGGTGGCGCGCTCGGGCTGCCGATCAGCGCCCTCGTCACCGAGTACGCCGACTGGCACATCCTGTTCTGGCTCGCGGCCGGGCTCGGCGCCGTGTGCTTCGGGCTCGTGCTGTGGATCGTGCCCGTGAGCGTGCTCCGCACCCCCGGCGGCTTCGACTTCGTCGGCGCGGCCGGGCTCGCCGTCGGGCTCACCGGCATCCTGCTCGCCATCTCGCGCGGCAATCAATGGGGGTGGCTCTCGCTGCCGACGCTCGCACTCGGGCTCGGCGGCCTCCTCGTGCTGCTGGTGTGGGGATGGTACGAGCTGCGCATCGCGGAGCCGCTGCTCGACCTGCGCGTCGCGGCCCGCCGGGCGGTGCTGCTGACCAACCTCGCATCGATCGGGATGGGGTTCGCCCTTTTCGCGTCGAACGTCGTATTCCCGCAGATCCTCGAACTGCCGGTGGAGACGGGCGCGGGCTTCGGCCTGTCGCTGATCGCCGCGAGCTTCGTCATCATGCCCGCGGGGCTCGTGATGATGGTGCTCTCGCCGGTGTCGGGGCGGCTCTCGCGGGTCGTGGGCCCCCGCATCCTGCTCATCATGGGCGCGGTCGCGCTCGTCGCCGCCTACGCGTTCGTCCTGGTGCTGGGCAGCGAGGTGTGGCACATCTTCGTCTCGAACCTGCTCATCGGCGTGGGCATCGGATTCGGCTTCGCGGCGATGCCGATGCTCATCATGCGCTCCGTGCCGCAGAGCGAGACGGGCGCCTCCAACGGCCTCAACGCGCTGTTCCGCTCGCTGGGGACGAGCACGGCCGCGGCCGTCATGGGCGCAGTGCTCGCCTCGTCGTCGACCATCGAGGCCGGAGTGCAGATCCCGTCGGCCGCGGGTTTCCAGCTCACGTACCTGCTCGGGGGAGGCGGGGCGCTGCTCGCCCTCCTGCTCGCGCTGTTCATCCCCACGCATCGCGCGCCCGAAGAACGGCATCCCTCCCTTCCGGAGTGACCGCCCGCGCCCCGGCCGCCCGGACCGGAGGGGCGGCTGTCGCCCGCGCGCACGCTCCCGCTACCCTGACGTGATGAGCACGGGAAGCGATCAGCCGGCGCAGCAGCCGGTGGGCCCGCCCACGGGCACGACGACCGACGCCGACGCCGGCTCGCATGGCAGCAGGGATACGCGGTTCTTCGGCCAGCCATGGGACCTCGTCCACGTCTTCTTCGTGGAGATGTGGGAGCGGTTCAGCTTCTACGGCATGCAGGGGATCCTGCTGCTCTACATGTACTACTCCGTCACCCAGGGCGGCCTGGGGATGCCGGAGGCCGTCGCCACCGGGATCGTCGGCGCCTACGGGGGCGCGGTCTATCTCTCGACGATCCTCGGGGCGTGGGTCGCCGATCGCCTGCTCGGCTCGGAGAAGGTGCTGTTCCTCAGCGCCATCGTGATCATGGGCGGTCACATCGCCCTCGCGCTCCTGCCCAGCTTCTGGGGCCTGGCCGTCGGGCTCATCCTCGTCGCGGTCGGTTCGGGCGGCCTCAAGGCGAACGCCACCTCGGTCGTCGGCACGCTCTACTCCCCGACCGACACCCGCCGCGACGCGGGCTTCTCGCTGTTCTACCTCGGCATCAACCTGGGTGCGCTGCTCGGCCCGATCCTGACCGGGCTCGCCCAGGTGACGTGGGGCTTCCACGCCGGGTTCGCGCTCGCGGCGATCGGCATGGCGGCGGGGCTCATCCAGTACTCCATCGGCCGGCGCAACTTGCCAGAAGAGTCCCGGGTCGTGCCCAATCCCCTGCCCACGAACCGCCGCGGCGTGATGATCGGCATCGCGCTCGCCGCGGTGGCCCTGATCGTCGTCCTGGTGCTGACCGGGATCATCCGCGCGGACAACCTGGCCGGGGTCGTCATCCTGGTCACGCTCGGCGCCGCCATCGCCTACTTCGCGGTGATCCTCTCGAGCCGGCGCGTCACCGCGACGGAGCGCTCGCGGGTCTTCGGATTCATCCCGCTCTTCATCGTGAGCGTCGGGTTCTGGTCGCTCTACCAGCAGCAGTTCACCGTGCTCACGATCTACTCCGACAAGCAGCTCGACCGATCGATCTTCGGCTGGGAGATGCCGGTGCCGTTCGTGCAGTCGATCAACCCGATCTTCATCATCATCCTCTCCGGCGTCTTCGCCGCGCTGTGGACGAAGCTCGGAACCCGCCAGCCCTCGACCCCCGTGAAGTTCGCCCTCGGCTCGATCATCATGGGCATCGCGTTCCTGCTGTTCCTGCCGTGGGCAGGCGGCGGAGCAAACTCCACGCCGCTGCTGGCGATCGTCGGCATCCTCTTCGTCTTCACGATCGCCGAACTGCTGATCTCACCCGTCGGCCTGTCGGTGACGACCAAGCTCGCGCCCACCGCGTTCCACACGCAGATGGTGGCGCTCTTCTTCCTCTCGGTGGCGCTCGGCACGGCGATCGCCGGGTGGCTCGCGCAGTTCTACGATCCGAGCGACGAGGTGCCCTACTTCACGCTCCTCGGCCTCGTCGCGATCGTCATCGGCGCCGCGCTGCTGTTCGCCGTCAAGCCGGTGCTGAAGCTCATGGCGGGGGTCAGGTAGCCCCGCGGCGGCGGATTCTCGGACGCGGGCGCGCGGCGGCAATCGGGTGCGGCGGCACCGACGGGCCGACACGTGCGGTCAGCTCCCCGATGCCCTCGATGACCATGCGCACCTCGTCGCCCGTGCGCAGCGGCGGCGGGGTGAGCTGCCCGGCGCGGCCCCAGAGCTCGGCGAGGCACCCGCCGTTTCCGACGGTCCCCGAGCCCAGCACGTCGCCCGGGACGACGCGGGAGTTGCGGGACGCGTATGCCACGAGCTCCGGAAACGTCCAGCCCATGTTCGAGACGAGGTCGTCGCCGATCTGCTCGCCGTTCACGAACACCTCGGCCCGCACGGCGAGGAACCCGTCGGCGTCGAGGCAGGAGGCGAGCTCGTCGGCCGTCACGATCCACGGACCGAGGGACGTGCCGAAGTCCTTCCCCTTCGCGGGTCCGAGGCGCACCTTCATCTCACGGGATTGGATGTCGCGGGCCGACCAGTCGTTCATGATCGTGTAGCCGAAGACGTGGGATGCTGCGGCGTCGCCCGTCAGGTTCGCTCCGTCGGAGCCGGGCACCGCGCCGATCACGGCGGCGAGTTCGAGCTCGAAGTCGAGCCGCTCCGTGACCGGCGGCGACACCGCTTCGCCGGGGCCCAGCACCGTGTGCGGGTTGGTGAAGTAGAACGTCGGCGCCTGATACCACTCGGGCACGACCTCGCTCTTGCCGTCGACCGAGGCGCTCACGCCCTCGACGTGCTCCTCGAACGCCACGAAGTCGCGGATCGCGGCGGGAACCAGCGGGGCGAGCAGCCGCACATCGGCCAAGGGAACGCCGCTCGTCGCATCGCTCCTCGCGAAGAGCGCGTGCGCGGCATCCATACCCCTCTCGAGCACGTCCGCGACGGTCAGGCCGTCCGGGAAAGGGACCACGCGATCCTCGACCACGAAGCCCTCGCCGCGCCTCGTCTCGCTTCGCGGGTCCTGAGCGAGGAACGAAGTGACGGGTCGGGGGGCGCTCAGCGACCGGGGGTACTCCCAGCGGGCGATCCTCACGCCTGCACCCGTGTCTCCACGAGCGCCTCGGCGTTGCCCGCGAGGATGGCGGCGGTGGTGTCGTCGTCGAGACCGGCCTGGCGCACGAAGGCGACCGGGTCATCCAGCCCCATGTCGAACGGGAAGTCGCTGCCGAGCACCACGCGGTCGGCTCCGGCGACCTCGACCAGGGCGCGCAGCGTGCGCTCGTCATGCACGACCGTGTCGAACCACAGCCGGCGGAGGTAGGTCGACGGGCGGTGCTCGCAGCGCCGCGCCTCGGGGCGGACGTCCCACGCGCGATCGGACCGCCCGATCACCGTCGGAAGGTAGCCCCCGCCGTGCGCCGCGACGAGTTTCAGACCGGGGTGCCGATCCAGGACGCCCGCGAAGATGAGGTGCGAGAGCGCCACCGCGTTCTCGGTGGGCTGGCCGACCGTGTTCGAGAGGTAGAACCGATCGAGCCGCTCGTCGAGGCTGACCTACAAGTTCGACCTGGTCGACGGCCGCAACGAAGACGACGTCGCCATCGTCAGGGACGGCGCCACCGTGCTGATCGACG
>NZ_DATMIO010000059.1:0-4938 GCF_035554235.1 Microbacterium sp. | reverse complement strand
CTCGCGACCTCGGCCGCGCTGAGCCCGCCGCGGTGTGCCTTGAACGCTGCACTGGCGAGGGTCGAGGCGACCTCCTCGAGGTAGGTCGCGAGGAGCGGTTCGGGGATCTCGAGCAGGGGCTGGAGTTCGATGATCAGCCGTTGCGCGTCGAGGGGCGCGGGTACGCCGTCCACGGTGCGCTCGATGCTGGGCTCGTCGATGATCCAGTGCTCGAGGCTCGTGCGCTCGGCGCGGAAACGGTAACCGATGCGGCCGTCGTCGAGTTCGAGCCGCCACCCGTCGCCGTCCGGCGTCGGCGCGAGCAGTCGCTCGTGCGTGAACTCGGCGATCGCCTTCGCGACGAGGTGCCGCTGCGCGATGTCCATGAACGCGGGCGTCAGGTGGGCGGGCGCCGTCGGTCGCGGCGACGCTGCGGGCGACGACGTTGCGGGCGACGACGCGGTCGCGGCGATCACGGGAGGGTCCCGAGCGGGGAGGCCGCGAAGTCGTCGCGCGTGCACACCGACAGGGCGGCGCGCTTGAGGTGATCGCCGTCGGGAACGTCGACGACGCGCAGCACACGGAAGCCCGCACGCGCGTTCTTCTGCGCGATGCGATCGTTGCGGACGTCGGGCTCCACCACGACCCGCTGGGCTCCGAGCGCGAAGAAGCACCACCGCATCACGGCGGCGAAGACGGCATCCGTCAATCCGTGCACGGGCGTGCCGCTCGGCGGCGCGACGAGGATGTGCATGCCGAGATCGTCGGGCAGAGCCTCGTGGATCCCGGCAAGCAGCACGTGGGCGGGGTCGTACGTCTCGACGAGGAAGGCCGGCGCGCCGTCGACGAGCCCGATCCACGAGTCCTGATGCACGTCGGTGGCAACATCCGCGAGGTAGTCGCCGACGGCGTCGACGTCGAGGTCGGCCATTCCCCAGAACGCGGAGTTCGGATGCTGCAGCCACCGCTGCACTCGCATCGCGTCGCCCCGCGGATCGGTGGGGCGGACGCGGATGTCGAAACGTGTCGTCACACTCACGAGGCCGCCTCCGCGCCGATGCGTGCATCGGCGGGCACGCCGAACTGCTGGAATGCGATCCGCCGTTCGATCGGGTAGGGCTCGCTGCCCAGCACCGCCGCGAGGATCGTCGAGTTGCGCCACGCGCCGAAACCGAGGTCGGGCGCGGTGAGGCCGTGGGTGTGCTCCTCGCCGTTCTGCACGAAGACGCGCCCGCGCCCTCCGTCGACGGAGTAGTTCCTGGCCACGTCGAGGCGGCCGAGGCTGTCCCAGTCGAGGCGATCGGCGATCGGATCGAGGAAGGCGGGCGCCTGCGCGGCGTAGCCGGTGGCGAGCACGATCGCGTGCGTTCCGCGCTCGTAGCTGCGCCCCAACGGCTGGTGCCGAAGCCGCAGCCGATAGCTCGAGCCGTCCCATGAGGCGGTTTCGACTTCGGTATCGGTCAGCAGCGTCGTCGGCACGGGACCGGAGGCGCTCAGCTCGTAGAGCAGGTCGTAGATCTCGTCGATGAGCTCGCTCGAGATCCCCTTGTACAGGCTCCGCTGCTCCCGGCCGAGGTGCTGCCGGGTTCCCAGGGAAAGGCCGTGGAAATGGTCGGTGTACTCGGGTGAGGTCATCTCGAGGGTGAGCTTCGTGTACTCCATCGGGAAGAATCGCGGCGAGCGGGTCACCCAGTCCAGGCGATAGCCGCCCTCCCGGATGCCGCCCAGCAGGTCCCTGTAGATCTCCGCGGCCGACTGACCGCTGCCGACGACAGTGATCGATTCCGCGGCCCGCAGCTGCTCGCGATGCGTGAGGTAGTCGGCGCTGTGCGTGCACGGACCGGGGAGCTCGCGCAGGGCGGCGGGGACCACGGGAGCGGTGCCCACTCCCATCACCACGTGGCGGGCGCGCACCTGTTCCTCCGCGCCGGTGTCCTGGCACAGCATCCGAACGACGTACACGTCCTCTCCCGCGTCGTACTCCACGGCAGTCACCTCGCGCCCCCAGCGCAGGTTCGGCAGCTTCTCGCTCGCCCAGCGGCAGTAGGCGTCGTACTCGGCCCGCAGCGGATAGACGTTCTCGCGGATGTAGAAGGGGTAGAGCCGCCCGCTCTCCTTGAGCCAGTTCAGAAAGGAGAATCCCGACGTGGGATCGGCCATCGTCACGAGGTCGGCCAGAAACGGCACCTGGATGGTGGAGCCGTCGATCATCATGCCGTGGTGCCACCGGAATCCGCTCGCCCGATCGACGAAGACAGCGTCGATCGCCAGAGGATCGGCGAGGCACGCGAGGCCCAGATTGAAGGGGCCGATGCCGATGCCGACGAGGTCGTGGATGCCAGTCGCCGCGCTCACGCGTTCGCCTCCGCTCCCGCGAGGGCCGCATCGAAGGCGGGCGAGATCTCGGCGAGGGTGGCGGCCGCGTCCTTCACGAGCGCCAGAACGCGGGCGACGTCGGTGCGCGTCACTTCGGGATTGAGGAGCGTCAACTTGAGGCAGGGGCGCCCGTCGATCACGGTCTTCGCGATCAGGGCCCGCCCCGACTCGAAGAGCACGCGACGCACGCCCGCCACGAGGGCGTCCTGGGTCGCCGCGTCCGTGCCCTCCGGCCGCACGCGGAACAGCACGGTGCTGAGCTGGCTGCGGCCCACGAGCTCCAGCTCGTCATCCTGCGCGATGTCGCTGCCGACCTCCGCGGCCAGATCGATCACCGCGTCGAACATCTCGCCGAGCCGTTCGGCGCCGAGCGCGCGCAGTGTCGTCCACAGCTTCAGGGCATCGAACCGGCGCGTCGTCTGCAGCGACTTGTCGACCTGGTTCGGCTCGTCGTTTTCGAGGGGATTGAGGTAGTCGGCGTGCCAGGATGCCGCGGCGAGGTCGGCCGGCTCGCGCACGATGATCGCGCTCGAGGAGACCGGCTGGAAGAAGCTCTTGTGATAATCGACGGTCACCGAACGGGCGCGGTCGATGCCGCGGATGAGGTCCCGTCGGCGCGAGAGCAGCAGGCCGCACCCGTACGCCGCGTCGACGTGCAGCCAGACGTCGTGCCCGCAGCGGTCGGCGATCGGGGCGATCGGGTCGATCACGCCGCGGTCGGTCGTGCCGGCGGTCGCGACGACCGCCATCGGGAGGCGGCCGGCGTCGCGAACCGCCGTCAGCAGCGAACCGAGGGCCCGCGGGTCCATCCGGCCCTCGCCGTCGTCGGGCACGAGAACGACGGCGTCATCGCTCAGCCCGAGCACGAGCGCAGACTTCTCCACGCTGAAGTGGCTCGACGCGGTCGCGAAGATCGCGAGGCGGGGGAGGACGCGCACCCGGTCACCGCCGTGCCGCGCGAGCGCCCACTCGCGTGCCAGGAGCAGCGCGTGGAGGTTGGACTGCGTGCCGCCCGACGTGAAGACGCCGTCGCCCGCGGCGAAGCCGATGCGCCCCGCCGTCCACTCGATGAGCCGGCGTTCCATGAGCGTGCCGATCGTGGACTGGTCGTAGGTGTCGACCGAGGTGTTGACCGCGGCGATCATGGCCTCGGCCGCGACGGCCGGGAGTGCGACGGGACAGTTCAGGTGCGCCAGGTAGGCCGGGTCGTGGAACCACACCGCGTGCTCGAGGTAGAGACGGTCGAGTTCACGCACGGCGTCGCCGGTGCCCACGCCCGGCCCGTCGAGATCGATGCCGTCGACGAGACTCTGCAGCTCATCGCGGCTCGCCCCCGAGAACGGCTGCTCGATGCGCCGGAACCTCTCGGCCACGAGCCCGGTCGTTGCGTGCAGCATGTCGGCGTAGGCATCGGCGGAAGAGGTGCTCAGCAGATCGTTCACGGACGTGCCTCCAGGTCGAGTGGAATGAGCGCGAACGACGTTGATCGCAGGTAAGCGTTGCCTAACCTAACTTACTGACCCGGGAGTGTGTCAAGCTTGTCGCGACGTGTTACCCGAGAAGACTCGCCCCCTCGGCGGCACAGCGAAACGCCCCTCGCGCCGGAAGCGGAGGGGCGTTTGAGACGGCTCAGTGCGCGGCTTCGTAGGCCTCGACGATGGATGCCGGCACGCGGCCGCGCTCGGAGACCTGGTATCCGTTGTCCTTGGCCCACGCCCGGATCGCGGAGTAGTCCTGCTGTCCGGAGCGACGGCGCTTGCTCGAGGAGGTCGTCGAGCCGCCGCGGCCGCTCGAGACGGAGCGTCCGGCGGCGACAAAGGGCGCGAGAGCATCCCGCATCGCCGCGGCGTTGTGCTCCGTGAGATCGATCTCGTAGGCGATGCCGTCGAGGGCGAAGTAGATGGTCTCGCCGGAGCCGACCTCGAGGATTGTTCCGTCGATGTCGTCGACGAGCTGATGCACGATCTTGCGGGCCATGGCGTCACACTACCGAGCGCCGGACGGGATTGGCTACGGCAGCAGCCCCGCGCGTCGCGCCCGTGCGACCGCCGCGTGGCGGGTCGAGGCATCCAGTTTCGCCATCGCGGACCCCAGATACGCCTTGACCGTTCCCTCGCGGATTGCGAGCGCGCTCGCGATCTCTGCGTTCGTCGAGCCGAGCGCCGCGCACGCGAGCACGTCCGTCTCGCGCGGGGAGAGGCGCACATCCAGCGGCTCGATGGAGTTCTCGTCTCCCGAGATCGCGGCGAGCCGCCGCTCGAGGGCGCTCAGGCGCTCGCGGAGGGGGCCGTCCTGCACTCCGGCCGCGATGCTGCGGAGTTCTGCATAGCTCGCCCGCAGCTCCTCGCGGTGGGCCGGCGGCAAGGTCGCCGTGGGCGGGTCCGCCGGGGGAGTCGTTGCGCGCAGGGCGACGCGTCGGCGCACCTCGTCGCGGACGGCGAACTCCGCCGCGAGTGCGTCCGCGACCTGGAAGGCGGGGGCGGCGACGGAGTCGCCGATGGTCGACGAGTGCCACGTGCCCCCGTACAGCACACCCCGGGGGGCGCCGTCGACGATGACCGGAACGGCCAGAAGGGTGCTGAT
>NZ_DATMIO010000058.1:0-2028 GCF_035554235.1 Microbacterium sp. | reverse complement strand
CGGTCGTAGCGCACCGACCCCTCGCTGTCGGTCACGGCGCGCATGATCTTCTTCGCGCTCTTCGACGGCTCATCGAGCAGCCACAGCACACCGGCATCCGACTCCGCCGACTTCGACATCTTGGACGTCGGGTTCTGCAGGTCGTAGATGCGCGCGGTGTCCTTCTGGATCACCGGCATCGGCACCGTGAACGTCTCGCCGAAGCGGGAGTTGAAGCGCTCCGCGAGGTCGCGAGTGAGCTCGACGTGCTGCTTCTGGTCGTCGCCGACCGGCACGACATCGGTCTGGTAGAGAAGGATGTCGGCCGCCATCAGCACCGGATAGGTGAACAGCCCCACGTTCGTCGAGTCGGTGCCGTACCGGGCCGACTTGTCCTTGAACTGTGTCATGCGGCCGGCCTCGCCGAAGCCGGTGATCGTGGAGAGGATCCACGCGAGCTCGGTGTGCTCGGGCACGTGCGACTGCACGTAGAGCGTCGACTTCGACGGTTCGATGCCGGCGGCGATGTACTGGGCCGCCGTGCGCCGCGTCTTCTCACGCAGTTCGGCGGGGTCGTTCGGCTGGGTGAGAGCGTGCAGGTCGACGACGGAGAAGAACGCGTCGTACGTCAGCTGGAGATCGCGCCACTGCAGCAGCGCCCCGATGTAATTGCCGATCTGGAGCGAGTCGGCCGAAGGCTGCATGCCGGAATAGAGGCGGGGTCGTGTCACCTCCCCATCCTAGAGTCGCCGCGGAATGCGACCGTCGATCCACCGCGACCCGTTGATCGAGTAGGCGCGCCAGCGCCGTATCGAGATCACCGTATCGATCCACCGCCACCCGTTGATCGAGTAGGCGCGCCAGCGCCGTATCGAGATCAAGACCCGATCGTGTAGTCCGCCACGACCGGGGCGTGGTCGCTCCAGCGGGTATCCCACGAGGGCGCCCGCACGACCCGGTAGTCCGTCAGCCTCTCCGCCAGACCCGCTGTCGCGAGGTGGTAGTCGATGCGCCAGCCCGTATCGGTGTCGAATGCCTTGCCGCGACTCGACCACCACGTGTAGGGCCCGTCCACCTCGCCGTGGAACCTGCGGCCGATGTCGACCCAGCCAAGTCCCGGGCCCTCCGATCCATCGACGCCGACGACCGTTTCGCCCGCGGGCCCGACGAATCGGTCGAAGTACGCGCGTTCGCGCGGGAGGAACCCGGCCTTTTTGATGTTGCCCTTCCAGTTGCGGATGTCGAGCTCGCGGTGACCCACGTTCAGGTCGCCGGTGAGCAGGCCGAGGGGCGTCTCGGCACCGAGCCGCGACATCCGCGCCGTCATCGCGTCGAGGAACTGCCACTTCGCGTCCTGCTTCGGGGTGTCGGCCTCACCCGTCGGCACATACGCGCTGATCACGGCGAGGCGCTCGCCGTCGATGTCGAAGTCGGCCTCGATCCACCGGCCGGAGGTGTCGCCCGCGTCGACGTCGAGCACTGTCCGCGATTCGCGCGAGCCCGTGCGGCTCGCGATCGCGACGCCCGCGCGACCCTTCGCGAGGGCCTCGTCGCCGACGATCGTCCATCCCGGCAGCGCGGCCGCCAGATCTGCGGCGCTCGCGCGAACCTCCTGAAGAGTCAGGATGTCGACATCCGCCGTCTCGAGCCAGGGGTGCATGCCCTTGCGGGCGGCGGCTCGGACGCCGTTGACGTTGACAGAGGCGATGCGTACGCGGCGGGGCATACGTTCCAGCCTACTGACTGCCTCCGACGCGGGGACTCGCGGGCCCGGCCGGATGCACCGGGGGATCGAGGAAGCCGCGCGGCTTCTTCTGCGCAGGCTCCAGGGTCTTGACATGCGCGAGCTCATCCTCCGCCCGCCGGACGGCACGATCAGCCAGCCACGCCCGCACCCACGGCGCCGTATCGCGCTCGGCGCGCGCCTCCCGCACGCGAACCTCGGCCGCCACCACGAGCGCCTTGTACTCCGCCAGCTGCCGTTCGTACTCCGACATCGGCGTCAGCGGAACGTTGGCGTCCTGGGCGGTGACGGCGATCCATGCGGCC